>JAFDVY010000003.1 GCA_018268785.1 Acidobacteriota bacterium | reverse complement strand
ATACAGATTTGATAGAAAACAAAGGACTTTAACCCCCTTTAGAATCAACACATACGAGAAACCCGGGAGGGGGTCCTCAGGGTCTTTTCATTACCTCATCACTTCCCCGCTTCATTGCTTCTTCACTTCAATCGCCGAAACTCTGCGCCTCTTGCGCCGCAATCTCCCATTTCGCTCCACGCTCGGGCGCCCGACGCCGCATCAGCCAGCCTCCCACAACGTATCCCAGCGTCCCCGTCGCTATTCCTGCAAACACATCCGCCACGTAGTGGTACCGCCCCCAGATCGTCGAAATGCACATGCACGCTACAAATGGCAAAAGCGTCCAGAAAAGCCAGCGCCGGTGCTTCCACGCGCCCCACAAAGCGGCAATCGACCCCGCAACGTGCTCGGAAGGAAATGCCGCGCCGCGCACGCGTCCAAAATGTTCAATGAAACTGATCGTCGCGGTGAACGGCCCGCCGTGCAGTTCTCCGTGCCACATTCCCGCCATCGAAAACCACGGACTCTCGATCGGGAACGTCATCGCAATGAGATATCCCATCACATACCCGGTGGCGGAGTACGTCATCGTCGCCCAGTACGCATTCCAGTCACGGCGAACGTACAAAACGCCGCCGACAATCAGCAGGTACGTGAAGTAGGTGATGTACGTAAACTGAAAAAAATCATTTCGCGCCGGCGTCGCAAACTGTTCGAGCCACAAAGCCGGATGAACACCGGTCAGCCAGTAATCGAACGCGATGAGTTTCGCGTCTTCCCATCCCGGATTCACCAGGTGAACCAGATGCGCAAGCTCTTCAAAGCAGAAAAGAAAAAACAGATGCGGATACCAGTGCCGCCAGAAATGCCAGACTTTCGTTGGGAATTTTTCTCCGCTCAAAATCGCGCGCTTCTCGCTGCGAGCGTAGCCATCGCACAGCGCAAGAATCGCAAACGCAACGATTGCCTGCGCGGCAATCAGTCGCAAAGGATTCGCCAGATTTTTGGCGTAAATCGCGATAAGCACGCTCGAAAGCGCCAGGTAACCGAGCGCGATCCATTCAAAGACGCCGCACTCCTGCCAAGCCCGGGCGAATTCATTTTTTACAACGGCAGAGACTTTTTGCTCTCGATTCATCGCGCGCTTTCCGGAACCATTTTTGCCAGCTTCTTTTTGGGACGAACTTCTCTCGCCCAGCTCACAATTCCCCAGCGTTGTCTTAACGCTGTCGCTCGCAGCCGCGAGTCCGGATTCGCTGCAACCGGCTTTCCTACGCTCGCCAGCATCCATTCATCCAGCCCGCTGTCGCCGTACGCGCTGCACTCCGCCCGGTTCAATTTCCATTTCTCCGCATACCACCAAACGGCAATCCCTTTTGCTTCTCCAAACATTGGCTGGCCCAGCAATCGTCCCGTCCAGCGGCCATCGCTTTCTTCCAGCCGCGTCGCACACACATGGATTTCCGCGGCCACATTTCGCTTCAACATTTCCGCTCGGAGTTTCTCCGCAATCCCGTCCGCAAGAAATTCCAGCGTTCCAGTGAGAATCACGATCCGTTCGCCATTCCTTGCGTGGCGCGCAACACATTCCACGGCTTCCGGAAAAAAGGGCGCATCGTCAGCCGCGCGATTCGCCCGTAGACCGGTCGAGCGAATCCCGCGCAGATACGCCTTGTTCCCATGTTGCACATACGTCGGGCCCTTCGCAGCGAGACGCGCCGCTTCCGCGAGCCACGCAATTCCATTTTGCAAACCAAGCTTTCCTTCGCGTTGCAAAACTCGAAAATACCGCAGCTCGAGCGATGGTTTTTCCGTCAGCGTTCCGTCAATGTCGAAAAATGCCGCGCGGTTCATGCCGCTTCCCTCGCCATTCCTGTTTTCGGAGGAGCTGCCGCGGCGCGCGCAAAATAGTTCCAGCCTTCGATCAGCACCGGCAATCCGCGTACGAGGCAGAATGCCGCCGTCGTCCAGGTCAAAACATAGGCGAGCGTGCGAATCGTCATATGAACATTGCTTGCGAGTGTTCCAATCAATGCGACCGGCCCGCGCGTCAGTGCCAGTTCCAGTCCGAGATAACAGAAGCAAAGGCATTTCATGGCCGCATACAAACCGCGGCTCCAGCGCGAAGCAACCAGCGCTTTGCCCCACCACGTCTGCAACATTCCGTTCGCGCCCCATCCGGAATGGCCGGACTTCAATGCCAGCCCGCGCAGAAAATCCGTCGCCGCGCCGCGCGCGAAAAACAAAACTGGCAGCCAGAACGAAACCATTCCCACGACGGCAAAATAGGTGAAATACAGGTTCTCGATCATGCGATCGCCCAAAACATCGAGTTGCGCGCCCAGCGGCGTCGCCATCTGTTTCTTTCGCGCCAGATGGCCATCCAATGCATCGAGCGCAATCGCCGCCACGGTCAGCGCCACGGCAAAGAGGTTTGCCCACGTGCCGCGTCCAAATAGACTTACGGCCGCGAATCCAACGGCCACGCGCAGAAGGGTAATCTTGTTGGGCGTCCATCCGGTGTTGAAAAGTCCTGCCATACCGCTCCTCCAGAGTCTGCAGAAAGCAGGCCGGGGGCCACGAGGCGGCTCGGCAACCAGCTTATTTTCTTTTGCTTACGAAGCGGTGCCGCGGAGGAATAAAGTGGCTGCGCCAGAGGTTTCCGTCAGTTGTCTGCCATTTCCCGCGTTTCGCGAAACCGTGAATTTGCGGCAATTTGTGGGACAATTTGTCGGGGCACTTCGCAGGCGTTCCTTGCTTGCGGCCGTTTGCGCGGCAGGTTCATCCGATAAGATTCGAGGTTTTTCCGAATATGCATGCTGACGTTTCGTTCGTGGCCGCATTCCTCGCCGGATTTGTGTCGTTTCTTTCTCCCTGCGTTTTGCCATTGGTGCCCGGCTACATTTCCATGTTGTCCGGCGTCGGAATGGAGCAACTGCGCCAGGGCCAGCAGCCGCGTGGCGGATTGTTTGCGTCCGCGCTTTCCTTCGTCGTCGGATTTTCCGTAGTCTTTATTTCTTTTGGCGCTTCGGCAAGTGCGGTCGGATCGTTTCTAAGGGAAAATCGCTCTCTACTTGCGCCAATTGCCGGCGCGCTGATTATCTTGTTCGGTTTGCACCTGCTTGGCTGGCTGATCAAACTCACCACAAAAACGGGAATTATTCTTGGCGTGGTTTTGGTTGCGCTCGGAATTATTTCGCTTGTTTATCGCGACCCGCTCTTTTTCAAACTAGGTCCAGTTCATTTCTTCTCTCTTTCCGTGATTGGTTTTTTCGGGCCGACCCTGGCGCGCTGGCTGAATCGCGATGTGCATTTGCGGAGCAGCTCCAAACAGCCGGGAATCTGGAGCGGGTTCCTGCTTGGTTTTGCGTTTGCGTTCGGATGGACGCCCTGCATTGGGCCGATTCTCGCCACAGTCCTTGCGCTGGCTGCGGCAAGCGAAACGATCTTTCGCGGCGTGCTGCTTCTTGCCGCATATTCCGCGGGACTGGCGATTCCGTTTTTGCTTACGGCCGTCGGAATCGGCCAGTTCCTGAAGTTCTATCAGCGCTTCCGGAAGCATCTGCATGCCGTTGAAATATTCAGCGGAGCGCTTCTGCTGTTTGTCGGTGCTTTGATTTTCGTCAACCGGCTGACGTGGCTTGCCGGGAAACTCGGCGCACTGAATACGCTCGTGCTCTGGCTCGAAAAAGCCGCGACCGGCGGCAAATGAAACAAGAATCGAAAGCGGCGGGTATACTGGAAATGCGTGCTTATCGGCGGAAAGGTTTAGGGGCTTTCATGCGGAGACAGATTTTTCTTCTTTCCATTGCGGTAGTGTTGGCGTTCATTGGCGCCGGCTGCAAACACGGTGCCAGCGCGGGCGGAAAGGCCGATCCAACACAGGCCGTCATCAAAAGCCTCGACGGTAAGGATGTGACCGTCGCCCAATACAAAGGAAAAGTGGTGCTGGTGAATTTCTGGGCGACGTGGTGCGAACCCTGCAAGATTGAGATCCCGGAACTGATTCAGTTGCAGCAAAAGTACGAACCGAAAGGTTTTACCATTCTTGGCGTGGCGATGGACGACGAAGGAAAGAGTGTGGTCGCGCCGTTCGTTCAGACCAAACGCTATGATATCGGTGGCGGCCAGCAATCGCAGATGAACTACCCGATCCTGCTGGGCAACGATGAAGTAGCAAACAAATTCGGCGGCCTGCTCGGCTATCCGACGACCGTTTTGTTCAACAAAGACGGAAAAGAGATTCATCGCACCACGGGAGCGATTGGCTACGAAGAATACGCAAAACTGATCGAGGGGAATCTGTAAGCGGATGCTGGACGAACGCGATTTTCAGAAGAAATGCGATGCGTCGCTGGAAGAGCTGAAACGGCGGATGCTCGCGGCGGGCGATGCGCACGGGTTTGACGTGGAAGGAGAAAGTGGAAAACTGGAAGTGTTGTTTGAAGAGCCGGAAGAAGCGAAGTTTGTGATTTCGCCGAATTCCCCGATGCGGGAAATCTGGATTTCCGCGCTTTCCACAAGTTTTAAGTTGGGATGGAACGAAACAAAGAATGCGTTTGTGCTGGAAAAGACCGGCGAGGATCTGTTTGGCGTGATGAGCCGGGTGATTTCGCAGCAGATCGGCGAAGAGGTGAAGCTGTGAAGCGATTCTTTTTTTCATTGATGGTTGCGGCGATTGCGGTTTCGCCAAAGATTGCCGCGGCCCAGATTCCCGCCGCGAAAGATGTCGTCGCTTCCACTGCGTACACTTCGTACGAGCCGGTAGCACGCGGCAAAGAGTTTCAAGTTGCGGTTGTAATAAAAATTCGTGACGGCTTTCACATCAACGCACGCAAACCCACTTTGGAATATCTGATTCCAACCGATCTGAAAGTGGAGTTGCCTGCCGGATACAAAGCCGGAGAAGTCAGCTATCCAGGCGGAACACTGAAGTCCTTTTCTTTTTCCAAAGACGAAAAACTCAACGTCTACACCGGAAAGGTCGTTCTTTATTTGAAAGTGACGCCTCCCGCTGATGCGGCTCCCGGAGCGCAACACATCCCGATGAAGCTTCGCTACCAGGCGTGCAACGATTCGGTTTGCCTGCCGCCCGTTCGCCAGGACGTTGACGCAGCCTTCACCGTGGCCACCACAGGAAAAATCGCTCACACGGAATTTTTTAAAAACCAGTAGCTATTCTTCGACGGTTCCATCAGATTCAATGAATATCAGGTTGTCAGACGATCTTTGGAAATTGGCTTTAATTGCCAGGCGATGAACAGCCGCGACCCGGTTCGCTGATCGTTGTCCGTGCGAAGACGCAAGGGACCGTTCGGATATTTATAGAGGAACGCACCGGGAACCTCGCAGGGAAAGCGCTCAGCATTTATCGCACAAATTTGAAGTCCGCGGCGGATTTTGACGGTTACACAGCCAAGAGTGGCTACGCTGCTAAGCTGGAGCGAATTCCTTTAGCGCGGCGCGGAGGCGGCGGACTACGCGTTCCTGGCCGAGGACAACCATGGTGTCGAAGAGCGGTGGCGCAACGGCCTGGCCGACGATGGCGACGCGGATGGCGTTGATGAGGAGACCGGCTTTGACGCCGCCGGCTTCGGCAACAGCGCGGGTGGCGTGATCGCAGGCGTCGTGATTCCATTCGGGCAATGCAGCGAGTGCATCGGCGGTGCTTGAAAGCAGATCGGGAACTTTGGGGTCTTTCCAGAACTTGTCTTTGGCAGCCTGTTCGTAACTGAATTCATCCGAGAAAAAGGCGCGCGACCAGGAGGAGAAATCCGGCAACAAACGGACGCGGGGGCGCAACAGATCCACGGTTTTTGAAAACCATTCGTGACCTGCGCCAGAAGCCCATTCGGCTTTCCAAAGGCCGCTGCTTTTCAGCTCCGCTTCGACTTGCGGCAGCAATTCCTCGATTGGAAGCTTTTGCAGGAACTGGGTGTTGAACCATTCCAGCTTGGGGCGATCGAAAACAGCGTTCGTGTGGCTGACTCCTTCGAGCGAAAATTTTTCGAGCAGTTCGCTGGTTCGCAGGAATTGTTCGTCGCCACCGGGCGCCCAGCCCAGCAGGGCGAGAAAATTGCGAAATGCCTCGGGCAAAAACCCTTCGATGCGGTACATGTTGACATCGGTGGCGCCGTGGCGTTTGGAGAGGCGCGATTTGTCGGCGCCAAGAATCAGCGGAACATGGGCAAACACAGGCGGGGTCGCACCGAGCGCTTCATACAGCAACACTTGTTTCGGAGTATTGGAAATGTGGTCCGCTCCGCGAATGACGTGCGTGATGCGCATGTCGACATCGTCCACGACAACGCTCATTTGATACATCGCCTGGCCAAATTCGGCGCCGTCTTTTCCGGAGCGCACCAGAACAAAATCTTCGATCTCGTCATTGGAGAATTCACGCTCGCCGAAAACGGCGTCGAAGAATTTTGTTTTTCCGCCAACCGGCACTTTGAAGCGAATGGCGGGTTTTACGCCTGGAGTAGAAGGCTTGCCGTCGCGGCAGGAACAGCGGACAACTCGGCGGACTTTTGTGCCTTCCGCGCCTTCCTCGGCATGGTCACCGCCGACATACTTTTCCGGAGGGCAATAGCACAAAAATGCGGCGCCACTGGCGAGCAACTTTTTGGCGGAATTCTGATACAGCTCGGTTCGTTGGGATTGATAAAACGGACCTTCATCCCAATCGACGCCAAGCCATTTGAGGCCTTCGAGAATGCCGGTTACGAGTTCGGGCTTGTTGCGTTCGGCATCGGTATCCTCGATGCGCAAAATCATGATGCCGCCAAAGCGGCGGGCAAAAAGCCAGTTGAAGAGGGCGGTTCGGGCGCCGCCGACATGCAAATAACCAGTGGGCGAAGGAGCAAAGCGAACGCGCGGCTGATTTGAGGAGGAAGCGGGCTGTCCAGTCATGTCAGGCAAAGAATCTCCGTCGAATCGCAAAAGTCCAGTGTAGCGAATCGCGCGGTCTGCCGCAAAGAAGCTTAGTGCGAGGATGGGAAGGCAAACGAAATCTTACTAGGTGTCATCTATCTGGCGACGAGCTGATGCCAAGTAAAGGTGCGCTGGTTCTTGAGCTGTATTTCCTTGCTCAAACGATTGTAAGAGAAAACCAGATTGTCTTCTCCATCGTCGGTTTTGTAAGAGATGCGATACTGAATGAGGTTACCATCCTGCGACTCGTCGCACTTTTGAATGAACCCTGTAGATTCCGTATTGGCTCCCGTTCCAAACGTGATGGTAACCGGAGAAATTTCCAAGTATCGGTCCTTATAGGCAGGCTCTGAAGTAACCCAAACTCCCAGCAACTGGTCTGGAACATCTCTATTCAGGGATGATCTCCACATGAACCACAAAGCCAGAGTGAGCAAGGCTCCAGCCGAGATCAGATAGAGGACGAACCGTTTAGAAGGAACTTGCAAAGGAATTCCCCTTCGTATTTCTATTTCTCCGAGGCTGCGAAAACTGTTTCCTGCAGCGAAGTCTGGTCGACAAGCGCGTTCTCTTTTTGCACTGCACGGAAGAACGCATCCACGATTTGAGGATCGAATTGGGAACCCGAACAATCCCGCAAGATTGCATGGGCCTTGTCGAGGGGCATGCCTTTGCGATAGGGCCGATCGGACACAAGCGCATCATGAACATCGGCAACGGCGAAAATGCGGCCATGCAAGCTGATATTTTCCCCGGAAATTCCGTAGGGGTAGCCTTTGCCATTGAACCATTCGTGATGTTCACGGACGATGGGCAAGAATTCCTCAAATCCGGGAATGGGCTTTAGAATTCGCACGCCGATAAGCACATGCTCCTGGATGTGCAGGCGCTCTTCTGGAGTTAACGAGCCCGGCTTGTCCAGAACCTGCAAAGAAATGCCGATTTTCCCAACATCATGGAGCAAACCGCCGGCATGGAGAATATCTATTTCTCTCTGCGGGAGACCCATCTCACGGCCAATCTTGATGGCTGTGGTTGTGACTCGCTCCGAGTGTCCCGAAGTCCAAGAGGACTTGGCGTCAATCGCACGAGCCAGGGCGGTGAGCGTGCCCCATCGGAGCTGTTTGAGCTGGTTGACCAGACAAATGTTTGAGAGAGCGACGGTGACTTGATCGGCGACGCGGCGCGCCTGCTGCGTGTCTCCCGCGGCCCATTCCTTCGCTTGGACGGTTCCGAATGCCAATACAGCGGCTGGTCTGCCATCGACAAGAATCGGCAAAACAAGAAAGTTCGCAATCCCCTGTGAGACCAGCGGCAATAGGTACCCCGGATAGAGCCCTCCGGGGCGGACAACAAAGGTCTCGGGACTCTGGAAAAGGGCCTCAATGTCCTGTCTGGAAGTTTGAGCCGGAACGATCCGGAGATCGCCGCCGGAGCTCGCAAGATATGCGTTAGCCGATTGCTGTTCTCCCATGCCGAACACCGTAATGCCGACGACATCATAGGAAAGCAAATCGGGAAGGCGCGAAAAGAGTGCTTCCACGATGTGATCGAGGTCCCAGGAAGAAAGGATGGCGCGATCAATTTCGTTCAGTGTCTTGAGCGAACGAACGTGAGATTCAATTTGAGCGGACATGAGATTGAAGGAAGCACCCAATTCCTGGAACTCGTCGTTGCTCGCAACTGCGACGCGCGTTTGCAGGTCTCCCGCGGCGATTTTACGCGTGCCTTCCTGCAGCTTTTCCAGAGGGACAAGCGTGCGCCGAATCTGAAAGAGGGAAAGAAACAAGACGATCCACACCGCAAGCAAGATGACCAAGAGAAAACTGCGGCGGAATTGTCCCAGTGAAGAGAGGGACGCATTTTCTTCCTCAATCGTCGCGATGGTCCAATGGTCCTGGAGAAACCGGGCCCTCATTGGAAGTTTCCAGTAATGGCCAATGTAGTTTTGATCGCCTTGCTGCCAGGTGAATTCGCCCGCCGAACTCTCTGAAACGAATGTGGGAGCGGCGCGGGAGCAAAAGAGAATTTGATCCTCCTGCCCAAAAATACAGAGGTCCATGGAAACCGAAAGGTCGTCGCTGCTCCAAAGGAAGTTTGGATGAGCTACTCCAACCAGGTATTGGAAACCGCGCTGGTCCTTTTCTAGGGTGCGGACCAAGTAGACGCAAGGCATGGGTTGGGAACACTTTTGCACGGAAAGCAATGTTTTGCCTTCAGAAAGAAATGTCTTTTCCTGGGAAGAAAGAGAAAAGCGTTCGATTTCCGGACCGGAAAGAAGATGTGCTTCTCCGTTGGCGGACAAAACGGCAAGGCTTCTGAAGTGCGAATCCGCATTTGCAAGAGCCGTCGATTGCCGGTCTGAGTAAAGATCCGCCGGATGCTCCGATAACAGCCGAAGATTTTCGTCCAACAAGAGAAGACGCTCAAAAACGATCATCCCTTCGTCATGACTGGCTTGACTCAGCCGACGGTAGCTTTCTTGCTTCATTTCCTTCGATACGCTGAACAGACTGATCAAAGCCAGGACGGAAATGGGGAGGAGTGCACACGCAACGAACAACCAGAAGATGCGTCTGGCGAGCCGGCTATGAAGATAGGTGAAATCCAATTTCATGCAGTTCCTCAGAATTGAGAAGCCAGACCGATAAAATTTCCGTTTGAGGCGCGCAAGATATCATCCTGACTGCTTTTTGCGGTGATTGGAGCGACGCTCTTGCCGTCTTTGCCCATGCTGTAAAGGTCGTAGTCGTCATTCAAAGGAACAAGAAATTTGTCTTTTCTCGCCTGGCCGTTGCCTTTCATATTTGCGTGATTCAGATACTGATAAGGATTACCCCACGGATCCAGCAAATAGTCGTCGCCTATTTGAGCGAGCGTATCCGGGAAAGCACCGTTGATGGCCCAGTAGAGCGTGATATCCGATTGAATTGCATGAATGTCGCCAACGGCCTTGACGATGTGAGCTTGGTTAACGGCTGCCATCAAGGAAGGGATCGCGATGGCCGCGATAGTCAAGATGATTGCAATTACAATGAGCAATTCGATCAGGCTGAAGCCATTTTTTCTGCGACGGGAAGTTTTCCTGGAAGCGCAGGAAGCTCGAATAGGCAAGAAGAATGCGCTCGCAAACGAAACGTGTTTCGCAGCGACGCCGCGCGGATGGAGGTCGTGCCAGAAATACAAGCTCAGTTACCTCTATTTTTGCTGCGATAGAGGCCTTTACTGCAATTTGCCAGGCACCGGGGATAAGGCCTTACCTGCGTTCGATTTTGCGGGTAACGGCTTTCTTTCCCAATAGTTCCGAATACCCAGGTTGCTGGTACGAAGGTTTCATAGCCATTGATGGACGTTACGAGAAAGGAATAAAAAGTCTTTTTTTTGCGAGACTGAGTGAGAGCTTCCAGGCCACAAGACTTGAGCCGAAAGGGCTTTCTCTCTCATTCATGCAGCTTGAAGCCGCAGATTGTTCTGTGCCTTTTTCGTTACCGGGTGCGTACTGTCTCTTTGGCCACCAGTACGCCAGTACGGTTGCACAGGTAAAATTTGGTGGCACATAATCGCAAGTACTTTGTTTTGTGCGCGGCTGGTGTGTCTTTAGCCGGATTGTGCCGGTTTTTGGCGCTTTCGCGCTATGCACCCGCTCGCACAAAATGGCGTTTTTTGCCCATTTTTCGTGGGTTTTCTGAACGTCCGCACTGGCGGACGCGAGAGTGGATGCGGCATTGACGGACCACGGACTGATTGCGCTTGCGCTACTGGTGGCCACAACGATTGTGGCCGGCCTATTCGCTTACATTCACAACGTCAAGCGCCAAACCTACCTGCTTCTGTGGACGGCCGGCTGGAGCCTGCTTGCACTGCATTATCTGGGCTCGGCATTCACCAGTAAACCGCTCGAATCCTCGCTGCAAAGTGCGGTGGATCAGTGGCTTTTCGGCGTGGCCGGCGTACTTTTCTTTCTCGGCGCCCAGCTTTACGCGCAAAGAAAACCATGGCTGATGGCAGCTGGGATCACGGCCGGGGTGCTTGCGGTGTGGGCGGCCGCAAACTATTTTCTAAAATTTCCGATTTCCCCCTTGTTCGCATGCAGCATCGTCTATCTCGCCGTGGGATCCATCTTCTGGATTGAGAGCCGCCGCCAGGAAACGTTCTCCGACCGATTGTTAGCGCTGGTTTTTTATGCGTGGGGACTTTTGGGGATGTCGTTTGTCATCTTCCATCAGCGACTCATGGAATGGCATATTGCGTTTCACCCTGCTTCTACATTCCCAGCTGCCTTTGCCGCGATTCTGATGATCATGGCTTTGTACGAAGAGGAAAAACGCCGCGTCGAGCGCAATATGCTCGCGCTGTCCAACCTGAACCTGGCAACTTCGGGCTTCGTGGGCGGAGAGATTCACCGCATGCTTTCACAGGCCCTGGACCGGGTGCTTGGCGTGGTGCGGCTGCCTGCCGGCGCGCTGTTCTTGCATCACGGCGATCCGCTAGGGCCAACTTCCGTCGTGGCCGCTGGACTGGGAGATGAGTTTTGCCAGGCTGTTCAGCAAGAGGGGCTTGACGATTATCTGGTCAACCTGGTGGCGCGGCTTGGAGGAATGCTCGGCTTCCGCGACCTTCGCGATCAATCGCTTGCCGTTCTCGAAAAGGAAGAACCGATTCGCAGATTCCGCCAACTGGCGCTCAACCAGGGGCTGCGCAGCATTATCGCCATCAGCTTGCAGGCGAAGGAGCAAGCGTTCGGCGTACTCCTGCTCGGTTCCCCAGACGGGCGCAAAATCACGGCGGCCGAATACCGGCTCCTCCTTGCCCTGGGCCATCAGATCGGCATGGCAGTCGAGAACAGCATGCTGATCCAGCAAACGTCGCGGCGTTCGGAAGAACTGCACGTTTTGAACGAAATTGGGCGCGCGCTGAGTTCCACGCTACAGAAGGAAGAATTATTCCGGAAAGTCTGGGAGGAATTGCGGCGCCTGTTCGACGTGGAAAATTTTTATATCGGATCAGTGGACAGCGCGCGGGATGAGATGCGCTTCGACCTGGAGATCATCGACGGCGTGCGACTGCCGAAACGTACGCGGCCAGCGGGGAATCACATCACGGAATACATCATACGCACGCGCCAGCCTGTGCTGATTCGCGAGAACTACATGGAAGAAGTGCGGAAGCTCGGCGTGGAGCCGATCCGCAATCGAGGCTGTTTCTGCGGCGTTCCGCTGGTCGCATACGACCGCGCAATCGGGGCCATGGCGGTATTTTCGGATCAAGAGCGCGCGTTTGACGAAGGCCACCTGGAATTGCTGCGCGTGCTGGCCAGCGAAGCGTCAATCGCGATGGAGAATGCGCGGCTTTTCCACGAAGAGCGCACAAAAGCAAGGCACCTTACGCTGCTCAATACGATTTCGCGCAACGCCATTGCCACGCTGAATCCCGACGAGATGCTGGCAAAAATCACCGAACAGCTTGAGGCTGGTCTGACCTACGACCATATCGGCATCGCGACGCTCGATTACTCCACGCGCGAAATTATCATTCAGGCGGAGGCGGGCACGCGCCGAGGGGCGCTGGGCCAGCATATTCCGCTCGGCACCGGCCTGCTCGGCCAGGTGGCGCGCACGGGCAACATGGCATCCTATACGGCTGCGTTTCCGACGGAATCCACTCTGAAGCCGCTGCTTCCCGGTTCGCTCGCAGCGATCGGCTTGCCGATTTTCTATGCGGAGCAGTTGCATGGCGTGCTTTATGTGGAGTCCGCGGAAGCGATCGAATTTTCCGACGAAGAAGTGCTCTTGCTCGGCACGCTTGCCGACCTGATTTCCGGCGCTCTGCACAACGCGCTCACTTTCCAGAAGGCGCAGGAACAGGCGATCACCGACGGGCTGACTGGCGTGAAAACACACCGTTTCTTCATGGAAGCGCTTTCCGCGGAATGGAAGCGTTCGACGCGCGCGGGCCGCGCCTTCGCGCTTGTGCTGATGGACCTGGACCGCTTCAAATTCGTCAACGACTTTTACGGCCACCTGGAAGGCGACCTCGTACTGCAGCGTGTTGGACAAATTCTGGAAACGAACTGCCGGCGATCGGACGTGGTGGCGCGCTACGGCGGAGACGAATTCGTCATTCTGATGCCGGAAACTTCCATGGAGCAGGCGCGGCAGCTCGCTTCAAAACTGCGCGGCTGGGTTTCCGCCGATCCGCTGCTGCGGGAGAAAAACATTTCCGCCAGCTTCGGCATCGCTTGCTATCCGTTGCACGGATCGTCGCCGCAAGAGTTGATTCAAGTTGCGGACGCTTCGATGTACCTCTCGAAGCACCAGGGCGGCAATGCCGTTTCCACGGCCGATCATTTCGATCCCAACGAAGCGAAGAAATGGAAACGCGACGTTCTGGAAGCGTACCTCGGTGTTACCTTGAAGCGCCTTTTCGCAACCGGTCCGGAAGCGTTCGAAGAAATTTATCAGCGCTTGAAGCAGTTCACCGAATCGCTCGCCGCCACGGAAACCGCGCCCGCTCCTTCTCCTTCAGAGAATCAGACCGGGCCGCAAGCTCTGCCTCAGGCAGTTCTGGATACCGTCACCTCTCTCGCGTACGCGATCGACGCCAAGGACCATTACACACAAGGACATTCGCAGAAGGTTTCAGCGTACGCCGCGCTGATCGCAGAAGAGATGAACATGACCGACGCAGAAGTGGAAGAGATTCGACTTGGCGCCGTGCTTCATGACATCGGGAAAGTGGGAATTCCGGAACAAATCCTGAACAAGTCCGGTCCGCTGAACCCCGAAGAATGGGAAATGATGAAGTCGCACGTGGTTTTTGGCGCGAAGATCCTGGAGCCACTGACGCCGCTTGCGCGGATCCGGGAGATGGTCTTGCATCATCACGAGTTTTTCGACGGGTCCGGCTATCCGGATGCGCTTTTGGGAGAGCATATCCCGCTTGGCGCACGCATTGTGGCCGTGGCGGATGCCTACGACACGATTACGAGCGATCGTACGTACAAGAAAGGCCGCACGGCATCCGACGCGCTCGCCGAGCTTGAGCGCTGCGCCAACGCGCAATTCGACGCGCGCATCGTGGAGATCTTCGTGCAAGCCATGCGCCAGTTGCCCAATCCCATTATCGAAGTGGCATCGCTTACTACCGGCCGCAATTCATAGAGAGTTCCGCGCAATTCGAATCAGCGATAAGCTGTGTGTGGGAGAACGTTCGATGCAAACAGCCAAAGTAGTGTGGACTGGCGGGCAGAAATTTCGGGCGATCAGCCCATCCGGGCACACGATTCATCTCGATTCCGACCGAACCACCAACGAGGGTCCAGGGCCAATGGAATTGCTTCTGATGGCGCTCGGCGCATGCACGGCAACGGACATCGTGATCATCCTGGAGAAGAAGCGCCAAAAAGTGGAATGGCTTGAAGTCATCTGTTCAGGGGAGCGCGCTCCGAATCCGCCTTCGGTCTGGACGAAGCTCGACATCCTTTTTCGAATCAGCGGGAACCTGCAGGAAGATGCCGTGAAGCATGCGATTGCGTTGAGCGCGGAAAAATACTGTTCCGTTGCGGCTACGCTGCAAAAGACCGCCAAGCTGACCTGGAAACACGAACTAGTCCGCCCTTAAGGCCGATTCCGGCATTCCATTACTACCCGTTGCAATAGAACGAATTTACTCTTGCGTGAATCCTTTAGTCACGCTATACCAACGTATACCGGTTTACAAAGTATGGGTGCCCTGACCCGCTTTTTCCTACTTGGGATGCTTATTTTCTGCGTGGCCACTACGGCGGCGCGCGCGCAGAAGCACACCGATGCGCAGCTCCCTTCGGCGACGATTCCCCTTTCCAAAATCCCTCGCGTGACACGCGCACCAAGAATCGAAGACTTCCTGGAATCGCGTCCACGGGAAGCGGAACTCAAAGTCACCGATTTTCGACAGAACATTCCCGGGGACGGCGATCCGGCTTCGGAATCCACGGCCGCTTATCTTTCTTACGATCAGAAAAATCTTTACGTGATTTTCGAATGTAAAGACAGCGGCGGTGCGGTACGTGCGCATCTTTCGAAACGCGAAGACCTCGATCAGGACGACGGCGTAGGCGTTTTCCTGGATACGTTCCACGACAAGCATCGCGCTTACTACTACTTTTCCAATCCACTTGGGATTCAGGAAGACGCGATCTATACGGAAGGCCAGGGGTTCGACACAAGCTTTGACACCGTTTGGAATACAGAAGGCCGGCTCACTAAGGATGGCTACATCGTCTGGTTTTCGATTCCGTTCAAGAGCCTGCGGTTTACTCATGAGCCGCAACAAACCTGGGGCGTGGCTCTATATCGCGTGATCCTGAAGAAAAGCGAATACGACTATTGGCCGTACATCACGCAGCGTGTACAGGGACTTGCGCAGCAGTTCGCTCCGGTAAGCGGACTCGAAAATGTTTCTCCCGGACGTAACATTCAATTCATTCCCTACGGACTGCTTGCGTCGAACCATTTTCTGAATCAGCCCACGGACGGTACCGCGCCGCGATACAGCAATGTCTTCGAACATCGCGCAGGGCTCGACGCAAAATTCGTGGCGAAAGATGCGCTCACATTCGACGTCACGCTGAATCCGGATTTCAGCCAGGTGGAGTCCGACGATCCGCAAGTCACCGTGAACCAGCGCTTTGCCGTGTTCTTTCCGGAAAAGCGGCCGTTCTTTATTGAAAATGCGGGCTTCTTCATGACGCCGGTCAATCTCTTCTTTTCACGCCAGATCATGGATCCGCAGTTCGGCGCTCGCATGACCGGAAAGGCCGGCCAATGGACGCTTGGCGCCCTGGCGATTGACGATCGTCAACCTGGGCAAGACCAGACGGCGCCATTTAACACGCGCGCGGCTGACGGGGTCGTTCGAGTGGCGCGTGAATTCGGGAAGCAGTCCTACATCGGCGCGTTTGCTTCCACTCGCGATTTCGCGGATACAAGTAATCGCGTCGTGTCTCTGGATGCGCGGCTCAAATTCGGCACAAACTGGGTGGCCGATTTGCAGGCGGCGCATAGTTGGACGCGCCAGGACGATCGCCTGCCTCAACTTTGCCAGAATTTTAATACTCCAACAGGCACAGGCAGCTCGAGCCCGGACGCCGCATCGCAGCAGGGCAATACTCTTTACGCCGATCTCTCGTACACCGGCCGGCATTTCGTGATGGTCAGTCAGTATTCGGATTACAGCCCGGGATTTTGCACGGAGCTTGGTTTCGTTCCTCGAGTGGACATACGGCAACAAACGGCCGCCGCCGGGTATTACTGGCGCCCGGTGAAAAGCAAGATCATCGACTATGGCCCGTCTGTGAGCGAGCTTGTGGACTGGGATCACAATGGAGTGCTGCAGGATTGGCAAGCCGCGATTGGCTTCGAGATCGACTGGACGCGGCAGACGACGTTCATCGTCAGTCGCGGCGAAGCCTACGAACTATTCGCAAACATTCCTTTTCGCAAACACAGCACGGCATTTCAGATCAGTTCAGCTCCCTACAAATGGCTGAGCTTCACTGGCCGCTATACCACGGGTACGGGCGAGAATTTCTTTCCAGCAAACGGGCTTGCGCCATTCCTTGGTAACGTAAATCGCGTGAACGCGGGCTTTACGATCCGCCCTTCGGCTCGTTTTCGCGTCGATGAAACCGCGATCTACTACCGGCTTGGGACGCGAGTTGGATCGACTCCCGCGGGTTTCGATCCCGGCCATCCGGTTTTTAACAACTATCTGCTCCGCACAAAATTCAACTATCAATTCACGAAGGAACTTTCTCTGCGCGTGATCATGGACTACGACACGACGCTGGCAAACACTGGATTGCTCGATTTACAGCGAAACCTCGGCAGCTTCGACGGTGGGCCCATTCAGCCGCCCAAAAACTTCGTTCCCGATTTTCTTCTTACCTACCTGGTGCACCCGGGAACGGCGCTATACGTCGGCTACAACAACAGTTTCAGCAACCTGCGCCTCGACGAATCGGTGAATCCTCCCATGGCGCAATTGCAGCGTTCCCCGTTCAATACGACTGGCCGCCTTTTTTTCGTGAAACTGAGCTATCTTTTCCGCTTCTGAGCTCAGAGAGCCCGCTTGGCTTGAACACGCACGGCGGCATCGCATAGAATTTCTTTTCTTTGTTTCCAGGCCCCGACAAAGAGGAGCGACATGTCTCACCGCATAGCGGCGAAAATCACAGGCGTGGCAGGATTCCTTCCGCCTCGCGTGATGACCAACGACGATTTGGCAAAAATCGTCGAAACCAACGACGAATGGATTCGCACGCGTACCGGCATTCGCGAACGCCACGTGGTGGACAAAGGCATGGCCACCTCCCATATGGCTACCGAAGCGGCCAAGCTTCTCTTGCAGCAAACCGGCACGAACGCCGCCGACGTCGACCTGATCATCGTAGCCAGCGTCACTCCTGATATGTTTTTCCCCGCGACCGCATGCCTTGTGCAGGACAGGATCGGTGCGTCGAAAGCATGGGGATTCGATCTTTCGGCTGCTTGTTCCGGCTTCGCTTATGCCCTCACCGTGGGCGCCCAATTTGTCGGGGCAGGCACGCATAAGAAGGCGCTCGTTATCGGCAGTGACACGATGACCTCTATTTTGAACTATGAGGATCGCGCTACTTGTGTGCTCTTTGGCGATGGCGCGGGAGCGGCCTTGCTCGAACCCGCAGGACCAAACGAAGGCATTTTGGATTTCGAGCACGACGTGGATGGCTCCGGCGGCCAGTATCTTTTCATGCCCGGCGGCGGCTCGCTTCATCCTTCCAGCGCGGAGACTGTCGCAAAGAAAATGCACTACGTGCATCAGGAAGGTTCGCAGGTCTTTAAGTACGCCGTGCGGCGCATGGCGGATCTTGCCGCGCATCTGGTGGAGCGCAACGGCCTGAAGAGCGAGGACATCGCGATCGTAGTGCCGCATCAGGCAAATCTGCGGATTATCAAGGCAATGCAGGAACGGCTGGGCGTGGAAGATGCGAAAGTGATGGTAAACATTGACAGCTACGGGAATACTACCGCCGCCACGATTCCTCTTGGCCTGCGCGACGCCGTGGCGCAGGGGCGCGTCAAGAAGGGCGATTTAGTTTTGCTCCTTACGGTCGGGGCAGGCTATACGACAGGCGGAATTCTGATGCGCTGGGCATACTGACTTAGCGCTTTCTGCGTTGCATCTGCTAGATTTTTCGTGGCGCCCAAAGCAGTAGCAGAACCAGGCCGACCGCAAAAAAAGCTCCCGCAACATTCCACCCAAATCCGACAACCTTAAGCACAACGCCACACAGCGAAATGAATTCGGCATAGCAGAAGGAAACTAAGTTGCCTAGTCGCCATTTCGCAAGTGCTGTCCGATTTTGGGGATCTTCTCGAAGGACACTTTCAGCCGTGGTAAGGAACCGAGTTCGAAGAAACAATGCAACCCCTATCTCGGGGACGCAGAGAATCGCCAAGAACGTAGGCAAGTAATGTGGCGCTTCGATTCCTGAAGTCAAATTCGCCAACTGGATCGCTACGACGAACATCACCCAGGAAACGACAAATCCGGCGTGAACTAGGCGCAGTTCCTGCAATATCTTTTGCACGAAAGCTCCTACGAGATGAAGTAAGGCACCTGCATTCTGCTGGAGCAAGGCAGAAAATCGCAAGCGATTCAGACGCCGGGTCGTTGGAGATTAAAAGGGTAAACTAGCAGGAGCGAATCGAAGCGGCGAGCGCCAGATTCGCCTGTAACCTGCGATCGATCTGGACGGCCGCGTACCGTGCGCAAAGAATGCGCTCCCGTTCGGTCCATGCCGCGACAGACTGCGAGAATCTTCCCGCGACTTTGCCGAACAAGTTCACTGCATGGTAGTAATAGCGGACGAAACCGAGTCCGTGTGGCCCAGACCGAAGATCGGGCGTAAGATCGTGCAACTCGGCGAAGACGGGAAAGTGCTGGGCGGTAAGCTCGCCGTCGCTGATCTGAGCTGCTTCGAGAACGCGCTCAGAAACCGGCTGCGCGGCCACGCCCATGACCAGAGCGCGCCAATAGTACGCAGCAAATTGGCTTAATGCCACAACCGAGATCGTAAGTAGCATGGCGGAAAACATACCCTCAGCCTCACGAATAGTTTGACGGTGGGGACTGCATGGGGCAATGGTCCGAGGGTACTACCGCGAATAGACCTTTCGGCAGCGCCTCGTAGCGCGGCAGCCTGGCTTTCTTGAATGGGGGAATTAGAATGAAGACTTTAAAGATCGCTGCATTGGTTGTAGCTCTCTGCCTCGGAATTCTGGGCTACAGCTATGCTAAGCCGGACCATCCCGATGATCAGGCGGCAATCAGGACCCTGCTTACAAACCAGCAAACGGCATGGAATGAAGGCAATGTGGACGCCTTCCTCGAAGGATACTGGCACTCGGACGAACTGACTTTCTCCGGTAGCAGCGGCGTGGCTCGCGGCTTTATTGCCGTCCGAGAGCGCTACAAGAAGAGCTATCCCGACCGCCAAACCATGGGCAAACTCGACTTCTCGAGTCTTGAAATTCGTATGTTGGGCAAGGATGCCGCGCTGGTTTTGGGCCACTGGCATTTGGCCCGCGAAAAAGGCGACGTGGGCGGCGTATTTTCCTTAGTTTTCCAGCGTTTCCCGGAAGGCTGGCGCATCATCCATGATCACACCAGCGTTGTCACCCCTGCGTCTGCCGCAAAGGAAAAGTAGACTCGCGATTGCTAACGTTTGGAAAAATTCTCCGAATCCGTGTGCCAGCCGGGATTCGTCCACTGCCCGTCGCGCTTCACGAAAATCTCCGCTACGCGGCCGCTTGTCTTCTCCTTACTTCGGTTCATTCCTTCTCTCGGCAAGAACAGCCACAACCAGCGCCCCGGCGCACGCAGTGAACACGGAATAATCAAGCGGCGAAACCGCGCCGAAGGAAATCGCCATGGCGATTCCAAACATCGCCAGCAGCGCGGCGCTTCCGTACGCCGCCCAGCGCACCCACAATCCAAGCACGAGCAGCAGGCCAAAACTTAGCTCCGCAACCGTCGCCGCGTTCGCTAGATAGGGTATCGCCCAGCGCGGCATAAACGAATTCACTTCTCCTGCGTATTTCACGTAGTTCGCATAGTTTCCATACCCGGTGTTTTTCCCGTATAACCCAAACCGCGACGCAATGCCGTTCAAAAAGGCCGCGCCGAGGGCTATCCGAAGAAATGTCAACGAGTATCGCTCCGCGTTTTTCCTGCTTCCCGCCAGTCTTTCGAACATCGTCATCGCCTCTGTGCTCATTTCAATGGTGTCCCTGGGTATCTTCGGAAGCGACAGGAGTACTGAGCTCCGCTTCGTGATCGCAAAGGAAAATCGCCAGGAGCTTGGCTGGCTCAGTCTTGCTTGCGCTTCCCGATACCAGATGCACTCCATTTGGCGGTTCGTAAAATGTCTCTCCCGCCTTGTACACGGCCTCGGCACCGCCCTTCACTTGTGTGCGTAGTTCGCCGGAGACAACGTAACCAATCACGGGACAAGGATGACTATGAGGACGTGATCCCGCCCCCGGGCCATAGGTCACTTCAACAAGCGTCGCTTTGAGTTTTCCGCCGTCAAGCGGGGGTAAGGTTTGCTCGGCTGCGATTCGCACTTTGTGGTCTCTGTCTTCTTGGGCGCCCGGGAAAGATGTTGCGAGGATGGCGCACCCGGCCGCGGCTGCAAGCAGCGCCGCAGATCCCATTCTCGCGATCGTTTTTCCGTACCGTGAGTTGTTCATGTTCACCCTCCTACGTTGAATTTCATTGGTCTTGCTAAAAAGGGATCACTTATATATTTCTCTCTGTACCACGTTTCAGGGTCTAAGGCTCTGCGATTTATTTGGGCTACCTGGTGGCAGAGCTTAAGCTCCCCCATTCCCGCAAAACACGGATGGGCTTAGCCCCTGTGAAGAAGGTCCCGGAGTTGTTGAGCGAGAGGCTTCTGAAGAATCACAAAACTTCTAAAATCTCTTCGTACCGTTTGAATGGCGGAATCAGATACGCCCCCGCCAATTCCGTCCGCGCCCACGCCAGCATTTCGCGCGCCACTTGAAATCCGCGTTCACGCGCGGCCGTGCCCGCCGCTTCGAGCGAGTGCAGCAAAGGCTCGGGAATAATGATTCCGGGAACTTCGTTGTTCAGCCGCAGCGCCTGCTTGTAACTCGTCAGCGGCCAAATCCCAACCAGAATCGGAATCGCCGGCTTTCTACCAAGCTTTTTTACAAATGCATGCCAATGTTCCGGATCGAAAATTGGTTGCGTCATCGCAAAGTGCGCGCCTGCTTCGATCTTTGCCTGGAAGCGCTCGATTTCCGCGTCCAGATCGTCAGCGACCGGATTCACGGCCACACCAATCGTAAAGTTCGTAGCGCCACCAAGAGTTTTTCCGGACCAATCCGTCCCCTGATTCAACCGGCTCAGCACTTTGACCAGTCCGACGGAATCCACTTCATAAACGCCGCTTGTCTCCGGATAATCGCCAACCGAAGGCGGATCGCCCGTAATCGCCAAAACGTTTCGAACGCCGCCAACCGTCCACGCGCCAAGCAATCCAGCCTGTAGTCCAATAATATTTTCGTCGCGTGTCGTCAGGTGCGGAATCGTCTCCACTCCCCGCGCTTCCAGCGCCCCCGCCACAACCAGCGCATCCATTCCCACGCGCGCCATCGCGCCCGAATTGATGTCAATCGCGTCCACTTTTCCGGACGCCATGATCTTGTCCACCTGCTCGTAAATCCGATCGAGCGCAATCCCTTTCGGCGGATCGATTTCCACGCTCACGGAAAATTTGCCGGCCTGAATACTTTTCCAGAGCTTGCTCTCCGGCTCGCGATGCAGCATTGGCGCCGGCTTCGCGCCCGCCGCTGCTACAACTCCCTTCGCATGATGTTGCACCGGCTTCAACGAGCGGACCGCGTCCGCCATCGCCCGAATATGCGCCGGAGTCGTTCCGCAGCACCCGCCTAGAATTCGCACGCCGGCTTCCGCTGCTTCGCGCGCAAACAAAGCAAAATACTCCGGCGACGATTTCGGATACACGATCCGGTCGCCTTCGCGCTTCGGAAATCCCGCATTGGGCATTCCGCTCACCTGCAAGCTGTCCACTGCCGCAAGTTCCTGCAAAATCGGCAACAGCGCCTGCGGTCCCAGCGTGCAGTTCGCACCGACTACCTGCACATTTTTGTTCTTCAACTGTTCCGCCGCTTGCGCCGGCGTCAAATCGCCATACGCACGCCCATCTTCCGCATACGTCAGCGAAGCAACAATGGGCATTCCCGAAAATGATCGGATCGCGTCAATCGCTATCAAAATCTCTTCAATGTAAGTGAACGTCTCCAGAATAAACAAATCCACGCCGCGCTCTTCCAGCGCCTGCGCCTGTTCCCGGAAAATCTCCAGAATCTGCTCTGGCTCGGGATGCCGCGCCTGCACGCCCAGCCCCAGTGGCCCGATGGATCCCGCAATCAGCACTTCCCTCGCCGCTGCCTCGCGCGCTTCGCGGGCAATTTTCACGCCGCGCGAATTCAGCCGCTGCACTTCGTCGCCCAAGCCCAACGGCGTCAATTTGAATCGATTCGCTCCAAACGTGTTCGTCTCGATAATCTGCGCGCCGGCTTCGATATACGCTTGATGCACGCGAAACACCGCTTCCGGCTCCAGCGTATTCAGCTCATCGAAACACCGCTGCGGCCCCACGGCTTCATGCAGCAGCGACCCCATCGCGCCATCCGCAATGAGAATCGAGTTCTTCAGCCGCTCGTTAAAATCCAGAATCTTCACAGCGCTCTCTTTTCCAAATTACATTTTCGCGGGGAGTTGTCTATCGCTTCTGTTCCATTAACGAAGCGACCGTGCTCATCAAATCGTACTTCGTCAAAATTTCAAACTTCGCTTCGCCCATCTCCACAAACACCGCCGGATTTTCGTGGCTCAATATATGCGTAACGCGCTCCACCGGCGCCATCTTCGAAATCTTGGGCAGCGGCTTGCTCATCACTTCGCGCACCTCAAGCTTCCGCAAATCTTTTCCTTGTAGCGCCAACGTCAGAATTTGATCTTCGTACATCGTGCCGATCGGCAGATTTTCCTCGAATACGGGAATCTGCGAAATATCCTGCTCCTGCATCGTCTTCAGCGCATGGAACACCGTCTGATACGGCCGAGCAATCACCAGCTCGCGCACTTTCCCGGAGTTGTGTTTCGCGCTGACGATCTCTCCCGCCGTAATCGGCACCGCCGATTCCACATACCCGCGCTCGCGCATCCATTCGTCGTTGTACACCTTGCTCAAATACCGCATTCCGGTGTCTGGCATGAACGCCACAACAAAATCGTCCGGCCCCAACTCTTTCGCCAGGCGCAACGCAGCCGACATGCAACCACCGCCGCTCCCACCAGTAAAAATCCCTTCGAGCTTCACCAGCCGGCGCGCCACGACGAAACACTCTTCGTCATTAACCTGAATCACGTCGTCCAGAATCTTCATGTTCATCGTCGTCGGAAAAAAATCTTCGCCGATTCCTTCGACGACATATGTCTTCGCCTTCACCGTCTCGCCGCTCTTGTGGAAGTCGTAGTACATCGACCCTTCCGGGTCCACACCGACAATCTTCACCTTCGGATTTTTCTCTTTCAGATATTTTCCGACGCCGCTGATTGTCCCGCCCGTCCCCATGCCGCACACAAAATGCGTAATCTTCCCTTCCGAATCCTCCCAAATCTCCGGCCCAGTCGTCTTGTAGTGCGCTTCCGGATTCATCGGGTTGTCGTACTGATTCGGATAAAACGAATTGGGAATTTCCCGCGCCAGTTTTTTCGCCACCGAGTAATAGCTGCGCGGATCTTCCGGCTCGACCGCCGTCGGGCACACGATCACTTCCGCCCCAAGCGCCTTCAGCAAATCCACTTTTTCTTTCGATTGCTTGTCCGTGATCGTAAAAACCATTTTGTAGCCGCGCACGGCCGCCACCAGCGCCAGCCCCATGCCGGTATTCCCGCTCGTGCCTTCGATAATCGTTCCGCCCGGCTTCAGCAATCCCTTGCGCTCGGCTTCGTCAATCATCGAAACGCCAATGCGGTCCTTCACGCTCCCGCCTGGATTCGTGTAGTCCGCCTTCACATACATCTGCGGCTTCAATCCCTGATTGATGCGGTTCAGCCGCACCAGCGGCGTCTTGCCAATCGCATCCAATATGCTGTTGCAGCGCATGAAGTGCCTTCTCGCTTCTTTCAGAACACAGTCCGCTTCCGCGTGCAAAGCGCTCCTGTGCGATAATTTCACTTTATTTTAGCATGCGGCAGCAACCGCAGCAGCGCATGAACCGCCACGAAGGAGCCTCAAATGCCACGGGAAAATATCTCCAGCGGAGTGCAGTGGGAGCCGATTGTCGGCTATTCGCGCGCTGTGAAAATCGGCAATTTCATCAGCGTTTCCGGCACCACCGCCACCGGCCCCGACGGCCGCATCGTGGGCGTTCGCGATCCCTACGCCCAAACCGTGCAGACCATCCGCAACATTGAAGCGGCCCTTTCCCGCGCTGGTGCTTCGCTTAGAGACGTAATCCGCACGCGCATTTACGTCCTCAACATCGCCGAGTGGGAGAAAATCGGCCGCGCGCACGGCGAGTTTTTCGGCAACATTCGCCCGGCCACCAGCATGGTTCAGATTTCGCGCCTCATCTCGCCCGAAATGCTCGTCGAAATCGAAGCCGACGCAATCCTCGATCTCAAACCAGGTGTTGTAGAGCCGTCCCTTTAGGGCGGCATCTTCGATCTCAATCTAACGCCCAAATAAAAAAGGGCACCCAAACGGAGTGCCCTTCCTCTTGATTGAAAATTCGACGCCTACCACTTCGCCCGAACCCGGTACTTCAGCACGCTCGTCCCGTTCGCCGCAACAGGCACGTCAAACTGCGCCGCCCACGCCGCCGTCTTCGTGTACTTGTAGCTCGAACTGAGCATCTCCCAATCCCCGCCAATCGGTTCGTTCACTTCCACCGTAATCGGAGTGTCCTTATGATTCCGCAGCGTGATTTCAAACTCCATTTCCCAAGTGTGTGTGTCAATCCGTTTGTAGTCGGTCTGCTTGCGTTCGCTAATCACGTCGAACGCATTCCCGATGTGGATCGTCACCATCTCGTCTTTCGGCGTGTGATCGATCCGGTCCTCGCCCACAAACAGCACATTGCCTTTCGAATCCTTCTGGTACACGCGCACATTCCCCGCTGGCATCGGCATTCCCAATCCGGCTTTCTGTTCATTCTTGAACTTGTAAAAAACCATCACGTTGTCCTTGAGCGGCGAGCCCGGGTTCTGCTGATTGTGGTAGTACCAATTCTGGCCGTTCACCACGAACACCTTCTGCACCGGCACATCGCTGCCTTGCAGCAGGCTGATCTGCTTTGTCTCTTTGTCTTCGACTGACGTTTTCCGTCCAAGCGTATACAGATGGTATTCACTGAAATTTTCCTGTGCGAACTGTTCCGCGCGTGCCGCCTTAGCCATCGCCACGTTCCCAGCCATTGCCATCGGAGCCGGGGCATTCTGAATCCGGTTCAGATCGCCCGCCACCAACTGCAACCGCGCATTGTGAAATGCCGTCCCGCTATTGTTCGTCAGCGTAACCCAGCCATCCAGGTCCGCCGCTTTATCATCGCGTCCTACCGTGAGAACGTAATCCGAATTCCACGCCAGATTCGTCGCCAGATACGACGTCTCTACCTGCTGTTTGCGTCCGCCATCGTTTTGCAGAGACATCAGCAGCGTCGGCCGGTCGTACAAATTCGCCGGCACTTCCGGAAACCTGTAACTCTCCGCGTACATTCCCGTCACGATGTCGTTTCCGATCTTCCAGACAGGCCCGTTGTTGTCCGCCAAAAGCGTCGCTTTGATCTCTTCCCGCTTCGTCGTCCCGCTGTCCTGATACGACCGCACCAGCGTCACTTCCTTGCCCACGTACTTGTGCAGCAGCTTCGCCGGCTCCAGCAAATCGTATTCGTAGTTCTGCTCCACCACGCCCAGCTTTTCCGGCTCGTTCAACGAACGAAAATGCACCGTAGCCGGATTCACCGTCGCTGCAATGTCCATAAACTTCAGCCGGAACAATCCGCCGGGCAAAGACAAATTCCGAACATCCCGCACCAGCGCGATATTCGAGTTGTATACCGTCACCGCCAGATCCGTCTGATCGTTCAAACTCGTGGATTGATCCTGCGCAGCCCGCGGATTCTCTTTTTCCTGCGCCGCCTGTACTCCACCGGACTTGCAGAGCGGAAACACCACTCCAGCCGCAGCCAGAACAACCGCGCCGGACAACGCGCTCATCTTCTTACGCTTGGAAATGTCCTTCCATTCGATCTTCATAGATTCTCCTCGACAAAGATGAACTCTCTACTCTTAGAACGTTCGACCCGGAAATTCTTGCAAGCCATGTAGGGGCGGCTTTCTGAAGCCGCCTTTTCAAGCCTCAGTTAGTGCACCATCACGTTCCACGTCGCCCCGCCGTCGGACGTCGTATAGCCAATCTTCCCGCTCGCATCGGACACAGTCGCGTGTGTCGCATCCAGCGCGGTAATTGTCGTGAACGAGAAACCTGCCGGAGCAGTGGCAGCCGCCCAATGCTGTCCGCCATCCGCCGTCCTGATGACCATCCCGTTCTCCGCCAAAATCCAGCAAGTCTTCGCATCCGTGGCCGACCCGGCAATCGCCTTGATCCCAGCCCCAATCTCCTGTTTCTGGCTCGATTTTCCCGCGTCTTCCGAACGGAACACTTCACCCTCTCTCGAAATTACCCAGAAAACTTTCTTGTCCGTTGTCCTCACCACACTCAATCGAAATTCTTCCGCGTCTCGCAGCGATGCCGAAGCCATTGCTCCCGCCACATACCCAGTATCGGCTTTCTTCAATTGCATGCGGCCGGCCTCCGCCGCTTGCTTTTCCTTTTTTGCCGTCGTGGCGGCATCCGAGGCGACGCCGCTCGCAGGATTGCCTAGTTTCTGGTAGGACTTGCCATTTGCAGGAAGGTTGGCGGCCGCACCTGTAGGGGCGATCTTTGCGTCCGCAACGCCGGATGCAGCCGTCGTCACTTCAACAGTCTCCGAATTCACACTGGCCTGATCCTTTCGCCTCTCGCCCATTCCATTGCCCGTCCCAGCGCCAGTCACAACACTAGGGGCTGGTGGAAGAGGGGCCGCTGCCAAATCTTGAGATCTTGTCTCGCTTCGGGCCGGTGCCGTCGTCTTTGGTGCAACCTGCTTCGGCGGTTCCTGGTTCTGTACGCTGTAGTCGTAGACTCTGGATTGATTCAGGCTTCCATTGTTTTGGATCTGATTCTGGACTTGGTTCTGCATCATCGCAGGCCCACGCCCTTTGGCAGAATTCGCCTTAGCCCTGCTCAGCGATTGGGTCTCTTTGTCTGTCTCCGCCAGCTGAGCGTTTTGTTTATACAACTCATTTTCCGCCGGCAAAGTTTTTTCCGCGGGCTTCGCTGCCGGGATCGATGCTCTTGAATCCAGGTCCGGCGTGGTTGGCGGGGTATTCTTTAATTCGCGATTCTGTGCGATTTCGACTGCCGGAGCGGGCTGATTTGCCAGCTTTCGCTTGTTCCAGCCTGCGTCTATCGCCACCCAAATCAAAAGCCCGGCTGCAATCGCACCGGCTGGCGCAATCCATTTCCTGTAGTGTCTAGGCTTCGGCATCTCGCGCACTCCCGAAGCTTTCGCCGCCGGTCCTGGTGCTTTCGAAAACGCCAGCTCTTCATACACTGGAGAAAGCGCGACCTGCTCCCTCTTCGCAAGAACCTTCTCAGAATCCCTCTCTTCAAGCGGAACCACGTCTGTCACTTCGAGTGTTGACAGAACTTCCTGACAACTTGGACACGCGGCAATATGCGATTTCAGGGAACTCATTTCATCCGGCGAAAGCATCCGCTCGTGATAGGCAGCCAGCGTTTCCGCGTCGGGGCAGTCCAATCCCGCGCCGGCATTTGCACGCAGTTGCTGCCCCAATGCCTTTTCAAAGTTCCGTTCGCGGTCGTCAAGCGCCATAACTTGCTCTCCGGTTAGAACGGCCGATCGCCGAATTCTTGCGTCGTGAAATCATGCACCCTGCTTGTCTTTTTGCCCTGTTTGCAGCGTTCCAGGTTCGTCCTGTTTCAACAGCTTTCGCAGGTCAATCGACACATCTTCTGTCGCGTACTCGAAACACAGCGCAATCTGTGCTTCGCTTAGCGCCGGTCCAGGCACGGGCTTTCCCAGAATCTCTTCGATGTTTTCCCGCATCCCCCGCCGGACGCGATCCAGGTTTCGTGAAACGCTTGATTCGTGCTCCCCAAGTTTCTTTCCAATCTCGGCAAGCGTCTTTTCTTCCACATAGTAGAGTTTCAATCTCTGCCTGTCGCGTATCTCGATCCGTGCAATCGCCCCGAGTAGCGCCATCTGAAACAATTTTATATATCGCTCGCGATGCGGGTCGGCCAGCGGCGTCGCGACGCCCTGCGCGATTTCATGAACCTTTCCGTCGCCGTCCGGTTCATCCAGCGATTCGAATCGTTTTGCCGCGCGGACCGCATCAATCCGTCTCTGTGCCAGCACGGCTCTCAGCCACGTCTTCAGCGAACTGCGACCGTGAAAATAACGAAACAGCGATCGCTCTCCGGTTTTTCCATCCGTCAGCCCATACAATTCCGCAAACAGCGAATCCGCAAGTTCGCAGGCTTCCGCGGAAGTTGCGCTGGCTCTTAAAATTGCCGCCGCGGCGCTGCGCAGATAAGGCCGGTAAATTCCCACAAACGATTCCCACGCCGTTTCCCTTCCGGCAAGACACGCCTGCGCGAGAGCCAAATCCTCCAAATGCAGCGTGCACAGGAATTCTTCCCGCTGCGCGACGGTTATTCTCGCGCCGGCCATCTTCTTGAGCAGCGCCCGCTCCAGAACCGCGGAAAACTGGGCCAAGCTCAGATCCCAACGCTCCGCCTGCGCCTCTTCATGCAGACGCGCTAATAGCTCCCCGCAGCCCTCCAGCGGGTGCTCCGCGCAGATCCCTTCTTCCCGTGGTTTCGCTTTTTCATCCATCTGGGAGCCAGGCACCAATTTCCTACATCCCTGCATCCTAGAGCATAAGCCCGCCTAGGAAATTTGGTGCGCGAAACCACAGGCCGCGTGTTCCGACTTGCAGTATCCTCGTATTGACCGTTCGCGCGGCGGGAGTGACAATGTTTGTCCCCAGTCCGCAACTCAGCGCACCTCAACGGGTTCATGGGAAAGGGGTATTCCGCGCTGCGCTCGCAATAGCATTGGCAACTTCGCGTCGCTAGTACGAAAGTCCTATTCGAGCAGCCTCAAACGGATAAGTACGCTGGTACGGTGAAGGCGACTCTGCCCTTCACGGGAACTTGGGCAGGCACAGCCATCACCGGTTGCCACCCGAATTCCATGTACCAATGAGCTGAGGCGGCAAGCGGATGACAACAATGATCGCAGATCCACCAGCGAAGACGACGCGACTGGGCGTCGGTTTCGACAAGAAAGGCCCGCAGAACCGCGAGGCCTGGAAACAGGCGATCGGCACGAAACCGATCAGTGCCCGCTTGGCCATGCTCCCCGAACCCAAGCGCAATTGGACCCGTTGGGGCGTAAGCGCGGGGATTCAAGTTGCCCTCGTTATCGTGATGCTTCTGGTTCCCCTGCTCTACCCTGAAAAAATGAAGACGGCGCTCAATTACACTATCGTGGAGCTTGCTCAGCCGGTCATCGAGATTCCCGTGGCGCAACCTCCGCCACCGCCAAAAATAACGAGAGTGAAAACCCCTCCTCCCCCGCCGCAGCCTGTTCCGGAACCGATAAAGTTGAATCCCGTGCAGGTTCACGTTTTCATGCAGCCGAAGGCGATTCAGCCCAAGGCACAACCAGTCGAAGTCAGGGCGCCGGTCATGACCCAGGTTCTGGACGCGCCAAGAGTCGACGTCAAGACCAACGAACCCAAGCGCCCGAAAGAGGACGTTAAGGTTGGAAATTTGAGCAGCGGCAACGCGACTCCGGCAACGGTGAAAGCTCCCGTCGAGCAAGTGCAAACGGGCGGCTTTGGCGATCCTTCCGGATTGAAAGGCAAGGGCGACCCAAACAAGGGCAACATAGTGGTGCGTCAGGGCTTGCCCACGCTTCCTGGCGGTCCGGGGTACGGAAATGGCACTGGCGGCGATAAGGGCATCCGGGGCACAGTCGCAAGCACGGGCTTTGGAAACGGAACTGCAACTCCGCCAACGGGTGGCGGCAGAAAGGGCAGTATCCAATCAACAGGTTTCGGCGACGCCACTGTCGCAGCAGAGGCGCCAAAGAAAAAGGCCGCGAACGACGGGCCCGCGGATACTCCAGTTACTATTTTGGACAAGCCCAAACCGGAGTACACCGCGGAAGGGCGTAGCCTGAAGCTGGAAGGTGACGTTGTTCTCGACGTGGTCTTCCTCACTAGCGGAAAGGTAGTTGTGAATCGGGTCATCAGCGGTCTCGGTCACGGCCTGGACGAAAACGCCAGCCGCGCCGCTTCTCAAATTCGTTTCAAACCGGCATTACGCGAAGGCCAGCCGGTCGATTATCCGGCTCGCGTGCGGATTGAATTCCGCTTGGCATACTGAGGGAGAGCGAAGATGCGCAAGGCAGCTTTTGCAGGATTGGCACTACTCTTGGGCGGCGTCGCGACATTCGGGAGTCCCGCAACTCCAAAGCCCGCCGACCAAGGTCCTCGTACGATGGATGAAGCGGTTGACCGCGTCATCACCAACGAGAATCGTCTCTACGCGCAGATCAAGAACTATTCTCCGCTCGTCGAGACTTACATCCAGAATTTGAAGCCCGACAAGGATCTCGGTTACGTCCCGGGTGGCGACAAGTATTTTCTCGGCCGCGCCGATTTTTCCAAGGGCGTCAATCTGGTTTCGCTTTCCGAAACGGAAGGTAAGGGCAAAAAGATTTTCAGCTCGATCGGAAACTTCTTTACCTTCGCGATGCAATATCTGCCGGATGGCTTCCTGCAGATGATTTTCATCGACACGAACGGCTTCGACAAACAACACTACAAGTTCGACTATGTCCACCGCGAGTTTCTCGGGGAAGTGCGCTGCCTCGTTTTTGACGTCACACCGCTGGCGAAATCCGGCAAGGGGCGTTTCGCCGGCCGCATCTGGGTCGAAGACCAGGATTTTAATATCGTTCGTTTCAACGGCTCCTACAGCGGCGGCGGCCACTCGAGCTGGTATTTCAATTTTGATTCCTGGCGCACAAACGTCCAGCCCGGTTTGTGGATGCCGACGTTCATCTACAGCGAAGAAAAAGACCTTCACTATGCGCTGAGCAAGAAACTCGATTTCAAGGCGCAGACACGCCTTTGGGGCTACAACCTCGGCCACGCCCAGCAGGAACAGGAACTCAGCAAGATCCTCGTCGAGGGCAACGCGAAAGACGACACGACGACCGCCAATGATTTGAGCCCGATTCAGGCGCAGCGCTCCTGGGATCGCCAGGCGGAAGACAACGTTATCGATCGCCTGCAACGCATCGGCCTGATTGCACCGAAGGGCGAAGTCGACAAAGTTCTCGAAACCGTCATCAACAACCTTGAAGTCACCAACAATATCGACGTGGAGCCGGAGGTTCGCGCGCGCGTGATGACCACGACCACGCTTGAGTCTTACACCGTCGGCCACACGGTTGTTTTGAGCCGCGGCTTGATCGACGTTCTGCCGGATGAAGCGAGCCTTGCCGCGATTCTTGCGCACGAGCTGAGCCACGTCGTTCTCGGGCACAGACTCGATTCGCAGTATGCGTTCTTCAACGAACTGCTCGTCGAAGACAAGGATACGTTCCGCCACTTCGGTTTTGCGCGCACGCCCGACGAAGAAAAACAGGCGAACGACAAAGCGATTCAACTGCTGAACAATTCTCCTTACAAAGCGCAGCTTGGCAACGCGGGCTTGTTCCTGCAGGCGTTGCAGAGCCGCCAGAAGGAAGTTCCGAACCTGATCAGCGCGCACCTGGGAAACCGCGTGCCGAACATGCCGGACCTTCAGTCCACCGCTCCGGTGGATCCGAAGCAGAATCCGCAGAAGATCGCGGCGCTTCCCATCGGCGGGCGCGTGAAGATGGATCCGTGGAACGACACGCTCACGCTGATCAAGAGCAAACCGGTTGGCACAGTCGCGGAACGCGAGAAGATGCCGTTTGAAGTGACGCCGTTCATGCCGTACCTGACGCGGTTTGGCGTGGAAGGCGCGACGAAACCAATCGCGGCGAGCGCGGCAACGGATGCAAAACCGGGCGACGCCACGAAGCCGAACTGAATCTTTTTCTTAACTTTTTTCAAACGGCCCGGACAGTTTCCGGGCCGTTTTTATTTTGCATGCTCCTTATTTTATGGCGATATTCCCGGCGGCGAATCTCCGGGAATAGAAAGCGCGCGTGCCAGAAATCCTCCGACGTAACTCGTGGAAACAAATAAGAGGGCGATTCCGAGGCCGGGGTCGAGAAAAACCTGGCAGAGCATCGCGCCCATGAATCCCACGCCGAAGACCCAGCCGCGCATCAACGGATTTTTGAAACGCGCATTGACGAAGTCCGCGATTTTCTTGGGCCAGATAAAAAGCCAGATCACCCAGAAAAGCGGAATGAAGTGAAAGCCGACGGCTTTTGCGGGCGAAATGGGATGCTTGTACCGCGGAACGGCTGCAAGGATTTTGTGATAACGGTAGACGCAGACGAGCCAATAAACATAAGAAACAAAAACCGGAAGAAAAATTTCGAGCGGCGGAACGGAAAAAACCGCGTCTTTGCCAGGATCGGGCGGATTGAGTATTTCCGGATGGCGAGCGACGGCGATCATTTCTCCGATGAACGTGGCGAGAGCGAGCAAATAGCCGACCCAGAGCTTGGGCATGGGTTGCAGTGGGGCTGAAGGAAGATGCACAGGCTCAGGTGCAGCCGGCTGTTCGCCGGAGGAGTCGCCGAATGGATCGCCGCCGGATTTGAAATCGGGATCTTCAGTCACGAGTGACACCGTATTTTTTACGAAGGATGGAATCGAGCATTTTGTCGGTTAGAAAGCGCTTGCCGAATTTCACGGTGCGGGCGAGCGGCGTGACTCCGTAGCGCGGGTTCGGAGAAGACGTTTCGATGGCGTGGAGCATCACACGGGCGCAATCTTCCGGAGTGGTTTTTGAACTACCTCGGCCTTTGTTGGCGCCGGACCACGCGCCGGAATAGATTTTAGCGTAAGGGCTAGATTTGGAAGCGTCTGCGTATGGTTTTGCAAGCTCGGAGGCGGTTTGCTGGAAATTGGTGACGATGTAGCCGGGCTCGATCAGGACGACTTCAATGTTGAATGGATAAAGTTCGAGGCGAAGCGAGTTGCTGAGGCCTTCGAGGGCGTGTTTGCTGCTGCTGTAGGCGCCGTAGGTTGGCGGGGAGACGAGGCCGGCGACGCTGCTGATCATGAGGATGCGACCGGAACGACGCTCGCGCATGTGCGGAAGGACGGCTTGTGTGACCCGGAGAACGCCGAAGACATTGGTTTCAAACTGGCTGCGGAAATCCTCCATTTTCAGTTCTTCGATGACGGCCATGTAGCCGAGCCCGGCGTTGTTGATGAGGACATCGATCTGACCCGCTTCGGAGCGGATTTTTTCAACGGCGGTGTGGACGGAGGCGTCGGAGGTGACGTCGAGTTCGAGGGATTGAAGCGGGAGATTCCTTGATTTTGCGAATTGGTCGAGTTGGGCGCGTTTTTCCGGGGAGCGGCCAGCAGCGTATACGCGGTAGCCGCGTTCGGCGAGGAGAATGGCAGCGGCTTTGCCGAGACCGTCGGTGGCGCCGGTGATGAGGACAACTTTGGGGGAAATGCGATTGGGCATGGAAAAGGGCTCCGATCGTCGTGAGAGGCGAGAAGGAATAGTATAGCTGGGCAAAGACATGCGAATGTACCAAGCCGAAGAGGGGGAGAAGGATGGTAGTAGTACGAGAGAGACCCCTCCCCCTGTTTTCGCGTATGTGTTGATTCTAAAGGGGGTTAAAGTCCTTTGTTTTCTATCAAATCTGCATGTGTTGATTCTAAAGCTAGTTAGAAGCCGAAAAATTGGAGCAGCGAAGAAGAGGAGCGACCTGGAAAAAGCGGGGTGCGTCTGTTCGAATGGAGCTAGTTTACACTCGTCAGACTAGCATAATCAATTTACTGTGTCAATAGTTAAATGTTAAGTATTTTCATTAATCGTGAAACGAGAGCAAAACGCAGGATTCAAAAACCACGCGTGATTTGTCCCGTATTGGACAGACTCATCGCCACGTTGGGACGCTTCGGAAGACAGGATAATGACCGGTCTAAAGACCGGCCACTACAAGAGCAAGAAATCTAATTCGCTTCCGAGGAACAGGCGAAGTTGGAGCTATCGTTGGGGTCACCGGAGCCTTTGTATTTGGCGGATTGAGGATAGGGGCAGAGGGGACGAGTGAATTTTACTGGGGTCGCTGGGTCCATGCCTTGGTGCTTGGCGGCAATGATGGAAGAAGGCGGAGTTCCCTTTTCGACCCAGAGTTCGAGGGCGGTTTGGATATTGTGCTGGGCGTCCTTGAGGCCGGGAGAGTTGAGCGCGCCGAAGGAATCGGCGCCTGGGCCGCCGCCACAATGCTGGACTCCGGGAAGCATGTAAAGGCGGACGAAGGATTCGGTTTCAGCAGGGCCGAGCTTGGCGCGGACGGATTCGAAATAATCGATTGAATTGAGCGCGGAGATGGCGGGGTCGTTCCAACCGTGATAGACGATGAGTTTTCCACCATGGGACTTGAACGGCGCGAGATTTGCGTCCGTGGCGTTCAGGATTTTTGCGGTTTTTTCGTCGGCCAGCTTGACGGATTCCAGCAGGTTCGCCTTGTTGTAACTCCAATCGGGTTTTTCGTAGACGAAGTTGGCGAAGAAGCCGTACGTAAACGCGGCGATAGCGCTCTTGCCTTTTTCCGGGCCGACGATCCAGCCGGGCCAGCCGCCCGGACCTTCTTCCCCACCCGGAGGAAAACCGGGAAAGATTCTCTTTCCACTGGCGTCGTGCGCGCCTTCATAGAGCTTTTCCAGCGCAACAATTTGAGGCTGGGTGAGGCAATCATTTGCGTCGCCATTCTTGCAGAGCATGGTTTGCGGCTTGAAATTGCATTTGCGCGGGTCGTTGAGGACGCCGTCGGTGACGCCATCCTGCGCGTCGCAGGCTGCGTTGACGGCATGGGCGATTGCGGGAATTTTTGCGGCGGGAATGTAGCTGGCGTCATCGTTCGTGAGGGCTTGCATATTCCAGATGCCGCTGGAAAGCAGGTGAGTCCAATAATTTGCGGGGGCTCCGGCGAGGATGCCATTGTAGTCTTCGGGAAAGCGCTGCGCTTCCATGAGGGCCTGGCGGCCACCGTTGGAGCAGCCGAGAAAATAGGAGGTCATTGGGCCGCTGCGGTAAAACGCGCGAATGACTTCTTTGGCGACGACCGTCATTACGTGAACGGCGCGATAACCGAAGTCCGTGACTTTTTCCGGATGGCCGAGCGCCCAGGAAGCGTCGATTCCCGAAGCGGAGTGGCCGGTACTGGTGTTGGCGGTGGCATAGCCCGAGAGGATCGACGTGGCGAGGTGCACATAATCAATATCGCCAGCAAAGCCGCCATTGCCGTGCGCCTGGAATTTCAAATTCCAATTTGCAGCGGGAAGCCAGACTTCGATGCGTATGTCGCTGTCCGCGGAAGGCGTTGCCTGCACGATGACTCTACAGAACGGCGGCAGCGCTTTGAAAATCTGGCCGGCGCCCGCCATCCAGGGAGGAAGTTCCGTGGGCAATTTGAATGCGCCCGCGGGAATTGTTTCTGCGGCGACAACTTTGGCTTGAGGGAGTGTGAGTTTCGACAGCGATTCGCAGCTTGTTGAGGGATTTGTTTGCGCATGAGAAGCACTTGCGAGCAGAAAAAGGCCAAAAAACGAGATTAGAAATTTGTTCACGATCCGCTCCTGTGGACGGGTGCGACGCAAAGAAAGAGAAAACATAACACAGAGGGCGCGGAGTTCGGAGAAGAGGAGAACACGGAGACGCGGTAAATCACGGATGAGAATAAAAGGGCCGTCTCGGAAGGCGGCCCCTACAAAGGCTGAGGAATTACAGGTTCCAGAAGGAGGCGTCGGGCTGATCGAAGGCGAAACCTACGTCCCATGCTTCGTGGTCACGCCAGACGACTTGCGCTTCGGCGGCGCGGCCCGTTTTGGGATGGATGAGTTTAACGCGCTGATGGAGCGGAAGCGGGGCTCCCACGATAGCCATACAGCCGGAGTGGCTTACGTCCACCGTCACACCATTGGCACGCTGCTGCTCGGCGTTCTCTTCCCATTCAACCTGAAAGCGGACCTGAGAGATGATGCGCTTGTGGGTGCGCATCTTGATCCAGCGGTCTTCGACTTCCTTTTTGATCGGACCAGCGACGACGTTTGTTGGTGCCATGGACTACCTCACAGTGAATAGAGGTGTACCGGGGAGGGGCAAAGATAACGGTAAGCCCGCGCGGGGGACGCGTCAATAGTACTCGGACAAAAAGATACGCATGCTGGGGTAAGGTAGGTGCCGCACTCAGTTAGGGCGCCGGAACAGTTGAACGGCTCCAATAAGGCAGAGAACAATCATCAGCCCCGCTCCCGCCATGGCAGTCCAGGGCCCGATACCGTGCATGCTCTGGCGATCCATGTGCCCATAAAAATGATGGATGCCATGAACAAGATGCAGGGCCGCCACGATGATGGCGAGGCCGCAAATGATGTTAAGTATGCGCATGATTTTCTCCCAGAGTTGAACCGGTCGATTCTGGACTAGCGAGGCCAAAGCCACGCAAAAGTGCCGGCAGTAAGCAAAGCATAGATCAAGCCGTCGAAGGCCTCGAGAAGAACCATTTTCCAGGGAATTCCCTTCCAGACGCCGTTGCTAAGCCCGCCGATAGCATAGGCGAGGAATGCGGCTGTGCCAACAATGCGAAAAACGTGGCGATAGGGCGCGCCAGGCTGAACGGCGTGTGCGGCAAGATAGGCAGAGACGAGTCCGACAATCAGGCAAAAGACAAACCACAAACCCAAGAATTTGCCGAGGTTCACCGGGCCGTTGGGAAGAACGATAAGATGGCCGACGGGGCCTTCCTTGAACTTTTCCAGCGTTTCCGGCGATTTCATATCTTTGTGCGTGCAGTGAGGAAGGGTGTAGAGGCCCGGAGAGGGATTTGAGGAGCGAATCGCGGCGCGTACGGCATCTTCATTGGAAAGTTTGCGATAGCCGCTCCGGTGATACGGCAAAACCATGTGAATGATGGAGCTGGCGATGAAAACGATGACCGCGGCGAGCAGGATGGGCAGCCACAGGGCCGAGAGGGCAACCATAAGAGCCTCCTGGAAGAAGGATGAGAGGAGAAGGTAGCGAGAGGCTACCGCGAGAAGAGGGGACGGTCAAGAAGAGAACTAGGCGGGCCTTGAAACGAGAGATGCCTGAGTCTCCTCCGCGGATGGGATGGAAGTGGTTTGAATCTTCCACTGCTTAATCCACAAGAAGAGGATGAGCAGGCCCCACAGGTGGAATCCCAGATTGGCGCGGCCTTCCCTGTGGTCCGAAATTAGCTGCTGGATGGCGCCGGGGCGGAATAAGCCGGTGTCTTCAACGGTTTGCGGATTGAGCGTTTCTTCCAGCAAAGGACGAAGCGGACCGCGGAACCAATCGTGAGTGGGAATATCAAGCCCCGTTTTCGAGCGGTTCAAGATGAAGTCCGGCAGTTTGTTCTTCATGAGGTGCTTGAGAATTACCTTCTGCCGTCTTCCGTCTATTTTCAGATTGTCGGGGAGCGAGGCAGCAAACTCGATAATGCGGTGATCGAGATACGGGGGACGGACTTCCAGGGAGTGGGCCATGCTCATGCGGTCCACTTTTTGGAGCAGATCGTCTGTCAGATAGTAGCGTTGATCGAAGGCGAGATACCGGGTCAGGTATCCGTGACACCGGCAAGGAATCTGGTCGTTAAAGAGATCGCGAACGGAATTTTCGCGAGGGCAGGACAAAAGAGCCGCTTGTTGAGCATGGGAAAAGGAGCCATTCCAATAGGTGTGCGCTTCGTCCGAGGGCAGGAGCGACCCTTCGAGAAAGCGCTTCATTTTGTACTCAAAGCTGATTTTGTCGTTGGAGACCGGCCAATACCTGAGAAATTTGAGCAGTGACCTGCGCGCCAGTTCTGGTATGCGTTTCGCAGACTGCGCCAGGCGATCGGCGCGGTAAGTGACGTAGCCGCCAAAGAGTTCGTCAGAACCTTCGCCGCTCAAAGCGACGGTAACGCTTTCCCGGCTCAACTTGGAAAGGAACCAGAGAGGAACGGCGCCGGCATCGGCGAACGGTTCGTCCGAGTAATAAACGATGTTGTGGATGGCGTCTTCGAGATCGAGTGAAGGATTGAGGTCGAGTTCGAAGTGTTGCGCGCCATAGCGTTTTGCAATTTCGCGCGCGGGACCGCTTTCGTCGAAACTGCGGCCTGCAAATCCGATAGAAAAGGTGCTGATGCGCGAGGAAGTCGATTGCCGCGTGTAATGGAGAACGGCGGAAGAGTCCACACCGCCGCTTAGCCAGATGCCGACAGGAACATCAGAGATCATGTGCTCACGGACAGAGCTCTTCATCAAATCGTCGAGAGCGAGGCTGGCCGTTTCGAGCGTCCAGCGGGGGTCCTTCTGAAAGGAAAGATTCCAAAACGATTCGGTGCGCACGCGTCCGTTGTTCCACTCGAGCCAACTGCCGGGAGCCAGCTTTTCAATTCCCTTTACGAGGGTAAACGGGCCGGGGACATAGTTCAGGGCGAGGTAATAGCTGAGAGCGGAGTGGTCCAGCTCACGGGGAATTTCTTCATGGGCAAAGAGCGATTTTAATTCCGAGGCGAAAAAGATGTCGTCCTGACGGCGGTGAACGTACAAAGGCTTTATGCCGACGCGATCCCGGGCGAGAATCAGGCGCCGTTTCGGCTCGTTCCACAGGGCGAGAGCAAACATGCCGCGAAAACGAGCGAAGCAGTTCGTATCCCACTGGAGAAAAGCGCGAAGAACGACTTCGGTATCGCAACGGGAGATAAATTCGTGGCCGAGAGTTTCCAGTTCGGCGCGAATTTCCGCATGATTGTAAATCTCACCGTTGAAAACCAGAACGGTATTCAAGTCGTCCGAGAAGAACGGCTGGTCTCCGCCCTGCAAGTCGATAATTTTCAAGCGAACGGCGCCGAGAGCGATTCGTTCGCTGTAATGCGTGTCGCTTTGATCGGGGCCGCGGTGACGCAAGACGTCCGTAGCTAAAGCAATGCGCTCCGCCACGCGCGCCTCATGGCGATGCGTAAAACCAGTTATTCCGCACAAGTTGTTCTGAACTCCGTCTCCTGAAGATGACGACTGACTCTTCCGGGCTCAGATTTTCAAAATGCCTAGTAAGAATTCCTACCGGCACTTTTGGTTGCTTTTTAGTCGAACTGCGAGACCGAGGGTTATGGAGAAGAGTATACAAATTGGACATAAATGCCAGATAAATATGCGTTGGGCTACTAGGCAATTCTGAATAAGGCAAGCACGGCCCAGTCCTCAGATGGCAACGCCGGAACTTTGATTTCGTACAGGCGGGCAGGTCTTGGCAAAAGCAAACAAACCAACAGCGCAGAACGCGTGCAACGTAGAAGTGCCCACAAAAATCCTTCTCGTAAAGGTTCCGGGCTGGGCAGGAAATCCGTGCCTGTTTCGAGAACTCGATATGGCTGGACGGGGAGAAATGAGCAACGTTAAAGCAAAAGGCCCCAGGCATGGTTGCATGCTTGGGGCCTTTTCTAATTTAATCCCGGCGACGACCTACGCTCCCACACAGTTACCCGTGCAGTACCATCGGCCCGGCGAGGCTTAACTTCCGTGTTCGGGATGGGAACGGGTGTGACCCTCGCGGTATGATCACCGGAAACTTTTTGAAGTGATCGGTTGCAGTCCTCGGTTTTCAGCAAACGAAGAACAAAACCGAAACTTCGAAATCGTTTCGAAAAAATTCGCGCATCGCACAAGGCGATGCGGACAACAGAATTTGGCTGGCATACAAGTTCAGACTCTACTTTTTTAGTTCAGGGTTTGTAAGTACAAACCCCGAACCCCGAGCCGAACATTACTGTGACGAACAAGGCTTCTTGTTATGTCGAACTCTCTCAACGACGGATTGAGAAAGTTTTATGATTAAGCCGAACGAGCGATTAGTACTGGTCAGCTCCACACATTGCTGTGCTTCCACCTCCAGCCTATCAAAGTCGTAGTCTTCGACTGCTCTTCATAGGGATTGTTCCCTTGGGAAACCTTATCTTGAGGCGAGCTTCTTGCTTAGATGCATTCAGCAATTATCTCTACCAGACTTCGCTACCGAGCGGTGCCCCTGGCGGGACAGCTCGTACACAAGGGGTCTGTTCATCCCGGTCCTCTCGTACTAGGGACAACTCCTCTCAAGTTTCCTGCGCCCACACCAGATAGGGACCGAACTGTCTCGCGACGTTCTGAACCCAGCTCACGTACCGCTTTAATAGGCGAACAGCCTAACCCTTGGGACCTTCTACAGCCCCAGGATGCGATGAGCCGACATCGAGGTGCCAAACCTAAGCGTCGATGTGAACTCTTGGCTTAGATCAGCCTGTTATCCCCGGCGTACCTTTTATCCGTTGAGCGATGGCCCTTCCACGCGGGACCACCGGATCACTAGATCCAACTTTCGTTCCTGCTCGACTTGTAGGTCTCACAGTCAAACCGGCTTATGCTCTTGCACTCCACAGCGGGTTTCCAATCCGCTTGAGCCGATCTTTGAGCGCCTCCGTTACAGTTTAGGAGGCGACCGCCCCAGTCAAACTACCCGTCTGGCCGTGTCTCCCCACCCGTCACGGGTGGTAGGTTAGAGCGACAGTTCAATCAGGGCAGTATTTCACTGATGTCTCCCCCCAAGCCGAAACCCGGGGTTCACAGACTCCTGCCTATGCTACGCAGATCGGACCGTTACTCATGACCAGAGTGCAGTTAAGGTGCACGGGGTCTTTCCGTCTAGATGCGGGCATCCGGCGTCTTCACCGGAACCACAAATTCGCCGAGCCGCTTGCCAAGACAGTCGCTCTATCATTCCACCATTCGTGCAGGTCGGAACTTACCCGACAAGGAATTTCGCTACCTTAGGACCGTTATAGTTACGGCCGCCGTTCACCGGGGCTTCAGTTCGAGCCTTCGCCCTTGCGGGCTGAGCCCTTGCTTTAACCTTCCGGCACCGGGCAGGTGTCACCCCCTATACGTCGTATTCGACTTAGCAGAGAGCTGTGTTTTTGTTAAACAGTTGCAGAGCGCGATTCACTGCGGCCATCTTGCGATGGCGCCCCTTCTCCCGAAGTTACGGGGCTAATGTGCCTAGTTCCTGAGCAAGCGTTCTCTCGAGCGCCTGTGGATATTCACCTCGTCTACCTGTGTCGGTTTGTGGTACGGGCACCTGGCTAACTCCTTAGAGGTTTTTCCTGGCAGCGTGAAATCAGAGACTTGTCGGCCATACGGCCACGTGCCGAGCCTCACCGTTGAATGCCCCCGCGGATTTGCCTACGGGAACCGGCTTACGCTCGTCATCCACCATCCATCAGGTGGATCCCTTTATCCTTCTGCGTCACCCCATCGTCAAACGTTGCCAGGCGGGGCAGGAATATTGACCTGCTGTCCATCAGTTACGCCTTTCGGCCTCACCTTAGGACCCGCCTAACCCTGAGCGGATTAACCTTCCTCAGGAAACCTTAGACTTTCGGCGACACGAGTTCTCATCGTGTTTATCGCTACTTATGCCGGCAGGGTCTCTTGTGTGGCATTCAGCAGTCTTTTCAGTCCGCCTTTGCTCACCACGCAATGCTCCCCTACCAAAGATTATTTCCGAAGAAATAACCATTTCGCAGCTTCGGTCGTATGCTTGAGCCCCGTTGGATTGTTGGTGCATATCCGCTTGACCAGTGAGCTGTTACGCTTTCTTTAAAGGATGGCTGCTTCTAAGCCAACCTCCTGGCTGTCCGAGCGAATACACTTCCTTTACCACTTAGCATACAGTTAGGGACCTTAGCTGGCGATCTGGGCTGTTTCCCTTTTGACCACGAAGCTTATCCCTCGTAGTCTCACTCCCGCACAGTTCTCCACGGCATTCGAAGTTTGATTGGATTCGGTAACCTGAGTTGGTCCCTAGTCCATTCAGAGCTCTACCACCGTGGGAATTCATGCAAGGCTGTCCCTAAAGACATTTCGGGGAGAACGAGCTATCACGGAATTTGATTAGCCTTTCACCCCTACCCTCAGCTCATCAGAGCGATTTTCAACTCACACCTGTTCGGTCCTCCAGCTGCGGTTAAGCAGCCTTCAACCTGGCCAAGGGTAGATCATCCCGCTTCGCGTCTATTCCTACGTACTTGTCGCCCTATTCGGACTCGCTTTCGCTACGGCTCGCTTGCGCTTAACCTTGCACGTAAGAATAACTAGCCGGCTCATTAAGCAAGAGGCACGCCGTCAGGCTTTTACGGACCGAAGTCCGTACATGGCCCTCCGACTGCTTGTAAGCATACGGTTTCAGGTTCTATTTCACTCCCCTCGCAGGGGTGCTTTTCGCCTTTCCCTCACGGTACTGGTTCACTATCGGTCGCTAGAGAGTATTTAGCCTTGGAGAGTGGTCTCCCCAGTTTCCCACGAGATTACACGTGTCTCGTGGTACTCAGGATACCGCTTCGAGTCTGGTCTGCTTTCCGCTACGTGACTGTCACACTCTATGGTCCCGCTTTCCTTCGGGTTCGCGTAGCATCCAGATTGGTAACTCTACTCATGCGGTCCTACAACCCCCAAGTGCAAGCACTTGGGTTTGGGCTATTCCGATTTCGCTCGCCGCTACTTTCGGAATCTCTGTGATTTATTTTCCTGCAGGTACTGAGATGGTTCACTTCCCTGCGTTAGCTCATACAGGCCTATGTATTCAGCCTGCTGTAACGGGAGTTCATCCCGCTGGATTTCTCCATTCGGACATCCCCGGATCAAAGCCTGCTTGCGGCTCCCCGAGGCTTTTCGCAGCTTGCCACGTCCTTCATCGCCTTCTAGCGCCAAGGCATCCACCGTACGCTCTTAGTAGCTTAATCATAAAACTTACTCACACCGTCGAAGTTGTTTCCATTGATTTTAATTTTTTGAATTGAAACCACTGGCTTGAAAAATCGACGTTTTGACTGCCTGCAGCTCCATACATCCGGCTCCTCAGTTGGGTAAACCAAGAGTCCGGCTTTCGATTCCGCATTCCGTCAAACAAAAGGTAAGTTCGCCTTGTTCTATAAATCTATCCACAGTACTGCTCAACTCGAGCAGAACTTGTAATAACCCACACCATGGCGTCGCGCCTGACCGTAATCAGGTCGCGATTGTCGGCGTGGATTTGCCAGCCTTTCTGTTGTCAAAGAACGCGTACTTCCGAGTCCATCGGAATGGCCCAAATTTGTTGGAGCCTTGTCTAGTGGGGCTTACCGACTGAAGAACAGTCTTGCCTACCAGCTCAAACGTTTCTGGCTCGCAAAAGCTTGCCAGAAAATAAAAAACCCGGCGTCGAGCGCCGGGCACAACCGCCTCTACTTGGCGGCTTTGCGCGAAACTCGACAGGAATTACCCGGTGTTGCTCGTAAGGTACCTCACTCTAGGATCTTGCGATTGCCCTACAGATCCGACCGTGACTCCCCTGATTGGCCCGCGCACTTTGGGAAGCGCCCGAACCGAGAGTCAGTATACCTGAATCCCGGAATACGTCAAGCCCCTGCCAAAATTATTTTTCGAAGATTTCCTCAGCCCTGTGGATGACCGTAAGGCTCGCCGATTACAGCGCTCCCGCTACTTGCCTTTGGCTTTCTTCAACGCGTCCGCGGTCCAGGGCGGTGTGACACCGACGGAGCGCGCATAGGCGATGGCGATTCCAAGCTGTTCATGCTGATGCACAACCAATAGATAAATCACATCACCTTGATTCGCACCAGGGCCAAGCTTCGGCACGAGCTTTGCGTAATCGGCGTTGGTGATGCCGTTCGCTGCGGCAATCTGATGCGCGAAGGACTTGTTCAGCCACTCAACGATCTTTGCCTTGTCCGTCGTGGTCTTATCGAATCCTTTGCCAGTAAAATCCGCAGGCGCGGCAACATCCAGCATTTTCGGGAAACCAAACCCCGCTCCCGCCGTGTGCAAAAACATCTCCGCAATCGAGCGCGATTCCGCATCGGGCCGCCAGTTATATTTCTCCTGGGGAATCGCCTGTGCCAGCGAAACAAACTTCTGCTGCATCTGCTGCAGGTCGAGCGCCGCCTGCGCCTTCATGTCATAACTGGTTGGAGTCTTATCCTCAGCCTGCCCCGCGGCACCCGCGGATTCCTGCGCAGCCAGCCAACCGCCTGAACCAGCCAACAAACACGTGCACAACGCACAGCGAATCAATGCCTTCATCGGAGCTCTCCTTCCCATGCACAAGGGCATGAGACCACAGACAGACACGCGCTTAGACGGACGCTTGGAAAGCAGCGGAAGCAGATACCTGGACCCATTTAGAGGGAAGTTTTGGAAAGTGAGCCGTTCAGTTCAGTCTATGATTGGGGTTGGCCTCCGAGTCTTTGACAAGGCCGCTTTCGCTATGAAGCGCAACGCGCTAATCGTCACATTCTTGCCGCTCTTCGCCATTTGCTGGATCGTTTGGGATTTCTGGGGTTCGCCGTGGACGGTTTTGCGAATTGCCGGGTTGGCGCTTCTTGGTGTTGGGCTGATTCTTCTCACGCTCGCGCGAATTCAGTTAGGCAATTCCTTTTCCATGAAACCGGAAGCGACGGAACTCGTAACACACGGGCTTTACGCAAGGATTCGCAACCCCATTTACGTTTTTGGGACTCTCGTGATTGCCGGACTCGCTCTGTACATCAGTATGCCTTTTCTCCTGCTCGCCTTCCTTGTTGTGATACCTCTTCAGGTTGTCCGCGCAATGGCTGAAGCGCGCGTGCTGGAAGAGAAATTTGGCGAGGAATATCGCGCCTATCGAGCAAGGACCTGGTTCTGAGTTACGCAGCGGGTGTGACTTTCACAGCAGACCGCTTGCTACGCCACCTCTTGATGGCCCTAACCAAAACCCAGATTCCGGGTACGATGACTATCAGCCACGGAATAATCGCCGCGACCGCGGTAATAAATGCGGCGAGACTATCAGCGAAGACGCCGCCTGACTCTCGTAAAGCCTCTCCGATCGGCGCGAATGCGCTGCGGCTTGCGGTGCGCTGCTCGGAGCGGAAGGCCACCTCGACATAAACCTTCTCTGTTTCGTTGGCGAGCATTTTGCTTTGTGTCGCTTCGCTATCGAGTTCGGCCTGTGCTTCTGCCAATTTTTCTTGTATTTGCAACAGATCAGCCACGCTGACACCGGGCTTCGCCAGCATTTTGCGCAAACTGTCGCGAAACTCGGTTTGATTCTTGATTTTTGCTTCGACGTCTACGACTGCTGCGGTCTTGTCTTCCGACTCCGTCGAGTGCTGCGCGATCTTTCCCTGTTTGCCGACGAAGTCGAGAAACTTGTTCCAGTCCTGCGGCACGACGCGAATAGCGATGTTGCCGGATGGTGACAATACAGCGGTTTCATTGTTAACCGTCGACGAGAGCACTTCGCATTGAATCGTCCCGCAGAACGCTACAACGGCCTCGATCGATTTCGGCAATGCGACGCCCGGCTCAACGACTTCCAGCTTGTGGCGAACCGCCACGAAACGCCCCGCAGCGTAAACGCTTCCGCCACCGCCAAACCCCGCCCTCAGGGAGACATAGTCGGCGGTTGTCTGCCGTAGTTCATCGAATCCTACGGGACGCGCCTGATCCACGGACATCTTGCTGGCCATGCGAGCGCGGCCGCACCCGGCGCAGAGAATCACAGCCACACAGACAACGCTCAACAATTTGCATAGCACAGTGCGTCCTCCGAAGCGGGCATTCTCGCTCTGTCGGGATCAGAACGCTACCGCTTAGACAACTTGCAGGGTTAGACACCGGCTAGGGGAGAATCGTTGCCGGGTTCTAGAGATGAACGATCTCTCCGCCGTGGATGCGCTGAAAGTATTCGGCAACCAGTCTCCGGTGGCAGCGCTCGGGCGTGTCTTCGCTGCAGAGCAGGCAGCCGCCATCGAGGAGGGATTGCGGAACGCTACTTTCGACGGCGCGGCTGCGAATCAGCTCCAGAAAATCTTCCGCATAGCGCTCCCAATCCCCCTTTTTCTTCTTGTACGAATCGAGAAGCTCCTGCGTGGGCGCAAGCTCCGGCAAATGCACGTACTCGATGTTGCAGATTGTGCCGAGGAAATATTCGAGGTCGGATTTCTTGGCGAATCCCGCGAGTTGCGATCTGTTGTTCAGCCGCACGTCCAGCACTCGCTTCAGTCCGGGCCGAGCCAGGCGCGTGAAAAACTCTTCCGCGGATTTCCTGGTAAATCCGATGGTGAAAATGATCACGTGGAGAATTTCCGGCTATTCAAGAGCTTCCGCGGCAACGGCGGATTCGGCGCGTTCATAGGCAATGCGCTGTGCCTGATTCCGGTAGGCGTCGTCAATGAGTTCGGTCTTGTCCATAAACAGGTTGGCTTCGCTCATATCAAGCTGGCGGAGTAGCCGTTCCGTGGTTTGCGCGTGATCTTCGCTTTCCGTGGCCGACAAAATGTGCCGGATGGAAACACCCTGCAGCGAGAGCTCGCGCGCGACGAGTATCGTGCGATGGCATGCGAGCGGCTCTTTTTCCGCGCACATGAGCGCAACTCGAAACTGCTTCATCCCCTGATGAACGCGTTCGAGGCCTTCCTTGAAAACCGCGGCGCGGGCCAGCCGGTCAAATTGTACTTTGCCATCCTCATAACACGAGGGATCCTGCGACCGCGCCCCAAGTTCCCTGCCAAGAAAAACGTACGCAATCCCTACCGCCTTGAGCGAAGCGGCGAGGGCCTCTCGGTCGAATTGGGGATACATCTTGCTGTACGGTTGCGAACGGACGTCAGCGATTGCCTGAATTTCATGGACCTTCAGTAGACTCAAGAATTCTTCGAGAGTTCGATTGGAGTGTCCGACCGTGTAGAGCGGTTCATTCATGACGAAAGATTAGTTCCCAGGGAGTCCTACCAGCGACGCTACCAATTTGTAGCATGGCCCATCGGGTTCCGGATACGGCTTTCCCAAACTGACGCAAAGCGGCAGCGGTTCGCAAGGGAACTTGCCTAAACCCAGGCGCTCAAACCTTCGTTCGGCGACGGGGTCGGTTACAGGAAGCAAATAATGCATATAGCCAAAGAGCAGATCGACGCGAACTTTCCTTTTTCTGGCAGGCCCTTCCTCCGTCACTTCCATACGGATGCGATCGGGAATCAGCAGCAAGAGGGAATGTCGGAAGCCGGCCATTTTGGTGGCTGGAACCATGTCGTTGAATCCATGCGCGCCGGAACCGCCATCCCACCAAAGCGAACCCGGAAATTTTTGTGCAGCGGCGGCGAGTTGAACTTGCTCCATACGGCCGACTTTCTTCCACGGTCTACCCGGATGGGCACGGTAGTTTTCCGTTTGATGGCCGTGCGGAACATGTTCGAGCAGTTCCAATTCGATGATGTCGAGCAACCGGGGTTCCGTTCCACCCGGATAGCAGCGTTCACTGGGAATCAGCGATTCGGATTCTCGCGGTCCCACCGGGCGAATCCACTTTCCCAATTTTCCCTCCGCTTCCACTTCCAGCCCGGCCACACAATGCCCGTCCCGCTTCCGCGAATTGGCCAGACAGACGATCCGCGTTGCAAACCCCATAATTTACATTATATATACTTACTCAGTTAGGTAAGCAACTGAGTGCTACTTCTCCGGCATCTCTTCAAAGTTCGGCATGAGGGGGGCCTGTCCTATTTCGGGAATGCGCTCGCGTCGATGCCGGGAACGAGCTTTAACGCGTTCTGGTAATAGATCTTTTTCAGGACTTCGTCGTCAACCTGGAAGCCGTAGATGCGCCAGAAGGCATGGCGCTTGCGGTAATACTCGATGTATTCGTCGCGCGTTTCAAGGCACCGGAAATACCACTTGTATTCGTTCACTTCGTAAATGTCTTTGCCCATCAGGACGCGGTCCTGATACTTCGTCAGAAAATCGTGCGCGGAATAGGGCTGCCTGCCAAGTTCGGCGAGAACCGCAGCAATGTCCACGTAGACGTTGGGCAGTTGATCGAAGAGTTTTCCGAGCCGCGCAAGGTCATTGCCGTGAAAGCCGAGATGCGCGGCGATGAATTTCGTTCGCGGATGCATGGCAAAAAGATGATTGCGCTCGGTCATCAGCGTCTCAAAGGGCGGATATTTTGAGGGTGGCCGCGCGCGTTGCGGAAACTGTTTCAGTTCAAGCCATCGTTCGTTGTATTTGTCCCAGGGGTCGAAGAATGCGGAAGGCTCCGCGACGTGAATCAGCACGGGAATGCCGAGATCGGCGCACTTTTCGAAAACGGGCGAGAACACGGGATCATCAACATGAACGCGCTGGCCATTGGCGTAGTGCAGCTCCATGCCAAAGTCTTTGAAAATCTTCAGGCCTTGTGCGCCGTTTTTGACATCTTGTTCCAGGCGCTTCGTCACGCGTTCGCTGAAGTCCGGCTTATCGAGATCGCTGTAATCCATGTTCGCAAAAACGACGAAGCGTTTTGGATAGCGGCCTTTCATCACTTCGACCGTGCGCTTGAGTTCTTCGCCGGTGCCGCCGCTCAAATTCACCATCACTTGCAGATTGATGGAATCCATCCCTTTGATGAGTGCGTCCACTTCGGCCGGCGTGGGATTCCAGTGATGGCTGTGAATATCAATGAACGGAAACTTCGCACGTTCGACCTTGTGTTCGGGAACGACCAGCGTCGATTTTGGCTCGTACTCCTCGATGGTGAGCGTTTTCTGGGAGCGGGGAACGTCCTGCTGTTGCGCGAGCAGCGGGCTGCGCGATGCAAAGAGGACGGCCACAATCGCTGCAATGGCTAGAAAAAACGCGGCGCTGCGCCGGAAGTTCATAAGGCCCCTATACCTGTTTCGTCTTTTTTCGCCCGATCACGCAAGGTTTTCCCATTTGCTTTGCTGTATCCGGGAAACAGACGTTTTGTTCTTTTTTCTCTTCAACTGGTCTTTTGGACGCAACGAAGCGGAGAGCGGCGTTTTGGCGTTGAGGGTTTTCGCTTGTGCAAGGAGGCCTCTCAGATTCGGGTCGCGCGCCTGCGCCACATCGAAAACCTTCACATGACGAAGATTCCGGCCATCGCCTTCGAGGAGCTTGCCTGGATCTTTCATGGCCGAACCGCGGGGAAAGCCGAACGTAACGTGCTTTTTGCCGACACGGATGTAACAAAGCGCGCCGTTGAGCTCCATTACGGGGATACCCCAGGGATTCATCGCTTCGGTTGCTTGCGGGATCGTCTTTTTTACTAGATCGCGAAGGGCATCGACGACATGGACGAGCGCGGGATTTTCCCGGGCGACATAGAGGTCGATTGCGGCGCCGGCATTGCGTACTTCGGGCATGGCGGTTTCCAGGAGAAGGAGTATTGCACAACTGAACAGAGTCGCGGACTGGGTTTAGCTTGCGGCGGGTTCTGGCGTTTTCCAGGTGGTGAGAATGGAGATAAGAAAGAAAAACGCGATGGCAAGATTGGCGGAGCCGCCGACAAGGATTGCCCCAAGCGGAGCAGGAATTTGCTCAGCGAGCGGTGAGAGCAAAATCAGAAATGCGGGATTGGCGAGAACGGTCCACCTGGGATAGCGGGACTTGCCGAGGATGACGAAGCCAATCAAAAGAATCGCGGCCAGATAACCGGGCGCGGCACCGAGATTGTATGCAAGCGACCAATAGGAATTGATTGCGGGAAGAAGTGCACGGCAACCGGCGTCGTCGCTGCCGTAACAGTTTTGCATGGCAAGGCCCTTGGCGGTCCAAAGCGCATGAACGGCGCTGCCAAAAATCATAAGGACGGCGAAGCAAACGAGCATGAACTTGGCAAGGAATCGGCGCGGAGGGTTCACGTTGCGATAGACGTGCCAAAAACCGAGTACACAAAGGCAGGCCGCGACGGGACCGACCAGCCCACCGGCGTAAAGACGAGCCAGCGAAGCGTGGCGAACCGTGTCCAACATTCCTTGATGAAAATTCGCACCTGAGCCGAGGTGGCCGCAGAAAAGCATGTCTCCGGCAAAAAAGAGCAAAGCGCCGAGAAGACCTGCGATCCCGGCAAAGCGGCGATTGGTTTCTTCGGAGACGGGACTAGTCACGACTATGCTCCTCCATAACTTCTACGAAAGAGGAATAGCGTTTGTAACTTCCACCCGTGCGGATTAGCAGTCGCTGGGGAAGGCCAGCGGAGCTTCCGCCTGCAGGACGGCGCCGACGGCCAGCTGGTCGCAAACCGTTCGGAAGTTTTCGTACCAAACTTTGGTGAAGCCCGTGATGAGATCCTCGGCGGAATGGCCCGCGATGAGCTTGCCGGAATGGACCAGATCCCCCCAAGTGTGGATGCGGGTGCCGCCCTTGGTCATTTCTTCAAAAGTGACCCACTGAGCCATTGCGGCGCCCATGGCATGGTCAATCCAACCAACGCGGCGGCGGGGGATGCAACTGGTGATGACGTGCTCGATGCGAGTTGCAAAGGGGCGGAGAATCTCGATTTCGAGACGGCTGCCGGGCTGCCAAGGAAGGCCTTCGGTCCACTCGATTGCGCCATAGACATTGGCAAAGGAGTTCCAGCGACTACAGTCGGAAAAGAGGTCCCAACAAAGCGCAGGTTCGGCTTTGGTCAGGACGGAATACTGGAAGCGAAACATAAAACTTCAAACCTCGTTTTTATAAAAATCCCCCCAAGAGCGAAATGCGAGCAAAGGGAGAAGTTAAGAATTGGACAAAAAGGACCATTATTTATACTATGTATCTTTAACAATGTAAAGAGTACAATTTGGGCGATTTCGGGAGGGGCAGGATGCCTCGCAAAGCAGATGCCGCACTGGAAGGGAAGATTGTGGATGCCGCTTATCGCCTGTGGAGCCAAGAAGGCGAGGAAGCGCTGACGATGCGCGCAGTGGCTCGTGCAGCAAAAACAACGACGCCAACCGTTTACCAACGATTCCGCGACAAAAGGGATTTGAAGCATTTTCTGGAAGCCAGGGCGCGGCAAAAGATGTTTGATGCACTGCAAACGGCAGATCGGGCACTGGAGGTCTGCCGCAATGCGCTGCAGTTTATTGCCGACCATTCGAACGAATACCGGCTGATTACCATGGATTGGGGCACGCGTTACGCCCGCCGGGTGCCGATGCGGTCTTTCGAGTATTTGATGGAAGTGCTTGCCAAGGAGCTCGGGGGAGAGCCTGAGGAGCACGAAGAGCTTGCACTACAATTGATTACGCTGGTGCACGGGAGTGCGCTGCTGTGCCCAACCGGCAAGGGGCAAGAGCAGGTCGCGAATGTGCTTCAGGAAGCCTGCCTGAGATCGTGCTCCGTTTTGATTAGGGACTCCGCTTCGCGAAAAAAAACAAGGAGTAGTTGATCTGATCAAAGGCCGCATCGAATCCGCCACGTTTTGGAGTGGCGGTGAGTTTGCAGCACCTATTGTGCAGACCGGCCGCGCCGAACAGTTTCGGCCGGCGGCGAGAACAGGATTTCTTTTGACGAGCTGGTTTTCTTCAGTTCTCGCACGCGTTTATCCGCAGCTTTAATTTCAGCACTGCAATGATTCAGCACGAGTACGGTGTTCCGGCTAGAGAGCTGGGCTCCTGAGCGACCAGCCGATTCCGCAGGAAGAAGATTAAGCACATGGCCGAGCTCATGAAGCAGTGCGAGCATGCGCGCCGAGAGAGTCGCGCCGCGAAAGCCGCCGACCGAAAGTCCCTTGAAGGATCCCTGATAGCCGATGCCAGAAAGACTGGTCACGACGGTAACGTGCGCCGAGTCCTTGAAGAAGGCTCCATTTGAGTTCAGAACGATGGTCGAACCCCAGCCAACGTTTTGCCCGGTGCTCGCCACGTAGGGTTCATAGTAGCCCTGGGTTTCGTTGAAGGTTGCGACTTTCAGAATTTCAGGATTTCCCAAAGGATCGATGGAAAAGCGAAGAGAGCGAAATTTGTCCGCGGCATAAGGTTCCGCGCCGCGAAACCAGGCGGAGCACGAGTTTTCAGCCAGAAGAACAGAGAAAACTTCGTTACGGGCTTGCTCGATGGCTTGGCCCGGTTGTCCGAGGCGCTTCAATTCGTCACCGCTCGGATCCATAAAGGAATCACTGACAGCGCGCAATGCAATTCCTCTGGAGGGAAGCATGCGCGAGGGAGATTGGGCGAACGCGGATGGTGCGGCGTAGTGGAACAGAAAGCAAACGGACAGAATCAAAACAAAACGCCTGAGCGCAGGAAGCATACGATACTCCTGGCCCGGACTGCCTCTCCACCACGTCTCTTTCGCGCCAAAAACCCAGGAGGACTGGGAAAGCATGTTTCGCGAGCGAGCGATCCGCCATCCGGTAGTAGAGTGACGGGCGAGAGTTCAGGAAAGTTTGGGGAAAGAAGCGGTTTTTAGCGAGATTTGAGCGGAAAAATAGAAATTGGTTTTGCGCTCTTGAGATGTTACATCAAGTTTCGGCGCTCGCCGCGCAAACGTTCCTGGGCCGGAAGCTATTGGCGCGGCGGCGCGAATTCACGATGAACCCTGGCGAGTGCAGAAAGGCCAAGCCCCGCTTGTGACGGCGCCAAGACCGGGGCGGCAAGCAGAGACCGCGGCAAATCGGATCCCGGATGCTTTGCTTTCCAATCAATCTGCGATTTGCAGTTTTTCAACACAGCTCTCGTGTTTTGCACGGAAAGAAGAGCCGCTGACGGCGATCCGGAATCGGGAGGAAGCAAGCCGACAACGTGAGCAAATTCATGAAGCAGGGTCAGAATTCTGGCCTGTTCCGAATCTCCGGAGAAATCGCCGACGACAAGAAGCCGGACAGGTTGATTGATTTGACCCGGTGGTGCGCTGAAAAAACTTACGCGAGCATATTTCTGGAAGAATGCGCCACTCGCGTTGAGCACAATCTCCGCACCCGATCCCTCCTGCTGCCGAGCATGGGCGACATAGGGATGAAGGTACTCCGGATGACCAAATGAGTCTTCGCGCTTCACTATTTCCGCGTTGCCGCTGAGGTCAATCACAAAGTGCAGTGAACGAAATATTTCTTCCGCATCCGGCTCAGACTTGCGATACCAATTCGTGCAACCGTTTTCGGCCGAGAGAATTGCAAGAACGCGGGACCTTGCTCTGGAGATGAGTTGGCCGCGCGAGCCAAGGTGCAGCAATTCATTTTCGACAGGGTCGGACGGTTCACCCTGGGGCGATCTAACAAGTGCATAGCGAACGGAAGTGAAGCTGGATGCGTCCTGGGAAAAAGCCGGGTGGGCGGAACCAAGGAACGTTGCGCTGAGCAGGACGATGAACAGGACTCTCTTGAGCACAGGAAACATGACATTCTCCTGGCCCGGACTGCCTTAAACCACCACAACCAGTTTGCACTTTCGCATGTTCCGCAAACTACCAACACGCCATCCGGTAAATATTAAACGCATTCTTCAGCGCAAAGGTTTGCTCGAATTCGGCGCAGGGAAAAGATGTGAGCGAAGATTGAGAAATTCCGTCTTGCCCAGAGATAAATGCAAACACTTTGTCACAAACGGATAAGCGCGGGATGCCGGTCCGAGGAAGGCCGTGGTTATCTCAAAGATCGCCAAGGGAATGAGGCAAAGTTTACTTCTGGGCAAAATCCCGATCGTCTGCGTCAAATCCTCGTTTGAATGGTTGGGGGTGAACAACGAAATTGACAGTTGCAACGAGGGCCGCGATAATCTGCGCGAAAAAGAGGTGTACCTTGCGCACAGAATTCCCAGAAATTGCGAAATCGTTCCTGAAGATTGCCACTGTGGTTTTGATCGCGGCGAGTTCATTGCCTGCGCAGACGCAGAAGACGTATGAGTTCACCGTCGAATACAACGTACCGGTGAAAATGAGAGACGGCGTGACACTGCGCGCGGATATCTACCGGCCGAAGACAGATGAAAAGCTGCCGGTGCTGCTGACACGTACGCCGTACGACAAATCGAAGACGTGGATTACGCCGTTCGCTCACGTTGCAGCGGCCCGCGGGTATGTGGTGATCCTGCAGGACGTGCGGGGGCGGTATGAATCGGAAGGCGAATGGTATCCCTTCAAGCATGAAGGGGAAGACGGCTACGACACCATTGAATGGGCCGGGAGTTTGCCCTACAGCAACGGAAAAGTGGGAATGTTCGGAGGATCGTACGTGGGCGCGACGCAGATGCTGGCGGCGCTGACGAAGCCACCACACTTGACGGCGATTTGCCCGACGGTGACGGCGTCGAATTATCACGAGAACTGGACGTATCAAGGCGGCGCGTTTGAACAGTGGTTCAACCAATCGTGGAGTTCGGGGCTAGTGGAAAACACGGAAATGCGGCGGTGGAACAGCCTGAAAACGGCAATGGAGGGAATGAACGAGCTGCCGCTGACAAATTATTCCCCGTTGAAGCCGGATGCAGGCGGGCTTGCGCCGTATTACCTGGATTGGCTGGCGCATCCTAGTTACGACGGATATTGGAAGCAATGGTCGATCGAGGATCATTACGGGCAGATTCAGGTGCCTGTGTTTACGGTGGCGGCCTGGTACGACATTTTTCTGGGAGGATCGCTGCGGAATTTTGTGCGACTGCAAACGGAAGGCGGAACGGATGCGGCGCGCAAGGGGCAGAAATTGTATGTGGGAACCGGCGGGCACGCGGGCGGATGGGGCGGAAAAATTGGAGCGGTAGATTTTGGCGACAAGGCATTGCTCGATCCGGATCTGCTGATGCTGCGCTGGTACGACCATCTGTTGAAAGGCGAGGCGAATGGAGCGGAGAACGACAAGCCGGTAAAGATTTTCGTGATGGGAAAGAATGTCTGGCGGGACGAGGACGCCTGGCCGCTGGCACGGGCTCAGGCGACGAAATATTTCCTACATTCCCACGGAGCGGCGAATGGGTTGAGCGGTGATGGAGCGCTGAGTGTGATAGCGCCGGTGAACGAGGAACGCGACACGTACAACTACGATCCGGCGGATGCGACGCCGACGATCGGGGGGCCGCTCTGCTGCGCGGCGTTGCCGCCGGGACCCGGACCGCAGGATCAGCGTCCGGCGGAGGCACGGAACGATGTGCTGGTGTTTACGACGCCGGCATTTTCGCAGGAACTTGAAGTGACCGGGCCAATTTCGGCGGAGTTGTTTGTGAGTTCGTCGGCCGTGGACACGGATTTTACAGCGAAGCTGGTGGACGTGTGGCCAAACGGATTTGCGCAGAATCTGACAGACGGAATTTTGCGGATGCGCTACCGGAAGTCCGCGGAGAAACCGGAGCTGATGAATCCCGGCGAGATTTATAAAATCACTGTGGATATGTGGGCCACGAGCAACGTGTTTTTGCCCGGACATAAACTGCGGCTGGAGATTTCCAGCAGCGACTTTCCGCGGTTCGACAGAAATTTGAATACGGGCGACGAGCAGGCGAGCGCGACGAAAATGGTGAAGGCGACAAGCATGATCTTTCACGACAAGGACCATCCGTCGGCGTTGGTGCTGCCGGTCATCGCCGCGGCCAAGCCATGACTGCTTGATGCGGCCGAATGGCGGGCAAAACCTTATCCGGCGCCGCTGCATCAAACTTCTGCGAAAATTTCGGCGAGCGCTCCTAACTTGACACTGTTTAGGATGCAGCCTACACTACGGAGTTTTTAGATGGCCTCTTTGGACGGACAGAGAGGCGGGACTCAGAAAGAACCATGGATAAGAAAAGGCTCGACTACTACAAGAAAAAATTGCTGACACGGCGCGAAGAATTGATGAAGACGATCGCGCGAACAGAAGAAGAAGGCCGGCAGGCGGATGACGATCCGACCGTGGACTTGGCAGACAAGGCGGCGAATTCTTACACGAAGGAATTCCTTTTTGGTATGACGAATACCGACCGGGCGCTTCTGAATTTGATCGATGCCGCGCTGAAACGGATCAATGTGGAGGAATACGGCACCTGTCTGAATTGCGAAGAAGAGATGCAACAGAAACGGCTGGAAGCAGTGCCGTGGGCAAAGCACTGCATCAACTGCCAGGAAAAAGCGGAAAAGGGGCAACTGTAACGCCGTTTTTTAGTTATCCAAAAAATACAATTACCTTTGAATTAAGATAAGAGAGGGAGTAGGCTTTTGCCGCCATGGCAGAGCGTACTCCCTCTCGTTCTTTACCGCTGCGGTGGATTGCAGAGGCTCGCGATGCGCTTACTAGCGTCCTGATTCCCGCGCCATGCCGCTTGTGCGCTGCCTTGCTGACTCATTCTTCGCGGATTCCGATTTGCTGCGACTGCCTTGAGGGATTTTCGCGAATACCGGGAAAGATATGCAGGGTGTGCGGACTTCCATTGCCGGATGCGGCTGAAGAGTGCGGAGAGAAATTGAAATGCTCCGCTTGCAGGATGGGAACGTACGCGTTTGAATATGCCCGAAGTTTCGCACTCTATGAAGACGAGATGGTCGGCGCAATTCTTTTGCTGAAATTTGAGCGAATCGAACCCCTGGCGAAGTGGTTTGCCGAGCGTCTTGCAGAGATCATTGCGAAAAATGCGGATGCGTTAGGTGCGGACGTGGTCGTGCCAGTGCCGCTACATCGTGAGCGCGAAAAAGAGCGCGGATATAATCAGGCAGAATTACTTTCCAAACCGCTGGCGAAGCTTCTGAAGCTGCCGCACCAGGGCGTTTTGTTGGTCCGGAAAAGACCTCGCCCGGTAAAACTCGTGCTGACGGTGCGGGAACGCTGGGCAGCGGTACGTGGCGCATTTGAAATACGTCCGGGCAGCCAAGTTGACAATCGGCGCGTCTTATTGCTAGATGATGTAATGACGACTGGCGCGACGCTGGATGCCTGTTCGAAGGCGCTTCGCGACGCTGGAGCCAAGTCGGTGGTGGCGCTCACGGTAGCCCGAGCGGCGCACGACCCGCTTCCGGCTGCAGGTGAGAGTTAGCCCAAGGGAAGCGCTATGAGCGCATTACGGCAGGATTCGCCGAGTCCCCGGGGGCACAGACCCCTCACAGCGGCTGACACCGCTGTGTCTTCCAGCGACCAACCCGCTGGCAGTAGAACCCAAAACTCAGCAGTGCCCCGGCGCGGTTCGCTGATGCAGGAACCGGTGTTGGTGCTCAATGCGACGTACGAGCCGATCAATGTGACGGCGGTGCGGCGCGCGATGGTGCTGATGCTAAAGGGCGTGGCACAGGCGGAAGAGTTGCACAGTTCGGAAGTGCACTCGGCGGCACATTCGCACCGAGTGCCTTCGGTGATTCGACTTGTAGCGTACCGGCACATTCCACAGCAGAGCCGCGCGCTATCGCGGAAAAACATTTTGCTGCGCGACCGGAATACGTGCCAGTTCTGCGGGCGGGTGTTCCCGAGTTCGGAACTGACGCTGGACCACGTGGTGCCGCGTTCGCGCGGCGGACGTTCCACGTGGGAAAATCTGGTGGCGTGCTGCTACCGGTGCAACAACAGCAAGGGCGACCGCACTCCGGAAGAAGCGGGGTTCAAACTGGCGCGAAGGCCGCGACCATTTACGCTGCACACCTCACGTCAACTGATGCGCTTGATCGGGCACCGCGACGAGCGGTGGCGTAAGTACCTGTTTTACTAAGCGCTTCGCGAGGTTCGCGGCCTAGTATAAAAAAATCGGCGCGACAGGAAACCTTTTTCGCTCGGGTGCATCTAAACTATCAAAACCACTTCGAGGACACACCCCGGGAGGCAGCTAGGGTACACACCCTAGCTGCTTCTCTCCTTTTGGGGGCAATTATTTTCTGAGAAATTTTTCCAGGAATTTTTTGAGGATTAGGAACTTTTTCCGGAGCCTGGGGGAAAACTTTTTAGCGCGGCTTCTTCGTCCGGGAATTCAGGGAAGACTTTGTAGAGCTGCGTGATTTTCAGAATTTCTTCGACCTTGGCGGAAAGGCCTACGACCTTCATCGTTCCCCCGCTCTTGATTACAGTCAGATAGTTGCGAACAAGTTCACCGATTCCGGAGCTGTCCAGATAATCGAGCCCCGCCAGATTCAGAACGATATCATTTTTCTTGATGGCGACGAGGCCGGCGATGGCCTGGCGGAGCGCACCAGCTTCGAAGGAAGTGAGGCTGCCGGTGATATCCACCAACGAAATTGGTCCGGATTGACGAATGGCGATCGTGAAATTCCTGGCTTTCGGAGGTATCGGCATATCCCGCTAGTTTACCGCTCACGGCGGAATTGGGAAACGTATGCCGGAAAAATCCGCGATTCGGCACTACTGGCGAAGAACTACTCGAATTCCGCGGCGCCAGTTTTCCGCAAGGCCCACGCGAACGATTTCAAGCTGGGGAGAAAGAGAGCGGAGGATCGCGTCGATGGCAGGATGAAACCGAAGAGCGGGTGCAACGAGATAGACGATGGGAGGAGCAGACTGCAGTTCAACTCCCGGGAAATAACCGTAACGTGCGATGTTGCCGTGATCGAGATGGCGCTTGATGCGCAGCCAATAATCCGCGGCCTGGAGCGGCAGGTTGAGAAACTCCGTACATTTAAGTTCGAGAATCGCGAGACGTCCCGTGCGCGTAACCGCGAGGATATCCAGGATTCCGTGATCGCCGCCGGCGTTGGCAAGGACTTGCGCGTATGCGAATCGCGGATCGAGGGCAATGTCTATGCGCGTCACATCTTCGCGGACGAGCGTTTCAAGCCAACGCTCCGGTTGAGCGCGGAACTGAGGATGCATTCCATCGGAGGCTAGTGGATGGCGATGAGTCTCCAGTTCCTGCAATAACTGTTTGAGAGCCAGGCGATTGCCGGCGTGCAACTGCTCCCGGGCTTCGGGCAAACCGAAGAAGATTTTTTCGTCTTCCCAACGGGCAAAGGAGAGACCGCGGAACCGCAAGATAATATGACGCTGGGGGACGGAAGGGTGAAGTGTGATTCGCGACGGTGCAAGCGAAACAACGGATTCCAATTCATTGCCGGCGCGATCGAGCAAGGATTGCGACTCGCGCAGCGGCACAAGAGTTGAAGAGATGTTGGCGAGCGAAGAGGGATCTATTGCCTCGAAGATCTCCCGCGCGCGGTCGTAGCGATAAATTTCGGCTTGAAGTTTCGGATTCAGCACGGCGAGAAGGTGCGCCATTGCCGGAACGGCATCTCTGGGAAGAAGAAAACGCAGGCCGGAGACGGGGCCGCGACCGCGCATGGAGTGCAGGCGTTCAAGCCATAGCAGTCCAAAGGTAAGACAGCGGCTAGCACTGGAACCGCCCTCCGCTTCCGGCGCGGCAATCACGGCCCACTGTGTTTTGCCGGAGGTCAGGACGCCGCGAGCGTAATTTCCGGAAAGAGAATGTTCGAGGTCTTGATGAATCGTGAACGGATCCGCGGTGGCGTCCGGGAATTGCGAGGCGCAGAGAGCTTCGATCCAACGGCAGAACTCTTCCCTGCCTTGATCACGGGCAGAACGCTCCGCGGCGACGCGGACAAATTCGAGACGATCCGGGCGAGCACGCCCGAAGCGTTCGACGGCAAGCGCAAGGCGTTCGTCGGACTGGTCGGTGATCGCTAAAACGCGGCGGGTTAGATTGTGATTGGACGACCAGAGATGGAGCAAGGGCCTTTCGCCGTGACCGCGAACTTCCCAGGAAAGCGCAGAGAGAGGAGCGACGCGCGCGCCATTCTCGCGCAGCTCGACGGGCCCGGCCGAGGCCAGTTCGCGCAGATTGGCTTCCAATTCAGAGGACAACCCCACGCGCGAAATTTTACGGCAGAGTTTACCGAAAGGCTATTTTTTATTTGAGGAAAGTTTCAGACCGCTAATCTGTACTTTGGGCATCACATAGTTCCAGGAACCAGGGACACGGTCGAAGGAGAGCTCGAAATGGGCGATTTGCCCAGGCTTGAGACCTTCCCGAGAAGGCGGAAGAAGCGGGCGGGTCTCGCGAAGTGCAATTTGGTCGAGTCCGTCGCGGTACTCAATGGTGCCATCGATGGCAAGAACGGTTGTGTCGCCCGCGTTGAGAATATCGCCCTGAAGAATTTTTACATCTTGATTCAGAAAGTTTGTGGCTTCCTGCATTTTAAAATTACCAAGGTGAATGTTGGGGGCATAAGCCTGTTCCAAAGAACCGAACGAAAGGTGCGCCCGTTGTGGTTGCGGACTGGAAGAACGGAAGAGCAGAAAATAGGCGCCAACGCCGGCGAGAATTACTATCAAAGAGAGGAGAAACGGCTTACGGGTACTGCCCGCGGACTGCGGCGTTCTGGTTGGATCGCTCTGAAACGGTGTTCCCACGGCCATTTGTCTACCTGCCGAATTCCAGCCGCTGGATAAGCGGCTCGGGAAGGCCCGCACTTCGCATGCGGGATTGCACTTTGGCAATTTCGTACGGAACGCGCCAAAACTCAACAACCTGGTTTTCCAGATCCGCGACGGCGAACGCCGCGCGCGGATCAGCATCGCGGGGCTGGCCGATGGATCCGGGATTCAAAAGATAACGCTTGTTTGGCTCGATGCGAAGCGGCGCGAACGACTCATTGGCGCGGGGCCGAATTTGCAGGACTTCGAGATTGTTGTCGAGGTATGCGAATCCGCCTTGATGGTGTGTGTGCCCAAAAAAAGTGACCGAAGCGGAGGAATCGAGCAAACCTTCGAGAGCTTGCGCGGGAGTAAAGACGTATTCGTCTTCATCCTGAAACGCACCGTGGACAAGAACGATGCCCTCCGATTCCTTTGGGCCTTGCGGAAGTTCCGCGAGCCACTTCAGCTGCTCCGGCGACATTTGGGAGCGAGTCCAATCCACCGCAGCTTTGGCGACGGGATTGAAATCTTCAGTGCTCATGATGCCGGCAACCGCTTTGTCGTGATTTCCGCGGATGGACGACTTGGCTACTTTGCGAATTTTTTCGCTGACTTCGGCGGGATCGGGTCCATAGCCGACAATGTCGCCAAGGCAAACCGCGGCATCGTAGCGGCCAGCCGCCTTCGTCAGAGCCGCTTCAAGCGCAGTGAGATTGGCATGAATGTCACTGAGAATGAGAATCCGCATGAGCCGTGTCCAAAAAGTGCACTTGAGTATAGATGAAGAGGTGTGAGGATGCACGAACGGGAAAGCGGCAAGCCCGATTGGACGGCTGTATGAGCAAAAGGTCGCGTGGAATTATGCGCAATTTTCCGTGAAATTCGTGGAATTTAGAAAGTGCAAGGAAAAAACTTTCCCATATTGGGCGGGCATCAAAAAGGAAAATCTGCTGTAAGCACAAATGACAATTTTTTTAATGCAACCGGCGAAACATTTGGCGGGGTGAATTCGTCTATCAGGGTGCAGCCGGTATTCGAGCAAAATTCGGCGGAGAAGCAAAACCCCGCGGTGGCAGCCGCGGGGCGAATGACACACAAGTCTTTCCGGCGGTTAGTCCAGGAAGAAACGGTGTCGTCGGGCGAATCTACTCGCCTCGGCATGCGTGTGTCAACTCCTCTCGCAAGATAGCTCGGGCTTGCAGGCTGACTCGTTCCTGTGTGAAAGGAAGTACACGTATGAACTCCAAAGCAATCGTTCGCACTGCTGCAATGCTGGCGGCACTTTGCCTTTCGGTACCCGTTTTCGCAAAACCTTTCGTGAAGACCATCAGCATTACCCAGCCGGCAAAGGTAGGCCAAGTCACTTTGAAAGCCGGCGCATACCAGCTTTCGATTGACGGCAACAAGGTGACCGTGCAGCGCGGCAAAGATCAGGTCGCGCAGTCGGAAGGCCGCTGGGAAGACCGCAGTGCCAAGTCCGATTATGACGCGGTTTTGCTGGGCGAAAACGGACAGGTGAAGGAAGTGCGCTTCGCCGGCCAAAAGCGTGTTTTTGTTTTCAGCGAGTAGTTTTCAGGAAAGGCAGCGACACTTGACGAACTTTTTTCGCGGGACGAGAGAGAGGCTGCAGCACGCTGCGGCCTCTCTACTCATCCCTTTTTGGAAGATTTGTGGGTTGGTCCTCAGGCTTCAATTCCCTGCAACAGCCGCCATCGAAGCGAGTTCGCTCCTATCCCGTCTGGCAAAACGAGGAGCATCAAGCTTCTCGACCGGGCGACTCTAGATTTAGCGAATCAACATACAATCGCCGTAGCTGTAAAAGCGATATTTCGCTTCCACCGCGTGCCGGTAAGCGCTTAACACATTTTCCCGTCCAGCGAAGGCACAGACGAGAGCAAGCAGCGTGGAGCGCGGAAGGTGAAAATTTGTCAGCAGCGCGTCTACCACACGAAAATCAAATCCCGGTGTAATGAAGAGGCGGGCTTCGGCCTTCCCGGGAGCAAGCAATTCACCAGTTCCTGATTCCACCTCGCGGAGCGCGGAAGCTTCCAGCGCGCGAACGACCGTCGTCCCGACGGCAAGAATTTTTCTTCCCATTCTTCGAGCTGAAGTAATTTTGTGCACCGTTTCTTCGCTGATTTCGTAAGACTCCGCGTGCATTACATGATCTTTCAGATCGTCGGTGTGAATCGGCTGAAACGTTCCCAAGCCAACATCCAGCGTGAGTTCGCAAGTCTCCGCGCCGCGAGCTCGAATTCGATCGAGAGCTTCCGGCGTGAAGTGCAGCCCTGCGGTCGGAGCGGCCACGGCGCCCGGCTGGCTGGCAAAAATTGTTTGGTACCGGGAACGATCGAGAGATTCGTCTTCGCGTTCAATGTATGGCGGGAGCGGAACGTGGCCCAGTTTTTCCAGTAATGTGCCTACGGTTTCCTCACCGGTGGCCGAAAAACGAACTGTTCTCAAACCCAGCTCTCCGCGAGAAAGAATCTCGCCCTGCAGTTCTCCGTTGCCAAAGAGAATCGTTTCGCCTACCGGTAGCTTGCGCCCGGGCCTGACAAGACATTCCCAAACAGTTGTGTCGATGTATTTGGCGAGAAATACTTCGACTTCGCCCCGCAAGTGTTCGTTCTTTTCGGATCGCGAAGGCGCTTGAGAGTGGAGCCCTTTTCGCTTTCCAAAGAGCCGGGCGGGAATGACCTTCGCATTGTTGTAAACGAGCAGCTCGTCGCCGCGCAACAGTGCCGGAAGGTCCGCAAACTGGCAGTCTTCGATAGCGCCTTGCAGACGACTGAGGACGAGCATTCTGGAGGCGTCACGACGCTCCAAGGGGCGCTGGGCGATGAGCTCCGGGGGGAGGCGGTAATCCAGATCCGCAAGATGCATGCAGGGCAGTGTAGCAATGGATAGTAAGTTTGCGAAATGGGGGAGGTTAGGGTAGCGAAGGGGAACAAAAGCAACCATCTGAAGCAAGGGGTGGAGCGGCGAGAGGGCGCAGAACTTTCTCGTATCCCGCAGTAAATAAAGGACAAAGCAATGAAAGCCAAGAAGACATTTTATACTTGACAGTAAAACGCGCATATTTTATGCTTCTATACGCAGTAAGCTATAAAGGAGATGGAATTATGAGCACTTTGAATCGCTGGGAATCGTTCAACAGGAATGCGGGACTGGAGTCCCAAGTGAGCCGGATTTTCGGTGAACTATTGGGCCGCACTCAGGAATCGAACTTGACGACCTGGGCGCCAGCCGTGGATATTTTCGAAAGCGAGCACGAGCTGGTCGTAAAGGCCGACTTGCCCGACGTGAAACCGGAGGAACTCGACATTCGTGTTGAGAACAACATCCTCACAATTCGGGGCGAACGTAAGTTTGAGAAAAAAGTGGACGAAAAGAATTACCTGCGCGTGGAGCGGTCGTATGGTTCCTTCGCCCGCAGCTTCTCGCTCGCGAACACGGTGAACTCGGAAGCGATCAAGGCCGATTACAAAGACGGCGTCTTGACGCTGACGATTCCGAAGCGCGAAGAGGCTAAGCCGAAGCAGATCAAGGTCAATGTCGGAGCACAGGCTGCCGCAGCGGCGACTGCACGATAAGGGAAGCCGGTCAACCGAAACGAGGGGCCGGCGGAGAGCTGGCCCCTTTGTTTTGGGCGCCAATCGGTGTAAGGATGTGAGGACAAATGTTGAGATTCGAAAAAATGACGGTAAAGGCGCAAGAGGCCCTGCAGGAATCGCAGGAGATCGCCGCGCGCCACGAACAGCAAGAAATTGTTCCGCTGCATTTATTGAGCGCGCTGGTGGCGCAGACGGACGGCGTGGTGCCGTCGATACTCACGCGTCTTGGCGTGCGCGTTGACGCACTGACGAATGAAATTGAGCGCGAATTGGGTCGGTTGCCGAAGGTGCAGGGATTTTCCCAGCAGAATATGGGACGGGCGCTGAACGATGTTCTGGAACAGGCGTTCAAAGAAGCCGACAAATTCAAGGACGAATACGTTTCGACAGAGCATATCTTCCTTGCAATTGCCGGGAAGGATCGCGATCCGGCCGGCCTGCTTCTGAAGAAGCATGGCGCGACTCACGAAGCGATCTTGCAGGCGCTAACGGGAATTCGCGGCACGCAGCGCGTGACCTCTCAGAATCCGGAAGCAACCTATGCATCGCTTGAAAAATATGCGCGCGACTTGACGGAACTTGCGCGTAAATCGAAGCTTGATCCGGTGATTGGACGCGACGAAGAAATTCGCCGCGTGATGCAGATTCTGGCGCGCCGCACGAAGAACAATCCCGTGCTAATTGGCGAGCCGGGCGTCGGCAAAACCGCGATCGTGGAAGGACTCGCGCAGCGGATTGTTTCCGGCGACGTTCCCGATGTTTTGAAGACGAAGCGGCTGGTGGCATTGGACCTGGCGGCGCTGGTTGCGGGCGCAAAGTTTCGCGGGGAATTTGAAGACCGCCTGAAGGCCGTTTTGAAGGAAATTTCGGAATCCGACGGCCAGATAATTCTGTTCATCGACGAGTTGCATACACTCGTCGGAGCCGGCGCAGCGGAAGGCGCGATGGACGCTTCCAATATGTTGAAGCCGGCGCTGGCTCGCGGCGAATTGCGGGCGATTGGCGCGACCACGCTGAACGAATACAAGAAATACATCGAAAAAGATCCCGCGCTGGAACGCCGCTTTCAGCCGGTGCTGGTAAGCGAGCCGACGGTGGAGGATACGATCGCGATTCTGCGCGGGCTCAAAGAGCGCTATGAGGTTCACCACGGCGTGCGCATCAAGGACGCGGCAATTCTGGCTGCCGCCACTCTTTCGCATCGTTACATCTCTGACCGCTTTTTGCCGGACAAGGCAATTGACCTTGTCGACGAAGCCGCTGCGAGTCTTCGCATGCAGATCGATTCGTTGCCGACGGAAATCGACGAAATTGAAAGGCGCATTTTGCAACTGGAGATCGAACGCCAGGCGATGCTGAAGGAAACGGACGCTCATTCGAAAGAGCGCCGCGGGCAAATTGAAAAAGAGCTCGCGAAACTAAAGGAAGAATCGAGCGCGAAGAAGGCCCGGTGGCAGACGGAGAAAGACGCCATCTCAAAGATTCGCAAATTGAAAGAACAGATCGATCAGCTCAAGGCTGAGGAACAGCGCCATGAACGCGCCGGCGAGCTGGCCAAGGTGGCCGAAATCCGCTACGGCAAAATCGCCGCTGCGGAAGCCGCGTTGCGCAAAGCCGAGCAAGAGTCGGACGCGGGGCAAAAGGGCGCGCGCATGTTGAAGGAAGAAGTGGACGAAGAAGACATCGCTAAACTGGTGAGCAAGTGGACCGGAATCCCAACGGGCCGTCTGCTCGAAGGCGAAGAGCAAAAGCTCGTCCACATGGAAGAACGGCTCCGCGAGCGCGTAGTTGGGCAGGAAGACGCGCTTGGCCGAGTTGCGAATGCCGTGCGTCGCAGTCGCGCCGGGCTTTCCGACGCGAAGCGCCCCATCGGTTCCTTTATTTTCCTGGGGCCAACCGGTGTGGGAAAAACGGAACTCGCACGCGCCCTCGCTGAATTTCTCTTTGACGATGAAAAGCTCATGATCCGCATTGACATGAGCGAGTACATGGAGAAGCACAGCGTGTCGCGCTTGATCGGCGCGCCGCCAGGCTACGTCGGCTACGAAGAAGGCGGGCAGCTCACGGAGCAGGTGCGGCGTCATCCGTATTCGGTGGTGCTCTTTGACGAGATCGAAAAAGCGCATCCAGATGTGTTCAACGTACTGCTGCAAATTCTGGAAGACGGCCGCCTGACGGACGGGAAAGGCCGCACGGTGGATTTTCGCAATACGGTTTTGGTGATGACGAGCAACGTCGGTTCGTCGGCAATCTTTGAACTCTCAAGCAAAGACCCGGAACTTGCCCGCAAGGAAGCGATGGAAGCGTTGCGCGCGGCGTTCCGTCCGGAGTTCATCAACCGCATCGACGAAATTGTGATCTTCAATCCGCTGGGTAAAGAGCAGCTCGGCCGCATTGTGGATTTGTTGCTCAAGAGCGTGGAAGCACTGCTTGCGGAGAGGAAAATTACGCTGGAACTCACCGCCCCGGCCCGTGAAGTGCTTCTGAGCGAGGGCTACGATCCGGCTTATGGCGCGCGACCGCTGCGCCGCACGATTCAGCGGATGATTCAGGATCCCCTCGCATTGCAGATTCTCGAGGGCAAGGTCTTGCCCGGAGATCACGTGCGGGTGGACCGGGACGGAAAGCGCGACGCTATGAAGTTCGAGCGCGTTGCACAGAAACAACCCGCAGCGGCGGCGCGTATCTAAGTAGGCAGGGCTGTTTGACGGAGAGAGGCTGAAAGAAATGAGAATTCTGCGAACTACATTTTTGCTGACGGCGTTGACGCTGTTTCTCGTCATCGTCGGACAATATCTCGGCGGGCGCAACGGCATGATCATCGGCCTGGGGTTCGCGTTTTTTTCGAACGCCTTCGCTTACTTTTTCTCTGACAAGATCGCGCTGCTCTCGAGCGGCGCCCAAGCCGTTTCGCGCGAGCAGTTGCCCCGTCTGTATGAAGTGATGGAACGCCTCGCTGCGAAAGCGAATCTGCCCGTACCCAAGTTGTATGTAATTCCGGAGGACGCGCCAAACGCATTCGCCACCGGGCGCAATCCCCGCCATGCTTCGGTCGCGGTGACGCACGGCCTATTGCGCGTCATGAACGACGACGAACTGGAAGGCGTGATCGCGCACGAACTCTCTCACGTTAGAAACTATGACATTTTGATCAGCTCCGTCGCGGCCACTTTAGCGGGCGCGATCTCGTTCCTGGCGCACATGGGCTTTTGGTTTGGCGGGGGGAGTCGCGATGAGCGAAACCGCGAAGGCGGAGGCTTCCTGACTCTGCTGCTTATGTTCCTGGCGCCGCTCGGGGCCATGCTTCTGCAGCTCGGTCTCTCCCGTCAGCGTGAATACGGGGCCGACGAGACAGGCGCGCACATGGTCGGCAATCCCGACGGATTGATCAGCGCACTGCAAAAACTTGGTGCCTATAACAAGCAAATTCCCACAACTGCGATCTCCCCTTCCACAAGCGCACTCTGCATTGTGAAGCCGCTCTTTGGGGGCGGAACGTTTTCGTCTCTGTTCAGCACCCATCCGCCGCTGGCGGACAGAATTGCTGCGCTCAGGGAGATGCGTGCCGATTCCAGGGTTTGAGGCCATCGCACTATTTTTCACGAAAAGTTATCGAAGGTATGTAAAGTGAGCGGCTCTTCTTCAAGCATGAGCGGCATAGCTTATCCCGAAAGTGGCTAATTTTCAGACAGTTAGAAGAGATCAGTCTTTTCGGAAGATTTGGTTACGAAACTGCAACATTCCTATGTGAATTCTGGCGGCAGTGGGCTCGCTGAGGGAGTCTGGGTTATGAGTTGTAAAGACACTATCCATTTGATTTGCTGGTACTTAGAAGGAAAGCTCTCCCCTTCGGTTTCGAGTGACATCGAACGACACTTGGCATCTTGCACCAATTGCCAGCTCGTCTTGAACGCGGCTACCACCACGCTAGATCAGTATTTTGCGGCGCAAGCCGAGTCTGAATCTTCAGCGACGACCCGAGCCGCGTAAAGCTAACCTACTACAAAATAAGCACTTAAAGAACAAGATTGCCCTCCGATCTAGTCTCTTAGTTTGGTAGCGGTCCACGTTTTCAGTTAAAGTGCGTTAGGTGCCCGTCTTCAGAAAAATTTACAGGGGCAAACGTGGGGAAGTAAAGATTACGCGTACTAGTACTACATATGGAACGTTGTAGAGCCCCGCGTTTAGGCCGGAATCCAAACATTTAAAAGCCGTTAGCTGTTTTCCACAGCAAGTAAGCAGTTTGGTTGAGCAGGTGCTCCCTTTCTGTGCACAGGGCGGAATCGCCAAAGGAGACGAAGTACATGAGCGAGTATCAAGAGACGAATATTCAAAGCACAACCGGCACCCCGCGGTGGGTGGGTCTTGCGGTTGCCGTTCTAGGCGGCGTTTCACTGCTTGGTTTGGGAGTTGGAGTCAGTGCATTGAGCCATGCGAACAGCGTGGAGACGAGTACACAAGCTTCGCTGAAGCAGCAGAACGATGCTTTGACGCAGCGCCTCGCCAAGGATGACGAAATTAACCAGCAACTGCAGAGCGACTTGAAGGTCGTGACGGACAAGCTGAACGTTACACAAGCAGACTTGATCGCGGCGCGCAAAGCTTCCAAGTCCAACGTAGTGACCTATGACAAGAAGCTGAACGCGCTGGGACAGGACGTCAACCAAAAACTCGCGGGCAAGGCGAATGCGGAAGACGTGGCGAAGCTCGGAACCGACGTCAACGGCGTGCGCACGGACCTCGACGCGACTAACGGCAACTTGGCGATGGCCAAGAGCGAAATGGGCACACTCATCGCCCGTAACCACGATGAAATCGATCAACTGCGCCGCATGGGCCAACGCGACTACTTTGAATTCACGGTCACCCGCAAGGGCGGTGCGCAGCATGTGGGCGGAATTCAAGTAGAACTGAAGGACACCAACACCAAGAAGAACCAATACACGATCAACGTATTGGCAGACGACAAGAATTTCGAAAAGAAGAACCGCTCCGTGAACGAGCCGATCTTCTTTTATACCGGCGGAACGCGTCAGGCCCTGGAACTCGTGGTAAACAAAGTCACCAAGACCACGGCGACGGGCTATCTGAGCATTCCGAAGTCAGCGGGTACAACGGCTGCCGCCAATACCAGCGGCTCCGGCAACTAAGCCAGACACTTTCAGAGCACAGATCTCCATCGCCAATGGAGAATCACCGGGGGAGGATTCGCAAGAATCCTCCCTTTCTTTTGAAATCTTGGATTTGGCTAATCCAGTTGGTGCTTTCCGCCGTAAAGCAAAAGGAAGGGTCTGGACAGGGCAAAAACCTTGTGCCAAGCTCTTCCTCAGCCCGGCGGACCTACTTACCGCAGAGCAGTTCCAGGAGGGACTATCATGAAAGTACGTTTTGCAACACTTACGGCTGCGACTCTCTTCGCGGCTGCGCTAACGATGGCGGCCGATGGCAGCTGGACGGGTTATATTTCCGACAGCCAGTGCGGCGTCAAGGGCGCGAACGACAAGGCTGGCGAATGTACGACCAAGTGCGTGAAAGAGCACGGCGCGAAGTACGTGTTCGTAAATGACGCAGACAAGAAAGTCTACGCGGTTGACGCGCAAGACAAGGTCGCGGCGCACGCGGGCCATCACGTCACCGTGAAGGGCAGCGTGGACGGCGACAATCTCAAACTCACCAGTATTGAAATGGCTCCTGCCAAGAGCATGTAACTCGGCTTTTGCGTTTTCAAAAACGAGCGCTTCAGGACGAAGCGCTCGTTTTCTTTTTATGCAGGTCTCCGCTAGGATGTTTTTTGAGAAAATGGTGACCACACTCCTTCACGTCGGTAAAGCAATAACTCCAATCTCGGAAATTCATGATGCCGGAATTCTGATTCGCGACGGCGAAATCGAGCGCGTCGGCAAGCGCGACGAACTCGAGTTGCCGGCCGGGGCAAAGGAAATCAGGGTAGAAGACGCGACGGCGATTCCTGGTTTTGTTGATGTCCACATTCACGGGGCCGGGGGTCGCGACGTCATGGAAGGGAGCGCGGAAGCCCTCTCCACGATTACGCAGCGCGTCGCGCAGTTTGGCACGACTTCGATGGTGGCAACGACGGTAACGGCATCAACCGATGACACGCTGCATGCAGTCGAAGGAATTGCGAAATATATCCCGACACAATACGAGAGCAGGACCACAACCCGCGCCGAAATTCTGGGAATTCATTTTGAAGGTCCGTTCCTGAGCAAGGAAAGGCGCGGCGTTCATCCTCCGGAATTGCTGCAACTGCCGACAGCCGACATCCTGCAAAAATTCCTGCATGCGGCTTCCGGGAGCGCCCGCATCCTGACGATCGCCCCGGAACTTTTTGGCGCGATGCCCTGCATTGATGCGGCGCGCAGCCTGGGCATGGTCGTTTCTATGGGCCATACGGACGCGACTTATGAGCAAGCGCGAGCGGCCATCGCGCACGGCGCGCATCACGCCACTCACGTCTACAACGCCATGCGGCCTTTCTCGCACCGCGATCCCGGCGTCATCGGCGCGGTGCTGACTTCACCCGAGGTAAATGCCGAGCTCATAGCCGATGGCATCCATGTGGACGAGATTGCGATGAAAGTCTTGCTGCAAGCCAAAGGCCCGGAGCACGTTGTTTTGATCAGCGATGGAACGATGGCGACAGGCATGCCCGACGGCAAATACAAGCTCGGTGGAATCGACGTGATCGTCGTGGACGGCGTTTGCCGCGATACCAACGGCAGGCTGGCGGGCAGCACGCTCACGCTGGACAGGTCGTTGCGGAATATCGTGGCGCTGGGGATTCCTCTGGCTAGCGCAGTTCGCATGCTTACACTTAATCCAGCTGCGGTTCTGGGCATTGAGTTCAAGAAGGGTGCGCTAAGAACCGGCGCGGACGCGGACATTGTTTTGTTAAATGAAGCATTGCAGGTCACACACGTCTGGACTCGCGGCATCCCAAACTAATCTCGTCATAGCCGGATCTCAATCGGCGACTTCGGCCACCAATTCAATTTCAAAACATGCCCCAAGCGGAAGCTGCGCAACTCCGATTGCACTTCTGGCGTGTTTCCCTTTCTCACCGAAGACTTCCTGTAACAACTCCGAAGCGCCGTTCGCCACAAGATGATGTTCCATAAAGCGCGAAGAGGAATTGACGAGATTCAATACCTTTACGATTCGGCGCACTTTGTTCAGGTCGCCAAGGGCATGGTGCATGGTGGCAAGCACATCAATCGCCGCGTTGCGCGCCGCGTGCTTTCCTTCCTGTGTACCAAGCTGCGCCCCAAGCTGGCCAGTCCATGGTTTCCCGTCGCGTCTTGCGATGTGACCGGAAACAAAGAGTAAATTGCCTGTTCGCACGGTCATCACAAATGCAGCAGCGGGCGTAATCGGCTCCGGCAGCGAAATCTGCAGCGCTTTCAATTTGTCATAAACGGACATACTTGGCCTCTCTTAAACCTGATTCGCAAAATCAATAGTGTCGGTATTGCCACCGCAGACCAGCACAGCGACGCGCTCGTCTTTCTTTGGCTGATACCGCTTGGATGCCAGCGCGGCGAGTGCGGCTGCGCCTCCGGGCTCAGTCGCAACGCGTATTTCGGTCCACAGCAATTGCTGCGCCGCCCGGATCTCATCGTCGCTGACAAGAACAACGCGCTCAACATATTTTTGCGCAAGAGGAAACATTAATTCGCCAACGCGCCGTGGCGCCAGTGACCCTGCTGCGATGCCCCCGGCCTCTGCATCCACAGGACGCCCTGCTTCCAGAGCTCGTGTCAAAGTTGGCGCTCTTTCCGGTTCAACTCCGACGATGCGGGTTTTTCCCCGATCCCAGGAGGCAATGCCGCCAATCAGCCCTCCGCCGCCAACGGCAACCAGCAGCGTGTCCAGTTCGGGCACCTGTTCTTCCAATTCCAGCCCCACGGTGCCTTGGCCAAGCATCGTTTCCCGCTGGTCGAATGGATGAATCATCATCGCGCCAGATTGCTCCGCCCACTTCTGGCTTTCTGCGTAAGCGTCCGCAAACAAGTCGCCTCCAACGACAAGCTCCGCTCCATAAGAACGAATGCGCGCAATTTTTGTCTTTGCCGCTACCGTTGGCACATAAATTCTCGCCGGCTTGCCGAATCTGTGAGCGGCAAAAGCCACCGCCACTCCATGATTCCCGCCCGATGCCGCCACGATCCCTGCCTTCGGAATCTCGCGCCTGAGCAAATTCGAGACTGCGCCCCTCGCCTTGAAGGAACCTGTATGCTGCAGAAGCTCCAACTTCAGAGATAGCGGAAATTCGCTCAAACCGAAATCGGAGCTCGCCACGGACACGACAGGGGTGCGCCGGATATAGGGCGCAATCCTGCGATAGGTCTCGCGAATCTCGTCGCGGGTGATCTCCAACTGGTTTTCGGCAATGCTCATGGTAGACTTCCATTGTACTTCGGCATTTAGCTAAATGCACAACCGCCATTTTGGACGGAGATAGAAATGGACCGGGACGCCCTATTCCGCGCCCTCGCAAATCGTAACCGATTGCAAATCCTCGATTGGCTGAAGAACCCGCGCAAACATTTTCCACGGCAAGTCGATGGCGACCTGGTAAAAGACGGCGTTTGCGGGCTGCTTATCGCTCGAAAACTGAAGGTCAGCCACCCCACCGCGAGCGAGCACCTGAAGATATTGGCCCAGACCGGACTGATTCAAGGGAGACGCATCAAACAGTGGACGTTTTACAAGCGGAATGAAGCGGAAATTCGCAACTGGAAGCGGTCGCTTCTCGAGGAGCTTTAGCTTAACTCTTCTTTTCGACGTTGAGCGGTATGTTCAGTTCTTTCGCAAGCTGTTGTGGATTGAAGGGACTGCACGCAAAAAATCGCTCGCCAAACTTTATGGTAGGCACTTTGCGACGTCCGTGGTTGACCTCAAGCACGAGGTCTTCCGCATCGGGATCGTTTTCGATATTGATCTCTTCGATCTCGATGCCCCGACGTTGCAAAAAGTCCTTGGCGCGCCGGCAATCCGGGCACCACGTCGTGCTGTACATTGTGATTTTTTCCAAGGGAAGGAACCTTAGTGTCCCGGCACAGCAACGCTGCGCTTGCGCGGCGCGTACTCCGCCACTTTAATGCGGACCAGAGCACGCTGCAACGATGCCGTCGCACGATCCCAATCGATGTCTTGCGTTCCCGGACCTGCCGCGATGCGCTTCTCCGCCCGTTCAAGGGCTTTTTTCGCGCGCTCGATGTCGATTTCTTCGGGACGTTCCGCCGTCTCAGCCAGCACCGTAACGCGATCCGGCAAAACCTCCGTAAAACCGCGAATCACTGCAATCGGCTCGGACGCCGCGCCGCCCGCTTCTTTGTAGCGAAGCTCGCCGATGCCCAGCTCGGTGATCAGCGGAGCGTGCCCGGGCAGCACGCCGAGTTCGCCGTCAGCGCCGGGAAGCGTAACTTCCGAAACGCTCTGACTCAGGAGCTGCCGCTCCGGAGTCACAATCACGAGTTGGATGGCGCCAGCAGACATTTTTCTTTACGCGCTCGCCTTCATCTTTTCGGCCTTTGCGAGCACTTCCTCGATCGTGCCGACCATGTAGAACGCCTGCTCCGGAACATCGTCGTACTTGCCTTCCACGATTTCCTTGAAGCTGCGGACGGTATCTTCAATCTTCACGTACTTGCCTTCGAGGCCAGTGAACTGTGCCGCCACGAACATCGGCTGCGAAAGGAACTTTTCGATTTTGCGAGCGCGGTTCACGGTGCGCTTGTCTTCGTCCGAAAGTTCTTCGATACCCAAAATTGCGATGATGTCCTGCAAATCCTTGTAGCGCTGCAGAATCGACTTCACGCCGCGAGCCACCGCGTAATGCTCCGCGCCGACGACGCGAGGATCCAAAATGCGCGAGTAGCTGGCAAGCGGATCGACCGCGGGATAAATTCCGCGTTCCACGATTTGGCGGGAAAGGTTCGTCGTCGCATCCAAGTGCGTAAACGTCGCGGCAGGCGCCGGGTCCGTATAGTCGTCGGCAGGCACGTAAATCGCCTGCACCGACGTAATCGAACCGGACTTCGTGGAAGTGATGCGCTCCTGCAATTCGCCGATTTCCGTGTTCAGGTTCGGCTGATAACCCACGGCAGAAGGCATGCGGCCGAGCAATGCCGAAACTTCCGAACCCGCCTGCACGAAGCGGAAAATGTTGTCGATGAAGAGCAGCACGTCGAGGTGTTCCTGGTCGCGGAAATATTCGGCAACGGTCAGGCCCGTGAGTCCGACGCGCAGACGTGATCCGGGCGGCTCGGTCATCTGTCCATAAATTAAAGCGCAGCGCGACTTCTCGCTGTTGCCTGGAGTGATGACGCCGCCTTCACTCATTTCCAGCCAGAGGTCATTGCCTTCGCGTGTCCGCTCACCGACTCCCGCGAACACGGAAACGCCGCCGTGCTTCATGGCGACGTTGTGAATCAATTCCATAATTAAAACGGTCTTGCCCACGCCCGCGCCGCCGAAGAGCCCAATCTTTCCGCCCTTCACATACGGCTCCATCAAGTCCACGACCTTGATGCCCGTTTCAAACATTTCCAAAGTTGTCGATTGTTCTTCCAAGGTCGGAGCGGGGCGGTGAATCGGGTAGTACGTGTCTGTAACGATCGGTCCGAGCTGATCTACCGGCTTGCCAAGCACGTTCATCACGCGGCCCAGCGTCGGACGGCCCACCGGCACCGCGATGCCGGTGCCGAGATCGTAGGCCTTCATACCGCGCACCATGCCTTCGACCGGCTCCATCGAAACCGCGCGCACGCGACCTTCGCCGAGGTGCTGCTGCACTTCCGCGATAATGTCGAGCGGCTCGGGTACGTTGTAGCCTTCGCTCGTGATGCGAACGGCGTTGAAGATCGCGGGCAGCTTGTCCGCTTCAAACTGAATGTCCAGCACGGGTCCGATGACCTGCACGACGTGCCCAATGCTTGCGTATTTCTCTGCCATGCTTTCTCCTACGCGGTCGACGAAGCGCCGCTGACAATCTCGATAATCTCTCTGGTAATCGCCGCCTGACGAACCTTGTTCATGTGCAGCGTCAAACCTTGAATCACTTCGCCGGCATTTTTCGTCGCCGACTCCATCGCGGTCATGCGCGCTGCATACTCCGATGCGGAAGACTCCAGCATGGCGCGCAACACGGTTGTCTCGACATAGCGCGGCAGCAAGCGATCGAGCAGCTTCTCCACTGGCTGCTCGTAGATGTAGTCTGTCCGCGATTCGCCCTCCACCGCTTCCATCTTCTCCACGGGCAGCAATTTTTGCACGGCAAGATTCGCGGAGATCACGCTCTTGAATTCGCTGAACACGATGTAAACCGCGTCAATCGCTTCCTTCGTGTAAAGCTCTGTAACCAGAGTCGCGATTTCCCGCGCCGTGGAAAATTCCACTTTGGCGAGAACGTTGATAAATTCAGCGGGAAATTCGAATCCTGCGCGCTTCAGCGAATCTCGTCCTTTTTTCCCTACGGGAATCACCGAAAGCTTCTTGCCTTGGTTCGCCCGAAAGACTTCATTCGCCTTCTTCAAAATGTTCGTATTGAACGCGCCGGCCAGACCGCGCTCGCCAGTCAGCACAATCACGAGCACGCGCTCTTCAGGGCGCACAGCTAGCAACGGATGTTGCGGCTCGTCAATGCGTCCCATGATCGACCGCAACATCTTTGCGAGTTCCTGCGCATACGGACGCGCCGCCAGCGCCGATTCCTGCGCACGACGCAGCCGCGCCGCAGCGACAAATTTCATCGCGCGGGTAATCTGCTGGGTGTTCTTCACCGAGCGGATGCGGCGCCGAAAATCGAGAAGTGTGGGCATGTCTCTTTTCTAATTCCTACTTCGCAGCCGCTGCAACCGCTGCCGTAAACCGCTCCTTGAACGTATCCAGCGCGGTTTTGATTTCCGCCTTGATCGCATCGTCGAGCGCCTTCTTTTCCGCGATGCTCTTCAGGATTGAGCCTGCGCTTGTCTCGACATATTGCATAAATTCCTTTTCGAAGCGCTGAACCTCAGCGACAGGAACATTGTCAAGGGCGCCGCTCGTCGCTACGTAGAGAATCAAGACCTGCTTCTCCACGCTCAGTGGCACGAACTGATCCTGCTTCAAGACTTCCGTCAGCCGCTGGCCGCGCGCGAGCTGCGCTTGCGTCACTTTGTCGAGCTGATCGGCGCCAAACTGTGCGAACGCCGCGAGTTCGCGGAACTGGGCCATGTCCAAACGCAGTGTTCCGGCTACCTGGCGCATAGCCTTAATCTGCGCGTTGCCTCCGACTCGGCTCACGGAAATACCCACGTTGATCGCGGGACGAATGCCGCCATTGAACAAGTCCGCTTCGAGATAAATCTGTCCATCGGTAATCGAAATGACGTTCGTCGGAATGTAGGCGGAAACGTCGCCAGCCTGCGTTTCGATTACGGGCAGCGATGTCAGCGAACCCGCGCCGAGTTTGTCGTTCAGCTTCGCGGCGCGTTCCAGCAAGCGCGAGTGGAGATAAAACACGTCACCAGGAAACGCTTCGCGTCCCGGTGGCCGGCGCAGCAACAGCGAAATCTCGCGATACGCCTGAGCGTGTTTCGAAAGGTCGTCGTAAAAAGTGACCGCGTGCCGCTTCGTGTCGCGGAAATATTCTCCCATCGCGCAAGCAGCATATGGAGCGATGTATTGCAGCGAAGCGGGTTCCGCCGCGGACGATGCAACGACGATTGTGTATTCCATTGCGCCCGCATCTGTCAGCGCTTTCACGACTTGCGCAATCGTCGAACGCTTCTGGCCGATCGCACAATAAATGCAAATCACGCCGCTGCCCTTCTGGTTGATGATCGTGTCCAGAATAACGGCGGTCTTTCCCGTCTGGCGGTCGCCGATGATCAGCTCGCGCTGCCCGCGGCCAATGGGGATCATCGCGTCGATTGCTTTGATGCCCGTTTGCAGCGGTTCACGAACCGGCTGCCGGTCTAGGACGCCTGGCGCAATTCTCTCGAGTGGATTGCGCTGCTTAGCGGCGATCGGCCCCTTGTCGTCCACTGGCACGCCCAGCGGATTCACCACACGCCCCACCAAGGCCTCACCGACCGGAACGGACATAATCGTGTTCGTCCGCTTGACCGTGTCGCCTTCCTTAATCGCCGTGTATTCACCAAGCAGCACCGCACCGACCTGATCTTCTTCCAGGTTCAAAGCGATGCCGAATACATCATGCGGAAACGCGAGCATCTCGCCCGCCATGGCCTTCTCTAGGCCGTGAATGCGCGCAATGCCGTCGCCAACGCTGATGACCGAGCCGACTTCTTCGACCGCAACCGTCTGCTCGTAGTTCGCGATCTGCTCGCGAAGTATTTTGCTGATTTCGTCTGCCTTGATATTCGCCATACCTGCTCCGTTACTCAATCTCGCTTTGCGCCGGCAAACTTCGCCGTAAAACTCTTGCTACTCGGCTGCCAGCGCCGCCTTCATCTCGTCCAAACGGTGCCGCACCGAACCGTCGTACACCGTATCCCCGATTCGCACCACAATGCCGCCCAAAAGTTCTTTGTCCACGGCAAACCTTGCTTCGATCTTCTTCCCGGTCTTCTTTTCAAGCGACTGCGTCAGAACTTTCTTCTGCGGTTCGCTCATCTCCACCGCGGAGAGAACCTTCGCTTCCGCAATCCCCTGCCGCTCGCGAATCACCGTCCGAAACGCATCCGCAATCTCGGAAAGCATGTGCGTCCGATGATGATCGATCACAAGAAACAGAAAATTTCGCAGGATCTTGCTGCCGCCGATTCGCGCCGCGATTTTCTCGGCGACGGCATGTTTTTCTTTTACCGTCACAGCGGGGCTTGCCAGAAAATTCCGCAGTTCCGCCGATTCCGCATAAGCTCCGGCAAAATCGCTCAATTGCTTTTGCGCAGCATCTGCCGCGCCCTGCTGCAATGCAACGTCGGCCAGCGCGTTCGCATATTGGAGGCTCGCTGATTTCAATTGGGCCTCCCGTCAAGCGACTTCACAAATCCACTCACCAGCGACTCTTGCGTTTGCATCGTCAACTGTTTCGCCAGCAGGGATTCGGCGCCATCCACTGCCAGCTTCGCCGCCAAGGCCTTCAGTTCAATTCGCGCAGCGCGTTCCGCAGCATCAATTTCCGCTTTCGCGGCAACCGAAATTCTCTCCGCATCGGACTTGGCCATCTCGCGAATGCGATCCGCATCCGCGGCAGCCTCTTTCTGCGCATGCGCACGCAGCTCGGCTACTTCCTGCTCAAGGCGCGCCAGGCGCACTTCCGCATCGGCCAACTGTTTGTCCGCTTCCGCTTTAATTGCCGTCGCCTTCGTGATTGCCGAACCGATCGTTTCCGCATTCGCGCGAAACTTCGTCGGCAACACTTTCCCGAAGACCCACAAAAATGCGATCGCTACGATCGCAAAGTTGATCCACTTGAATATCTCTGTCGCGTGTTCGGTCGTCTTACTGGCTTCTTCCGCGGCTGACACCACCGAAGCACAAACCAAAAGCATGGTGCACGCACTCAGCGTCAGAAGAAGGATTCGGCGCAGATTCATCGCGCCCCGCTTGGAGAGGAGGTTTCCAACACGCGCTTGGCGATTTCGGCAGCCAGTTGTGGCACGCCGGCTTCCAGTTCGCGCTTTGCCGCTGCAACTTCCTTGGCAACTCGATCTTTTGCCGCACTCACTTCCGTCATCGCCAGACCCCGCGAAGCCTTCAGCAACGCCGCCCGTTCATCGAGCAATTTCTTTCGCGCAGCTTCCTGCTCGCCATAAACTTTCGCGCGTTCCTGCTTCAGCGCATCTTGATACTGCCTCACTTTTTCAGCGGCTGCCGCCTGCGCAGCTTCCGCAGCCTTTTGCGCACCAGCAGTGCGCTTTTCGCGCTCGGCCATCACGGCAAGCAACGGCTTGAAAAACAACGATTTGAGGATGAAATAAAGAACGATGAGAATCAGGACTGTAGGCACAGCCCCGAGGAAGAGTTCGCCTAATTGGTGACCCAAATTACCCATTTAAATTGTTTTGCCTGAACCTCGTGTTCACTGAAGGCCGCGAGGCGGCCTCTTGTTCGCAGGCTTGCCATACCCCTACCCGGGAAAGGAGCGCACAGCCGACCTGAAACCACCGACCCGAACATAAATTTATATCATCGGCGCGAGGTTCCGTCAACGCGAAGGGGCGTCGAAACAAAACGGGATTTCGCGATAAAAAAAAGGAAAAGGGCCTTATTTCGCTCGCTATTTTGAGCGAAGGAGCAGGGCACACCGCGCCCAGACAACCGGATTCGGTCGCTCTGGAAAGTGGTCTCAAGTAGACGCCGACCCCAGCAGCGCCTGCACCTTTCTGATGTCGTCCTCAGATGGACCAAAGCGCAATAAGATACCGGCTTCTCCGTTCCCCAGAAATGAACTTACGTGTTCCCGGCAAGGGATCGTGTATGCGATCGAGTCTGTTTTGTTGCGCAATCTCTTAACTGCCGCCGCATCTGTGACGATAGCGTACGGAATCGAGCCGGCGGGCAGATCCCGATAGTATTCAAGACTCTTGACAATCGTCGGGGCAGGATCGGTCGGACTTAATATGGCTCCCACTCTCAGGTTACGGTCGAGCGAAACAATTTGACGCAAAACGCAGGCTGTAGCGCAGGAATTGTTTCAGTCTCCGGCGGTGAGCCGGATCCAAACGCAACAAGGGTCCGGTTCACTGCGGATTTTTTGTTAGAAATCTAGTCAAGCCAGAGTCTTAGATCTGTTGCTCGCGGCAGCAACGCCAGCGCGCCAAGCGCCCGGAATCGCTTCGACCGCTCAAGATACCCATGCTCGCCGGGCGCAATAATTGCCATGAACGGCACTCCCGCTTCCCGTGCAGCCAGCGCGTCATCAATATTGTCGCCGAGATAGAGCGCAGTTTTCGGATCACGTTTCCCAAGTATTTTATACAAACCTTCCGGACTCGGCTTCATCTTAACCACATCGTCCATCGTCACAACCATGCGAAACCGTTTTGTCCCCGGCCACTTCTTGAACGTGTAGGTAAATTCCTGCCTCGTGCGCCCCGTAAACAAATTTAGCTCATACCGTTTCGCCCAGCGCTCAATCTGTAGCGGCGAAACAATATGTTTCTCATTTTTCACATTCCCCGGCCGCGACGGCGTCCCCCAATAAAACCGGCTAAACGCAGCTTTAGCCTCTTCATAGTTCATCGGCTTACCCAGCGATGTCACCCAACTCGCCACCATCGCCCAATCGTCGTTATTCCCGGGTTTCGCCTTCCATTTGTGCAGCTCCGCGTACGTCACGCGCTGCCCCGTCAAATGCCGCACCGTGTCCAGTGCCGACCGCCAATACGTTCCGCGCACGTCCACCAGCACGCCATCCACATCGAAAATCAGAATATCGGGTGAAACCAGTTTTTTCTTACCTCGGGCTGTCGGCACGTTTTCTCATCGTCCTTCAAGAAAATTACGTCACAAATTCTGGGGCCCGCCACAATTCACGTCAAGCCCGCTGAAATGTCATAATAAAGAGAACAAAGAGGAGCATCTCAATGGCGAAATATGGCGGAGTGGATTTCATCGATTTTGATTCCCAGCTTAACGACGAAGAAAAGCTCGTGCGCCAAACCGCGCGCGAATTCGTCGAAAACGAAATCATTCCCATCATCGAGAAACAAAGCCGCGAAGCGCAATTTCCAAAACATCTCGTTCCGCAACTCGGAGAACTCGGCTTCTTCGGCGCCAATCTTCACGGTTACGGCTGCGCCGGAATGTCCAACGTCGCCTACGGACTGATGACGCAGGAACTCGAACGTGGTGACTCCGGCCTCCGCAGTTTCGTTTCCGTGCAAGGCGCGCTCGTCATGTATCCCATTTATACCTTCGGCAGCGACGCGCAAAAAGACAAATGGCTTCCGCTCCTCCAGCAAGGCAAAGCCATCGGCTGCTTCGGCCTCACCGAACCGCAATTCGGCTCGAATCCAGGCGGTATGCTCACGCGCGCCGTCAAAAAGGGAAACAAGTACGTCCTCAACGGCGAAAAAATGTGGATCACCAGCGGCTCCATCGCAGACGTTGCCGTCGTCTGGGCCAAATGCGAAGACGAAAAAATTCGCGGCTTCCTCGTGGAAAAGGGCACGCCCGGCTTCAAAGCGTGGGACGTTCACGGCAAATGGTCGCTCCGCGCCTCCGTCACCAGCGGCCTCGCCTTCACCGATTGCGAAATCCCCGAAGAAAATTTGCTCCCCGGCGTCAGCGGCCTTCGCGGCCCGCTCAGTTGTCTCAATCAAGCGCGCTATGGCATCGGCTGGGGCGCCATCGGCGCAGCCATGGCTTGCTATGACACCGCTCTCCAATACGCAAAAACGCGCAAGCAATTCGCAAACAAGCCCATCGCTTCGCACCAACTCGTCCAGGAAAAGCTCGCCTGGATGATCACCGAAATCGTCAAAGCCCAGCTTCTCGCCATGCACGTTGGCCGTCTCAAGGACGCAGGCAAAGTCGATCCCGCGCACATCTCCATGCTCAAAATGAACAACGTCGGCATTGCGCTTGAAATCGCCCGTAAGTCCCGTGACGTCCTCGGCGCCAACGGCATCGTCGACGATTTCTGCATCATGCGCCACATGAACAATCTCGAATCCGTTTACACCTACGAAGGCACCAACGACATCCACAAGCTCGTCATCGGCGAAAAAATTACCGGCATCGCCGCATACGTTTAGTTTCGGCGAAGTTCGTTCCGAGACTACCCTTTTTGGAGCGTGGCGGCTCGTCGTCGCTTTACGGTCTCGGCGCCACGCGAAAGTTGTTCTTCATCGAGGCTCCTGTAGGGCCGGCCTTCTGAGGCCGGCATCTTCGATTTCGCGACAACTGCAGCGAAACCAGCGACGAACTCTATATCACAAAGTACTTGACAATACACAGCCCCCTGGCTAGTCTTCCGCGTCGAGAGGTGGCTCATGGCTTCTCCCGTCTTTTCTCCGCAACCTGCCGACTTCCGCGAACTTCTCTCTTCCTCCGCACGCTACTGGGAACCTCGCCGCATCCTTTATAACTTGATACTCTTCGCCGTTTGCCTTATCTGGCTGGCTGCCTCCTGGCCGCATTTTCGGCCGGCCCTTCATCTCGCCAATCTTTTCCCCATGGTTTTTCTGGCCTTGATCGCTAATGTCTGTTATTGCGCCGCGTATATGGTTGATCTTCCTCTCTCAAGTTCAACCGTCCGTTCGTCGTGGCTTTCGTGCCGCTGGGCGCTCTGGCTCGTAGGCATGATTTTCGCGCTTCTTCTCGAGAATTACTGGATTGCCGACGAAATCTACCCGTACGTCAACTGAAACTTCACTTCTTGTCATCTTCCCTTGCGCGGCGTTATCGTGATTGCTGGAGATTCGCATGCGTCCTCGCAAACGCTTTCTGCTTTCGCTCCTTGTTTCCCTCGCGCTTTCCTCGGCCTGCCTTGGCCAGACAAAAACCGCTACTACTGTCCCCGTAATGGTTAAACCCAAGATCCGCGCCATCACGGCGTTCATCAATCTCGACCCCGCCCAATACAAATCGCAAGTGGCCGACACACTACAAATGCTTCGCCGGGCAAAAACCACGTTCGAATCGCGCGGCTACGAAGTCCAAACCATTCGCATCGCGACGCAGCCATTCCCCGAATACACCAAAGGAATGTCTCCGAAAGAAGTTATCGCGTTCTTCAAGGAATATGACGCACTCTCCGAAAAGGAAAATTTTGCCCCCGCAATCGGCCCTGCGATGCTCAACGCCGGCGATCCTGAATCGCAAGCCGATCTGCTCGCGGAAATTATCGGCAACACAAAACATATTCGCGGCAGCGTCGTCATCGCCGGAGAAGACGGCATTCGCTGGCGAGCCATCGGAGCCGCCGCCAGCGCCATCAAGAAACTGGAAGACTCCACTGAACACAGTCAGGGAAATTTCAATCTCGGGGCCATCGCGGACGTAAAACCGCTCTCGCCCTTTTTCACCGCCGCCTATCACACCGGCTTCGGCCATCAATTTGCCGTCGGCCTCGAGTCCGCCAATATCGTCGCCGAAGCTTTCCGCGGGTCCACTAACATTGACGACGCTCGCAAAAAATTAACCGGCATGCTCACCACTCATGCCATGGAAATCGAGCGCCACGCCATGCGCATCGACCGCGAAACCGGCTGGGCCTATGTCGGTATGGATCTTTCTCCCGCTCCGATGAAGGACGTCTCCATCGGCGCCGCCATCGAAAACCTCATAGACGGGCCTTTCGGCTCCGCAGGCACGCTTACTGCCGCTGGCGCCATCACGGCAGCGATCAGGAATATTCCCGTCAAACAAACCGGCTACAACGGCCTCATGCTGCCCATTCTTGAAGACTCCGTCCTCGCCAAGCGATGGAGCGAAGGGCGCGTCTCTCTCTCCGGCTTGCTTTCCTACTCCGCCGTTTGCGGCACCGGCCTAGATACCGTTCCTCTTCCCGGAAACATCTCGGTCGAGCAACTTGACATGATTCTCGCCGATGTCGCCACTCTCGCCGTCAAATGGAAAAAGCCGCTCTCCGCCCGCCTCTTGCCCGTAAAAGGCAAAGGTCCGGGCGAACTGACAGAATTCGACGATCCCTTCCTCGTCAATGCCATCATTCAGCCCCTCGAACCGAGGTAGCTTACGCGTTAGCGTGCGCCTGCCTGCTCGTCGCGAGCAATCCCGACGCCGCGTATACGATTGAAGCCTCTAAATCCAATTTTGGATCACGTCTGTTGTAGAGGCCGACTTCTGAGTCGGCCCTCTTGCATAAGCGAGACCTTCCATCGTAGGTAGGTGCGGCGTGGTCTACTTTGCTCTTGCGGCCCTATTTATTCGCTTCGTCTCAATCCGCTCCAGTGCATACTCACTACCAATCCAATGAAATGTCAGCTCGTCATACGCAGAAATGCAGCAATGGGCGTCATTGAAAAGATAGTGCGATGACCGTACAACCAGCCGCCGGCTTCTCGGCGAGAATTCTTGGAATTTAACGCCATCATTGAAATGCGTGTTGTAATCGATCTGCTGTTCGACGCCCAATCGTCGCTCGCTCAACTTCCAAACCTGCGCAAAGCCTGTGCTATCCGAGCTTCCACACACGCCAGAAAACTCAAAAATTACCAGCATGTATTGCGCATCACCAGATTCTGCTTCTGCCTTGTTACTTAATCGATGCACGCCGACTAATCGCAGGTAGTTCGTGCAGGCGTCTTCCCTGGCCTCCCAATGACCCTGCTTCAATCTGCCGCAAACCTCATGTCGTCGGCCATCAAAACTATGTATCACAAGATTTCGCGCGTCGATTTCTTCGAGTGAACCAAACTCTCCCGGATACATAAAGCCAGGCTTCGAAATCGTGTAAAGCTTCCCCTCGTCCCCATAGGGAAGCGGATGAACAACCTCGATCTTCTGCATTTGCGGCACTTGTGCGGGAAGGGGGAAGCTAAACAAGAAAATGGTGAACCATTGTAGAAATCCCACAGTCGGCTAACCTACTTTGTGTCAGCAAACGCGACGTACGCGCCCAGCCCGATCATCCCAAGCCCAGACGCAACCCGCTGCCCGCGCCGGAACTTCGCGCTCGACTTGAGTTTCCGCTCCAGCGGCGCCGCCAAGGAAACCACCAACAAATCCGCCGCGGTATTCATCGTCACGGAAATGATCCCCAGTACCAAAAATTGCCAGAACACATGCCCGCGTTCCGGCGCAATGAACTGCGGAATGAATGAGAGAAAAAATAGCGCAGTCTTCGGATTCAGCGCTTCCGTAAAAATCCCCTGGCGGAACGCGCTGCCGCGCGGCGCTTCCGTCTTCTCCGGCATCTCTTCATTCCGCGACCGGATCATTCGGATCCCAAGAAAAACCAGATACGCCGCACCTGCGTACTTCACCGTGTGAAACGCTACCGCCGATGCCGCAAGAATCGCGGACACCCCAAGCGCCGCCGCCATCACGTGAAACAATCCGCCAACAAACGTTCCCAGCGACGATTCCACGCCTTCGCGCTTTCCTCCAGCAAGTGTTCGCGCCAACACATAAAAAATCCCCGCACCGGGTGTGATCGCCAGCAGGAATCCCGCAACTAAAAACAAAAGAAATTTGTGCAAATCAATCATGTACGTATTCTACCTAAATTAGCGTGAGGCTCGGCGCGATCCCGGACGAACCTAGTTTTTCCTCGGTTCTGCCGTCGTGACATTCGCGCTCTTCGCGTCTGCCCGCGGCAGCATGATGAAATATGCGGCTTGATTCCCAGTTAAAACAAAAAGCCGCCGATTGTCGGCAGCGAAATAGGAATACGCAATCGGGCTAGTAAATACGTATTGTTCGCGGCGCGCCAGCGTATTCAAATCGTAGAGTGCCAACTGCCCTCGCTCATTTTCGCACGTAAGAAGCGACATCGGCCCGGAAATCACTGGCCGCCTGCCGAACAAAATTCCCGTCTGTTCCCCGGTCTTCATCGAATAGACAAGCAGCCGATTTTTCGAATCGGAAACCACAAGCCAGTCACCCGATGACTCCGCCACGGTCATCCGGAATGCCCCTTTGCCTGTTCGTACCACGGACGATCCCAGGATCTTCCCGCTGCGCGGTTCCACCACTTCCAGGAAATAATCTTCGTTATTTGCGTCCATTTTTTGCCAGCGTTGGCTCAGTGTCGCATCATTCTTGATCTCAAGCTTTGTTCCATCGGAATTTGCAGGCCAGAAAAAAACGAGATTCCCCTCGCTTCGGATGCTAGCAACGGAAGGAGCCTCTTTGGGATAATCGCGCTTCCAAAGAACTGCACCGGTCTTCGCATCAAGCGCCGCCAGCTCGATGTTTCGAGGTTTCCAATCGTCTTTCCCCTTGTGTGTAGTTCGCAGAAGGACGGATCCTTTTTGCGAAATCTGCATTTCGTCAATCTCCATCCCCGCTTCAATTTGACCGGAGGCCGTATCCATGTGAGCCATGCTTCGTTTCGTTTCCTGAAATTTGGAGAAGTCCGCGTCGACTGTCCCCTCTGCGGACACAGACGCTCCGGTAAACCCCCTCACATAGAAAATCCGCTTCGACTGCAGCAAGTCCCAAACGCCTCCTCGTGATTTCTCGGATATCGCCATCCAGCGTAGATTTGGAGAAATAGCGAATGCGCTGAGATGCCCCAGTTGTCCAAGCGGCAGTTTTACTCGTCCAACCTCCCTTTGATCCGCCACAGTTACCATTCCCAAATCGCCATCAATGCGTTCGCGCACGTAGTTTTCGCCAAAAATGTCTATGGAATTCCTGTCGGACCCAATGATGATCTTTTGCGTTTCCAGGTCGATGACGCCTACTGGATGTTCCTTAATCGGCCGAAGCAACAAATATCGCGGATTCGTCGCGATGTCGATTCTCTGGTCTCCGAGCTGTAGTTTCGTTACGGACTCTCCACTGGGAAATTTCACGATGCCAGAGTTCTTTGGATAGTATGGATCGACTCCCACGATTCTGTCTGGACCAAGAAAAGCGAAATGGCGCACCAGGAGTGCTTTCACCGAGCCAGGCATGGATATGGTTTGCATCGAGCTCAAATCGACTCCTAGCGTTGGTGAACCCCCCATTGCCCCAGCCAGCAGATAGCGTTCTTCGGGAGAAAAGTGCATCTCCACGATGTGTATCGAACCTCCAAGCAGCCTCGCGAGAAACACTTCAATAAATTCACGAAAACTGTGCGGCTCATAAAAATCCTTCTTGTGAAAGACTTGGTCGTTCGAGCCCACTTCATAAAGTGAAAGATCGAACTCCTCTCCATAGCACGCCAGGTATTTCCCGTTTGGAGATATTTCCGTCTGAATGCACCCGTGCGGAATGGTCATTTCATTGACGGAAGTGCGAACCTTGTCCGCAATCGACCAGGATTCAACGCGAAGACTATCCGTATAAAAGATGATCGACTGTGAATCGGGTGTGAAACTTGCTGGAAGAGCATCTGGCGCAAAGATCGTGAAATAAGCTGCGAACGGCTCCCGCGTCATCACGAAAATCGTCGATTCGTCCTGCGCAAGGATGTATTTTCCGTCCGGGCTGTAACGCACCTGTCGCATGTCCGATTGAAGCGGGGGGTTCAGCGTCGTCTTCGAGAAAACGCCGTGCAGCTGCTCTTTGTGCCCCAAACCGGAATAGGACACAACCGACGCTTGCCATTTCTGAAATTCAATTGGATTCGAAGTATTGGCAGGAACTGCGCAAGCTGCCGTCAGTGCAGGAGTTTGCTTCAAGATTTCCCGCAATCTCTTTGCGTCAGGCTTGGTCGTGCCAACCAGATCGGACAGCCAGTTCCCCGTTTTTCCCTTGGTATCCGCGAGTCTATCGAAAAAATCGCCAAACGCTTTCGCTGAGTACCCAGCTCGCACAATCAGCTGGATGCCAACTTGATCCGCAATACCTTGCTCGTCCTTTTCCCCACCCGAACGTTGAAATGCTTTCTTCTTGCGAACCACACTTTCCTGCAACAATTCGTAGCTATGAAAAATCTCCTCACGCGTTCCCGGCTGTGTGACGCCCAGCGCATCCCGAAACCACTGGGTTAACCGTATCGCGGGCTGATGCGTCAGAACATGGCCGAGTTCGTGGCCAAGGACACTCGCCAACTCGTCCTCGTTCCGCGTCATGGCAACCAGCTTGCGAGAGACGTAAACCCGTCCGCCGGGCATCGTCTCCGCATTTGCTTCAGGACTGTCGTACAGAAAAAACTGTAGTTGCAACCCGGTCGGAGGAGCCTGTGCTAGAAGTTTCTGCCCTATGTGCTGAACATAGCCTGTCAAATCCTCATCGTCGATCACCAGAAATGATCGCTGCAACTGTTCGGCGATAGCATCGCCAAGATCCATCTCTTGCTTGTCGCTGAATATGTCTTTCTTTGGGTCTGGGGCTGGAATTTGGGGCGGAGGGCATGCCTGTTGGGCGATGCAGGGTACAGTAAGGAACGTCACACCCCAAAAGGCCATTCGCAAAAACTTTCGGAACACGTTCATGGGAGGCTCCGTCAGTTGCTACACCATGTGGCGGCACGGTACCACTTTGCCAAGACTCCGGCAAGATAGAGCTGGAGTGTTAGTAGCATTGGCAATTTCTTGCGACCGGAATCTCACCGGGCGCAACGCAATTATGGTGATTGGGGATTACCGTTTCACCCACTGGTATTCCTGAATTGTCGACGGATTCCCGGGAATTGGCTACGATACCTCTCAGAATCCTGCCAACTTGAACGTCTCCGGAGCGCACCTATGGAATCTCAGCTGAGCCTCGAATTCCTGCGTGTAGTCGAAAATGCCGCCATCGCCGCCGCCCGCACCATGGGTTTCGGCGACCGCCACAAAGCCGACGAAGTCGCCGTCGAAGCCATGCGCAAAACCATGGACTCACTTCAGATGGACGGCACCATCGTCATCGGCGAAGGCGAACGCGACGAAGCGCCCATGCTCTACATCGGCGAAAAAGTTGGCCTCGCCACACATGCCCCCAATGCAAATTTCCCTGCCGTGGATATTGCCGTCGACCCGCTCGAAGGCACCAATCTCTGCGCTACCGGCGCCGCAAACTCCATCGCCGTTTTGGCCGCGAGCGAACGCGGCGGCCTCCTCCACGCCCCCGACCTCTACATGGAAAAAATCGTCGTTGGCCCGAGCTGCAAAGGCGCCGTAGACCTTGATGCCCCTGTCGCAGACAATCTCAAATCCATCGCCAAGCGTCTCGATCGCGATGTCGAAGATCTCGTCATCATCGTCCTCGACCGCCCACGCCACGAAAAGCTCATTGAAGACATCCGCAAAGCCGGCGCACGCATTCGTCTGATTGGCGATGGCGACCTTTCCGCGGGCATTTCCGCCGCAGTCGTCGGTACTGGCGTCCACGCCGTCATGGGCACAGGCGGGGCGCCGGAAGGCGTGCTCACCGCCGCCGCGTTGCGCTGTCTAAATGGACAGATTCTCGGCCGGCTCGTTGTCGCCAAGCCGCAAGATGCGGAGCGCCTTGAAAAAATGGGCGTCAAGGACCTGAAACGCGTTTACGACACCACGGACCTTGCACCGGGCAAGAAAATGATTTTCGCTTGCACTGGCGTCACCGATGGAAATCTTCTGCGCGGTGTCCGATTCTTCGGCGATGGAGTCCGTCTGCAATCCATGATTCTCACTCTAGACGATCGCCAGGTGCGTTTCATTGACACCGTCCACCTCGAAAAGCGCCCCGACGTAAAGGTGCGCTTCAACTGATTGCAGGGCTTCAGGAGGCGGGGGCTTTCAGTCCGTGAAGTTCTAACAAGCTCAAGGAGATCGCATGAAAGTTCGTTGGATTGCAGTCGCGGCGCTTCTCGCTTCATTCGCACTTCCATCAGTGAACAAAGCTCAAGAAAGGCCTGCGCCACAACCAACACCGGCTGCTGCCCCTGCGGCGAATCCCAAAGACGTGGAAAGCATTGACGCCATCATGGCCGCTCTCTACAACGTCATCTCCGGTCCCGCCGGCGAACGCGATTGGAACCGTTTCCGCTCCTTGTTTCTGCCCGAAGCCCGCATGGGAGCAGTACACAAGAATCAGGACGGCTCATTTACCGCCAGGACGTTCACTGCCGAAGGCTACGTCGAACGAGCAGGCGGCTACTTCAAGGAGCACGCCTTCTTCGAAAGCGAACTCTCGCGAAAGACGGAACAGTTCGGCCAGGAAGCCCACGTCTTCAGCACCTATGAATCTCGCAACTCCACCAAGGAAAAGCCGTTCGCCCGCGGCATCAATAGCCTTCAACTTTTCAATGACGGCAAACGCTGGTACGTAGTCGGCATCTTCTGGGACGAAGAGCGGCCCGATAATCAGCTTCCCGCCAAATATCTTCCTAAGTAGTTAGAAGCCCTGGCTATAGTTCTCTTATGAATTCCAGGGAAAACGAGTTTTCTTCAGGGGGCTGAAGCCCCCACCTCCAAAAAGCAATTATGAGATGACCGAATCGCTCCTAGTTGACATTGAGCGCGGTGCGCAATAGATCCAACATGGCAGCAAAGCGAAAAGGCTTTTGGAGATAAAACGCGTCGCTGGGATGCTCCGTTTCGGAGATGCCTTCGGCATAACCGGACATGAAAATGACTTTAATGTGAGGGCGATAGGCACGAACTTTGGCGGCGAGTTCCGTGCCGCGAAGGCCGGGCATGACGATATCGGTCAGGAGAACATTTATTTCTTGCGGGTGCGATTGGGCAAGATTGAGGGCGTCGAGAGCAGTGGGAGCTTCGAGGACGGTGTAGCCGGTCTGACGAAGGATTTCCGCGACCGCGTGACGAAGAGCGGACTCGTCATCCGCAAGAAGAATGGTGGCGTGCGGGGCGGGTCCTGAGAATTTGTTTTCGGAAGGCTGCACATTTTCGGGACGCGGCGAAGTATCCACGGGAAAAGAGATTTCAAAGCGGGTACCAAGCCCGATGGCGGAATGGACTTGAATGAATCCGCCCGACTGTTTCACGATACCGTAAACAGTAGAAAGGCCGAGGCCAGTGCCCTTTCCCGGGGGCTTCGTGGAGAAAAAGGGATCGAACATCTGAGCGCGTGTTTTTTCGTCCATGCCGGAACCGTTGTCGGCAACTTCAAGAACAACGCAGAGCGCGTTTTCCATTCCGTCATTTTTGGAACGGGACGAGTGACTTTGGTTACGCGTGGAAATCGCAAGCCGTCCGCCGTTCGGCATGGCGTCGCGCGCATTGATAGCGAGATTGGCGACCACCTGCTCGATCTGGCCGGGATCGGAGCGAATCCAGCTATGCTGAGCGGAATGATCGAAGGAAAGCTCGATGTCCGATCCGAGCAGGCGCGGGAGCATGAATTCGCATTGGGCAAGGGCGGCATGGAGGTCCATGGGACGAAACTCGACGACTTGCTTGCGGCTGAACGCGAGAAGCTGCCTTGTGATCGCGGCGGCTTTTGCGCTGGTGCGCTGAATCTGGTCGAGATACATGCGCGCGACGGAGGAAGGGGGGAGCGAGCGTTCGAGGAGTTCGGTGGAACTGTCCAGGACCATGAGCATGTTGTTGAAATCGTGGGCGACACCGCCCGCGAGACGGCCGAGAACTTCCAGCTTTTGCGACTGGCGGGCCTGTGCGGCGTTGCTCTTGGCTTCGCTGATGTCTTCAACTACGGACATGATCCCTACAATGGAGCCATCTTCCGCAAACAGGGGAGCGGCGGACGCGTTGACTGGAATTGAGGTGGAGTCCGCACGGCGGCGAACCGTTTCATAGCTATGTATGACTTCGCCTGCAAGAATTTTCTGGAAAAGCTGCATCTCCTGGGCAGCGAGTTCCGCGGGTAATACGGGATTGCGTTTGCCAAGGACTTCCTGAGCCGAGTAACCGAACATTTTTTCCGCAGCGACATTCCAAGAGGTGAGATTTCCCAGCATGTCGTAACTGAAGACAGCAAGAGGCGCCGCTTCAACGAGAGCGCGAAACTTTTCATTGCCGGCACGGGCGGCAGATTCACGGGCGGTGCGCACGAAGCCGAGGATTTCAGGTGTAGCGATCACGAGCACAACTGCCGTTGCGGCCGAGGCGAGAGCGGTAATCACCTTTACGAGAGCGGAAAGCCAATAGACGGGCTTCCAGATCGTGAGAACTTCCATGAAGTGAGTAGCGCCGCAACTGACGATAAAGACTCCAAAAGCCCAGAAGAATCCCTGATAAGGGAGGTTCCCGCCGGTCCGGCGCACCAGAAGGGCAAGAGTGCAGGAGATGACGACGTAAGAAAGCCCGATGAGAAAATCGGCGAGAACGTTGGTCCAGACAAGGCGCGTATTGCCGATGTAGCAATACCAATGAGGCAGGAAGTTTGAGGCAAAGAGAGCGCGGGAAAAAAACCAGAGAAGGGCGGCTCCCAGCGTTAACGCGAGCAGGATAACGCGGATACGCTGGGGCGGGGAGGGTGAAACCGGATTTGGAATAGCCACGGAACCTGATGGCACAATCTCCACCTTTCGGAGCAAGGAATCTCCGGAGAATTCAATCTGCTTTGCGGGGGAATCGGCCGCTCTGCGCGAACCGGATCAGGGGGCTTGCGAGGGCGCGAAGAGAGGAGCGCCTAGGTCGCACCAAGGAAGTATACGCGTGTCGGTTGGAAAGAAACGCAGGAACACTGGCTGGGTGCGAAAAGAATAAACCGAATGTGCTGGGAGAAACGCTAGGGCGAGCGAATGGCTTTTGCTATTCTCGCGGGGCGATGAACGAGGCGGGAAACGAACAACTGGAGCGCGGGCTTGGGCTGAAAGAGGCAGTCGCGCTCAACATGATCGAAATCGTGGGCATTGGTCCGTTCGTGGTGAGCTCGCTGGTGATCAAGGCGATGGGCGGGCCGCAGGCGATGCTGGCGTGGGTGGCGGGGGCTGTGATTGCCACGTTGGACGCGTTTGTCTGGAGCGAGCTGGGCGCGGCGATGCCGAAAGCGGGTGGAACGTACGTTTTCCTGCGCGAAGCATATGGCCCGGGAAAATGGGGACGGCTGATGTCGTTCCTGTTTGTGTGGCAGACGTTTTTGCATGTGCCGCTGTCGGTGGCGTCGGCGTCAATTGGATTTGCGGAGTACGCGAAGTATTTGTATCCACTGAAAACCTGGGAAGCGAAGGCGGTATCCGGCGGGCTGGTGCTGGTGCTGATTGTTTTGCTCTACCGGCGCATCACAACGATCGGGAAAATTTCGGTGCTGCTGTGGGTCGGCGTAATCGGGACGATGCTCTGGCTGATCTGGGGAGGCGTGACGCATTTCGACCGGCGGATTGCGTTCGATTTTCCGGCGGGGGCGTTCAACCTGAACGCATTGTGGTTCGCGGGGCTGGGTGCGGCGATGGTGAACACGGTTTACAGCTATTGGGGCTACTACAACATCTGCCACCTGGGCGGGGAGATCAAACAGCCGGAGAAAAACATACCGCGGGGGATTTTTCTTTCGGTGCTGGGGATTGCGGTGCTGTATTTGCTGATGCAATCGAGCATTTTGGGCGTGGTGCCGTGGCGCGAAGCGGCCGAATCGAAGTTTCTGGCGAGCCTGTTTGTGGAGAAATTGTATGGGGCGACGGCGGCGAAGTTCGCGACGGCGATGATTTTGTGGGTGGCGCTGGCGAGCGTGTTTTCCGTGCTGCTGGGGGCTTCGCGCGTGCCGTATTCGGCGGCGATTGACGGGAATTTTTTTCCGGTGTTCGGGCGGGTGCATCCGACGAAGAAGTTTCCGCACGTTTCGCTGCTGGTGCTGGGAGGACTGGCATTTGTTTTCAGCGTCGTATTGAATTTGAAGACGGCGATTGCGGGAATTCTGGCGGTACGGCTGATTGTGCAATTCATTGGGCAGACGGTGGGATTGATGATTTTGCGGCGGCGTTGGGGGCTGGAAAAGTTTCCATTCAAGATGTGGCTGTATCCCGTGCCGGCGGTGTTGACGATCGTGGGATGGAGCTGGTTGTTCTGGCACACGGGGCCGGCGCGCAAGTGGGGGCTGCTGCAGATTGCGATGGGCGTGGTGGCATATCTGGTTTGGAGTTGGGATAGGAAGCAGTGGCCGTTTGCAGAGACCCGAAACCGGAGACCGGAGATCAGCGCGAGCGGAAAGTAACGCAAAGACGGAAAAATGCGTCAGATGGAAGAGACTGGAATTACGTGACTGGGAGAAACATGCGGAAGATAGCGATTGTGGTTGCTTTGGTGGCGATTAGCTTTGGTGCTCGGCTGAGCCACGCGCAGTTTCCAGCGGCTCCTGGCACAGGACCGGGGCTGGCGGAGACGGTTGAAGCGATCGACAGCGCGCGCGTGACGACAAGGATTTTGTACGTGACGGCGCATCCGGATGATGAACGCGCTGATGTGCTGACGTATCTAGCGCGCGGGCTGCATGCGGATGTGGCTTTGCTGTCCTTGACGCGAGGCGAAGGCGGACAGAATGCCCTGGGGCCGGAACAAGCTCCACAGTTGGGGTTGATTCGTACGCAGGAATTGCTGGCTGCGACGCGCGGCTATGGCGTGAAGTTATATTTTACTCGCGCGAAGGATTTTGGATATTCAAAGACGCCGGAAGAGACGGAGAAGATTTGGGGCGATCAAGTTGTTGAGGATATGGTGCGGGTCATTCGCACATTTCGACCGAACATCGTGATTAACAACTGGGGCGGTGTGCATACGGGGCATGGGCATCATCAGGCGGCGGGATTGCTGACGCCGATTGCCGTGCAGCGTGCTGCGGATGCGAATGCCTATCCCGAACAATTGAAGGAAGGTTTGGGGGCCTGGGGCGGAACGAAAAATGAAGTTGTGATCTTGGATATGGAGAGGAGCGAGAAACCGACAGGGTATGTGTTGCCCCTTGATGAAGTTTCGCCGCTATGGGGAAAGACTTGGCGGGAAATTGGGCTGGATGCGTTTGCGAACCATAGAACGCAAGGAGTTCCCGCGTTTCTCGGATCGCCTTTTTTCCGGCGTCCACTTGCGTTGAAACGGGAGAACGGCGGCGCATTTTCTCCGGAATCTCTGGCGCAACCGTTGTCTAAGCTGCTTGATGCGGATACGTGCAGAGCGCATACCGATTGGTGCCAAAAGCTGGTTGAAGCGGACAACGATTTGGATAAAGCACGCGCGTCCGCGCTACAGCTTCAATGGAAAGATTGTTTCGACCTGACTTCGAAGGCTGAGCTGAGCATCAAGAGCCTTTACAAACCAGATAGAGTTTCGTCGCGAGGACCACTCAGTCCCATGCAAGAAGACGAAGTGCGGCATGCCGCGGACCGCATTGTAAATGCGCTTCTTCTGGTGAGTGGTTTCCATTTTGTGGCGGAAGGCAATCGCGCCTCAGTGGCAGCCCATGAGAATTTCGAAGTGACGGCACGCTTTGCATGCAGGCCGGAGGTAACTTGTCCAGTAGAGGGCGGATCATTGGATGGCACGAACGAGAAGATTGACCCAACGAAGGGAACAACGGGGCAAAAGCTTGAAGTAACTGCAGAAGGGAGCTCGGAAAAGAATGTATTGAATCTGCAGGCGGAGGGAGCGCCGGATTTTTCGGCGTCGTTGTATGTGGGGACTGATCCTAACCGCGCGACAATTCGCAGATTCCCCGTCGTTTATACGGCTGCGGAAACGACGCATGTGGAACGCGTGCCTGTGAGAATAGTGCCAGCGTATACGCTGGCTGTTGAACCGAAGCAGACGTTGGAATTGGTGGGCGGCGAGCGGAAAGAGTTTGATGTCTTTCTGCGGATTCATTCCTATTCGACGAAGGCGGCGAAAGTTGCAGTGGGGATGAATGTGCCGGTGAACTGGGTTTACAACGGGCCGTTCGACCTGAATTTTTCTGGAGATGGCGATCACTATGTCAAGTTTACGGTGACTCCGCCTGCTGGGCTAGTTTCGGGAAATTATCCGCTGAAAGCGTTTGCGATGGCCGAGGGAGCGAGGTTCACGACTTCGATCGAGCCGCTGCCTTCGATGCCAACATTGGTTTGGGAAGAGCCGGCGCAGACCGTGGTGCATGCGTTCGACATCAAGGTACCGGAGAATTTGCGGGTTGGATACATCAGCGCGGAAAGCGAGCCTGTGCCCGAAGCGTTAAGAATGCTGGGTATTCATGTGGATCTGCTGGATGCGAACGCACTGAATTTCGGCGATCTTTCGAAATATGACGCGATTGTGGTGGGCGTGCGCGCGTATGAGTTGCGCGGGGAATTGCCAGGGGCGAATCAGCGGTTGCTTGACTATGCGAAGAATGGCGGAACGCTTGTGGTGCAATACGAGCGCGATTTCGCGTGGGACGGAAAGAGCTACGCGCCGTATCCGGCGAAGATTGCGAGCAAACCGGGCGATCCGCTGCCGCGCATTACCGATGAAACTTCTCCGGTGAAATTCCTGAAGCCGGACGACTCTCTACTAAATACTCCGAACAAGATCACGCAAGAAGATTTCAAAGGCTGGGTGCAGGAGCGCGGGCTCTATTTCTGGAGCGACTTCGATTCGCGCTATACGCCGCTGCTGGCGATGAACGATCCCGGAGAAAAAGATTTGGATGGCGCGCTCGTGTACGCAAAGTACGGCAAGGGAACATACATTTACACGGGTATTGCGTTTTTCCGTCAACTGCCGGAAGGCGTGCCGGGGGCGTATCGCCTTTTTGTGAACCTGCTGAGCGCGTCGCGCTCGCACTAACCTCCGCGTGGCGTAGACTTCTGAATAACATTTGTATGTCGGGTTTTACGCTGAGATCCTTCGACGAACTTCGCGGTTCGCCTCAGGATAACAAGCTAGGCAGTGATTGACAGGGGGTATGTATGGCCGGAGTTACGGACACTTTGAAAACCAAAAAGCTTGTGAAAGCCCTCTGCGCAATGGCAGCCGCGTTGATGGTAATGGTGGCGTTGGCTCCGGGTGCGTTCGCACAAAACAAGAAAAAAAAGAATCAGCCGCCTCCGCCGGTGGATAACGATAACGCGCATCCCGTGGTTCCTCTGACGGACGAGCAGCAGATCGATTACCTGCTGAGCGAATACCTCGGCGCCTGGCAGCTTGGCGACACGGAGAAAATGCACAAGGATTATTCGGACGACGTGACGGTTGTGGGCGGCGGATGGGCGCCGCCGATCACTGGCTGGACAAACTACGTCACGCTCTATCAGCAGCAGCGCTCGCACATGCAGCGCGTACGGATGGATCGCATGAACACGCTAATCAAAGTGAATGGGAATACCGCTTGGGCTTGCTATCAATGGGAATTCGAAGCGCTGGTCGACGGTGTATCCAGTCTCGTCCACGGCCAAACAACGCTTGTGCTTGTGAAGAAAGACGTGCGATGGCTGATTGTCCACGATCACACATCGGTGGTGGATTCGAAGAAACAAGGGCCAGCGAGCGGAACTCCGGCAAGCGCTCCGGCAGTTTCTCCAGCGAGCACACCCCCAGCTGCGGATAAACCTCAATCGAAGTGAGCACCAACTGAACGGTTAACGAGAACCAGGCAAAAGGCAGCTAGTAATTCGCCATGAACCCTTTGTAGACCCAGATTCCCGCGGCAGACAAAAGAAGCACGCCAGCCAGAATTCCGGTCATCATGATCGGCCGGGATAAAGTATTGATGCGTGCGACGAGTTGCTGCTGCTCCCGGGCCAAGTGCTGCTCGGCATTGCCCAGAAAGATCTGATCATCCTCGTGGCTCTCAAGCAGGCTCTTCCAAATGAGCAAGCCCAAGAATGCAGCGGTAACGACTCCACAGGCGATCAGTAGATACAAGACGGGCCCCTGAATGGATTCCATAATGACCTCCTACTGGAACCGATCCGCGGTGCACGCTGCCTGGAACCGCCCAGGAAGCGGGCAAGGGGTGATACGGTGTACTTGGGCGGAGTATACACCCAAGTGTCAGAAAAGCTAGTGGCAGGCACTGCTAAAGTCAATGTTTGGCGTCACAGGCGGGGAACGAGGAAAAGGAGCGAAAATTGGGAAAAATTGCAGTGATTACAGGGGCAGCGCAGGGGATTGGCCGGCGAACGGCTGAGGTACTTGCTGGCCTGGAATACGGGTTGGGGCTTGCTGATTTGCGGGAACCGACGGAGGCGTTGAAGGCTGCCATTGCGGCTGGCGCAGAGGCTATTCCCCTGGTGGGCGATGTTTCGGATGAAACCTCGGTAGAAAAGTTTGCCCGCACGGTTCGGGAGAAATGGGGCCGCGTGGATGTACTGGTGAACAATGCGGGAATCAGTTTCATTCAAGATGCGGAAAAGATCAGCGCGAACGATTTCCGGCGCGTGCTGGAAGTGAATCTGGTAGCGCCCTTTATGCTGGCAAAGGCATTTGGCGCGGCGATGCTGGCGCAAGGGTCGGGCAGCATTGTGAACGTTGCCTCGATTGCGGGCTTGGTGGGCGTGTCGGATCGTGCCGCATACAACGCTTCAAAACACGGATTAATTGGATTGACGCGAACTCTGGCGGCGGAGTGGGGCGGGCGCGGAGTACGCGTAAATGCCGTGTGTCCAGGTTGGGTGAAAACGGAGATGGATGACTCCGCACAAGCGTCAGGACTTTACGTGGATGAGGACATTACCAATCGCGTGCCGATGGGACGATTTGCTTCGCCGGACGATATTGCGCGAGCGATTGCGTTTCTGGCGGATGAGAAGCAGAGCGGGTTTGTAAATGGCCACACGCTCGTTGTGGATGGCGGTTGGACTGCGGATGGAAGCTGGGAATCGCTGCGATTGAGACACCGCTAGACTCGGAGAGAAAACCCGAACAACTACGAGTCCGCTCAGCGGTGAGCGTTTGACAGGCTTCGTTCATGTTAGAATTAAGGTTCGTGCGGATGTGGCGGAACTGGCAGACGCGCAGGTCTCAGAAGCCTGTGGGGTAACACCCGTGGAGGTTCGAGTCCTCTCATCCGCACCAAGAACCGGTCTTCGGTTCTCAGTCCTCAGTAAAAGCAAAATCCCTGAGATGGCCGAATCCGCCAAACTCGAAAACCCCAGACACCGCGTAGTGTGAAAACCGAAAAGAAGCGGTTATGCTCGTGCCTGAATGCAAGGAGATGCGATGCGTTTCTTGCGAATGATTGCGGTGTGTTTCTTGTGCGCGAGTGCAGTTTCCGGCCAGCAGCAATGGCCAGTGACTTCGACGGTGAACGAGCCGGCGATTGCGGGGCGAGCGGTGCAACTTGACGCACAGGGAAAATTGCTGCCGTGGCCGATGGCGGACGATCCCGGCTTTTCTTACTCTTCGCACTTCCTGACGCAATGGACAATTCTTTGGGATCAATACAACCGGCAGCGGCTGGACTATTTCTATTGCTGCTTCGATTTTGACCGCACCACATACGAAATGTTTCCCGAATTGCACTGGGTGAATTCGACGGCGTATCCGCGCGCGATGATGCAGGGATTTGTCGAGCGGCTCTATGCGTACACGGGCGACCCGCGAACGCTGGAAATGCTGCAGAACTACATGGACTACGAACTGGAAAATGGCCTGACGCCGGAAAGTTA
>JAFDVY010000039.1 GCA_018268785.1 Acidobacteriota bacterium | reverse complement strand
AGGCGCGGAGAAAATTTTTCGCGGCGGGTTGGCCGGGAAGATTGCGAAAGCGGGCGATGTAGATTCCGACGGGTTTTGTTGGCGCACCGAGGCTGGGCTTTGCGTCGAAAACCGGAAAATCGCCGCTGCCGCCGGCGCTGCGAACGTGAGCCGTGAAGTAATGTCCGAGAACGCCACTGGAATTGGCCAGCCCTTTGGGGTATTCGGGCGTGGCGGAATTAAGAAGGATGCGAGTGGATTCCTGGGTCTGCGCGCAGAGGATGACGATGCGGGCACGGACTTCGTGCTGCTGCTTTGTGTCGCGGTCAATATAAAGGACACCGGTGGCACGATTGGTTTGCGTGTCCGTAAGGACTTTGTAGACCATCGCGTTGGAAATGAGCGTGCAGTTGCCGGTGTGCAGCGCATCGGCGACGGTGGTGAACGCGGAATTGAAATAAGAATGGGCCATGCAGCCGCGTGCGCAAGGGCCGCAATAATGGCACGGACCGCGGCCTGAAAGTGGGCGCGTGAGATTCGCGGAACGCGCGGACATGGCGAAGCGTCCCATTTTTTCCTTGAGGCGATCGCGGAAAAGCGTTTCCTGACACGTGAGCGGCATGGGTGGTTGAAACTGGCCGTCGGGCAGATGTGCAATGCCCTCTTTCGAACCGCAAACGCCTACGTATTTTTCGACAAGATCGTAATAGGGTTCGATGTCTTTGTAGCTGATCGGCCAATCTTCACCGAAGCCATCGTGTGATGCGGATTTGAAATCGAGATCGCTGTAACGAAGGGAGACGCGGCCCCAGACGTTTGTGCGGCCACCGGTCATACGAAGGCGGCCCATCCAATAATATGGCTGATCTTTCGGCGTGGAGTACGGCTCTTCGAGATCGTTGGCGAACCAGTGGGCCGTGTACTCATTACATTCGTCAAAGATGGATTGGATTGGGCGCGTTTTGCGGATCATTTCATCGTTCTTGTTGCGATACTTCAATTCGAAGGCGGGCTTGTGTTCAGTGAAGTTTGCGTCGGACTGCGGACGGCCGGCTTCGAGCAGAGCGACTTTGAGACCGGCTTCTGCGAGGCGTTTGCAGGCCCAACCACCGGAGGCGCCGGAGCCGACGACGATGACATCAAACTTAGTTGAAGAAGTTTGCGGCAACGCGAACCTTCCTTGTGGCACGTAACGCGGGAATGGTAACATCCCGCGCGGCGGTTGCGTCGAGGGCATTTTCACGTGCTGAAAACAAATTTATTGTCGATTGTGGAAGAAGCGCCGAAGAGTTTGACATTTTCAAGACGCGAAGCAGCGCGGATTCTGCTCAGTGGCATGGCAGTCGGCGCGGTACTGCCATTGGGGGCGACCGACCATCCCATTTGGAAACATTTTGAAGATGAACATTTGATGCATCGCGCCGAGTTTGCGATGGGAGAGGGCAAGCTGCAATTTTTGAACGGGGAACAATTTGCATCATTTGCAGCCATGGCGGAGGTTCTTGTTCCGGGATCCACAAAAGCAAAAAGTGCAAATTTCGTGGATCTATTGCTGAGCGTGGGCGCAGAAAAGGCACGAAAGGATTTCGTGGAATCACTTGCCGGGATGGAAGGCGAGTGCAAGAAGAAGTTTGGGAAGGCATTTGCGGGGCTGGCTGCTTCGGAAAAGAGCGAGCTGTTTTCAGCGGTTTCTGAAAAGAGCGACCCACTTCACGCCGTGTTTCTGAATTTGAAGGAGTGGGCTTCCGGCGCATATTATTCGTCTGAAATTGGAATGCGCGAGCTTGGGTGGACGCCGGACCGAGTGTTCGCAGAATTTCCCGGCTGTGCACATGCCGAGGGACACGACTAATTCATAGTTTTCCAGGAGAGGATCAATGACATTCCAACCGAATCGGCGTGACTTCCTGCGAACAACGGCGGCCGCGGGCGCGAGCCTTGCGTTGACGAAAGGCTTGCTTGCCGCTCCTTCTCAGAAATCCGTGCTGGTCTTCACCAAATCGTCAGGGTGGGAGCACGACGTGGTGAAGCGAATCGATGGCAAACCGAGCATCATGGACAACGCCATTACGGAAATGGGCAAGAAACACAATTTCGAGGCTGTTTGTTCCAAGGACGGAAGAATTTTCGATTCGGCGGAGTTTGCAAAATTTGGAGTGGCGATCTTTTTTACGACGGGGGATTTGCTGGAAGAAGGAACGGACAAACAGCCACCGATGACGGCCGCTGGCAAGCAGAAATTGCTGGATGCGATTCACGGTGGGAAGGGATTTGTCGGCGTCCACGCAGCGAGCGACACATTCCACAACAAGCCGGATTCGCCGGAAAAAGGAACCCGCTATGTGGCTTACGGGGAAAAGTCCGATCCATATCTGCGGATGCTGGGTGCGGAATTCATCACGCACGGAAGCACTCCGCGGCTGCAGAGCTGCAAAGTGACGATCAACGACCCTAATTTTCCCGGACTGGAGGGTGTTTCCTCGCCACTGGAATTTACGGAGGAGTGGTATTCGCTGAAAGACTTCATGACGGACATCCATGTGATTGGTACGCTGGATACGGCGGGAATGAAAGGAAATTGTTATCAGCGCAAACCATATCCGGTGATTTGGTCGCGAATGCACGGCAAGGGGCGCGTGTTTTACACGGCGATGGGCGACCGTCCGGAAAATTGGCAGATTCCGTTTTTCCTGAACTTGCTGACCGGCGGGATCCTGTTTTCTCTGGGCGAGGCGAAGGGTAGCGTCGAGTCTAATCTCATAGTGGCTGCGCCAGGGTATGCTGAGATTCCCCCGCGCGAACCCGCGAAATAGCGCCGCTCTTTTCAGAGCAGTGAATTAGAGATGCAAAGCGCGGCCCCGCCCGCGATGCCTGCGTTTTCCCCGTAGAACGCAGGGACAATTGGGATTTCCAGATAACGAGAATTGACGCACCAATTTTTCATACGCTTCTGGATTTCGCCAAAACAGGGGCGCAGCATCTCCGCGGCGCCTCCTCCGAGAATGATCATTTCCGGTTCGAGTAAATCGACAATGTTGCCGAGCCATATTGCGAGATATTCGGAGGTTTGCGCGAGAATCTCTTTCGCGAGTGGATCGCCGGCTTGGGCGGCTTTGCCAACCATCTCGCTGCGAACGGCCGAAACTTCGCCTCCAGCCAGAGCCAGAAGTTGCGTACCGAGTTGCGGTGATTGCGCGATTCTTTCGCGCGCGCGACGAGCAATCGCGGTTCCCGAAGCCAGAATTTCAATGCAGCCCTTTTTGCCGCAATTGCAGACGGGGCCGTTCAAATCGATTGTGACGTGGCCGCCTTCGGCTGCCGAACCCGTGCGTCCATGGAAGATTTTTCCATCGAGGATGATTCCTGACCCAATCCCGGTGCCCAACGTTCCGTAGAAGACATTGCGCACTCCGCGTCCCACGCCCCAGAGATATTCCGCGAGGCCGGCAGCGTTGGCGTCGTTGTTCACTTTGACTGCAGCGGAATAGCGCTTGGCGACTTCGTCGGCGAGTGGGAAATCACGCCAACAGGGGAGGTTTGGCGGATTGATGATTACACCGGTACGTGGATCCAGCGGACCAGGCGCGCAGATCCCGATTCGATGGATTTGTCTGCGCGCCGCGGTGTTTTGCGTGAAGAGAGATTCGATTGCTGAAATTACCGAGGCAAAGCCCTCTTCTTCTGTGCCCTGGCAATTCATGGGCGCGCGAGTCTTGGCGAGGATCTTTCCGCGGGAATCAACGATGCCCGCGGCGACTTTTGTGCCACCGACATCAACACCGACAAACAGATCATTTCCCACTGCCTTGGAAGGCATTCAGAAATTCTCCACGCGAAAATACAATGGACTCATGCCTCTGAAGGAATGACGGGCCGCGAGCCGCGCAGCCCATAATAAACAATGTAGGCATAGCAGAGAACCGGCAGCAGGAATGCGTGATGGACTCCAATATGATCGGCGATCCAGCCTTGTGCCACGGGAATGATTGCGCCGCCTACGATTGCCATAATGAGCAAACCAGATCCGTCGCCCGTGAGAGGCCCGAGTTTTGCGATGCCGAGCGTGAAAATGCTCGGAAACATGATGGAATTGAAGAAGCCTACGAGGATGATGCTCCACATGGCGACAGGGCCAGTGGTCAGCATCGAAGTGCATACAAGCAGAACGGCTGCAGTTGCGGCAATTCCAAGCAAAGTGCCTGTCTTCACCCTTTGCAGAATTGCGGAGCCCACGAAACGGCCGACCATCGCTCCGCCCCAATAATAGGAAACATATTTGGAAGCGGCGACCTGCGAAAGATTGCCGATGTCAGGTTGTGCGAAATAATTGATGAGGAAGCTGCCGATGGAAACTTCCGCGCCGACATATACAAATATTCCGACAGCACCTAGAACCAGGTGAGTGTACTTCCAGATGCTTTCGCCTTTTTTGCCGTGACGCTCGGCCTGCGGCATCGGCGGAAGTTTGAACATTCCTATGATGACGGCAAATAGAAGCAGCGCAAGTCCAATAATCACATAGGGCATTTTTACGGAAGATGCTTCATGAATTCTGTAGGTGTGCAGTGCATCGGCGGACATTTGCTTGATAGCATCGGCGGTCTTCGGCTGGGAACTCAAAATGTAGATCCCGCCAAGATACGGGCCGATCGTGGTCCCGAACGAATTGAAGGCTTGGGCAAGATTCAGGCGGCTGGACGCCGTTTCCGGCGGACCAAGGATGGCGACATAGGCGTTCGCGGAAACTTGCAGCGCTGTGATTCCTCCGGCGACGACCATCAGGGCGGCTAAGAATAGCGGATACGACGGCAAACTCGCGGCAGGGAGAAAAACAAATGCGCCAAGGGCCATCACTACGAGGCCAACGACCATCGTTTTTTTGTAACCAAGCGTGTCTACGATTTTTGCGGAGGGCATGGAAAAGATGAAGTACGCGAAGAAAAAAGCAAACTGAATGAGCATGACGCGCGTGTAGTTCAGATCAAAGATGGCTTTGAAATGCGGGATCAGGATGTCGTTCAACGAAGTAATAAAACCCCAGAAGAAAAATAGGACCGTCACCATGGAGAGCGCGGCGACGTAGGTTTGGTTCACGCTCTGTGCTTTAGGCGGCGTTGAACTGGGTACGTTTACATTGGGCATTGCATTTTCCGTTCTCTGCTGAGATTGGCGCCGCGACTTCGGCAAGAACATCGAAGACGCCAGCGCAAGAGGATGCCACAATTCGCAAAATCCCTCTATAGAACAGTTGGATGTGAGGATTCGAGAATGAGGAGCGTTCTATTTTATTGAAGGAAATTCAGAAGGGACGGCAAATTCAGAATTTTTGCGGTGGCGGCGAGTTCCGATTGGTAGGCAGTCTGGGCTTGGGAGAGGTCCGAGGCGGCTTTCGCGGGGTCTACTCCAACCAACGAATTTTCCTGCGTGCTCAAGTCCACTTTTTCCTGATTCAGGAAGCTTTCGCTCAGTGAAATTTGATTCAGGCCATTGCCGTAAAAAACGCGCTGGGTGCTGACCTCTGAGAGGGCATCCTGGACCTGAATGACGGCGCCTGCGATGTTCGTGTTGCTCTGCAGCGATGTGTACAAGCTTTGCAGTGCGCCGAAGACATTTCCATTCCCGTTCAGAAAAAGCTGACTGCCGGGAAGATTGTTGCCAATGACATTTCCGTTGGAAAGCTGAACTTGAGTCACTTTGGCGTTTCCGTTGTAAGTCACCGCAAGCGTAGCCGGATTGATGGTGAAGGGTGGGGTTGTTACGGCAGTCCCCGCAAACAGATACGCGCCTCGATACGAGACGTTCGCAAGACTTAAGAGTTGATTCGCGATTCCCTGCACTTCTCCGGCGATCGCCTGGCGATCCGCATTGTTCAGGGTTCCGTTGGCTCCTTCCGTACCGATACTCAGGGCACGAGTCAGGGCCGTAACGACATTGCTCAGGGTGGAATCCGCAACCTGAAATTGGGATTGCAGGGTGGACTGATTTTTCAGGAATTGATCGTCTTGATTAGCCTGATTGTGAATGTGAACAAGCTGCGCGACTGCAGAGGGATCATCGCTCAGCTCGTTGACCTTTTTCCCCGTGGAAAGCTGCTGCGTCGCGGTGTCGAGATTCTGCCGGCTCTGTTGAATGGAGAGCAGGAGGTTGGGAAGCAAGTCCGGATTGAGTCGAATGGCCATGGCTTATCGGACCATGCTGATTGTGGCGTCCAACAGCGAGTTGATGACGGTCACCACGCGCGCCGACGCTTCGTAGGCGTTTTGAAATCGAATGAGATTTGCGGATTCTTCATTGATATCCACGTTGGAAACTCCGCCCTGCAGGTTTTGTATCTGGTTTAGAACTTGCGTACCTGCCTGCTGGTTGCTGAGAGTATTGCCAACATCGTTGCCGATTTTGAAGACGAGATTCCCGTAGAAATCGAGAGGTGTTTGGCCGGTTATGATGTTCTGATTCTGAAGGGCGAGCAACGCGTTCGCGTTCGAATTGTCCCCGGCGGTTCCGTCAGCGCTTGCAGCAATCAGTTTTGGGTCAGTGATTGCAACGGAAAGCTGGTTTGCGGATCCTGTAACGCCGCCTAGCGGATTAAAGAGATTTCCTCCCTGATTGCCGTTCAAATTGAAGCCGGCTTTATGTTGCGTGTTGATGGCTGAAGACAGATTGAAAGCCAGGGTGTCGAGAGAATTTTGTATCGAAGGGATTTCCTGATCGCGAACCTGGAGTTGGCCCGCCAGTTGTCCGCCGGTGATTTGCGCGGTGATGTTATTACCCTGGGAGAACACGTCCTGCAATCCGGACGCGTTGGTTTGCGTGGCAAGCTGAAAACTCTCTCCTGCGACAACCAACGGCGCGCCACTCGACGTGGTGATCGTCATGCTGCCGTTTCCAGCGTTGATTTCAGAAATTCCCACAAGATTCGAAAGCTGGTTCAAGAGTTGCTGGCGCTGGTCAATGAAAGGGCCGGGATTGTTTCCGGCAGTCACCGCAGCGGACACCTGAGCGTTTACGGCGGCAATTTGCGTTGTGAGCGTATTGATCTGGGCAACGGATTGCGTGACGCTCAGGTTTACATTGCTCCGCAAGTTGGAGAGATTCACGGAAGTCTGGTTGAACGAAGTGGCCAAATTCTGCGCTGCCGACAAAACTGCCTGCCGCACATTGAGATCGCTCGGATTCGTGGAGAGTTGCGAAAGGCTGTTGAAGAACGCAGTTATACCGGTCTGCAGGCCCGTTCCGTTTGTTTCGTTGAAATACGATTGAATCTGCTGCGCCGGGCCAAGAAAGCCTTCCAATTGCCCTTGTTGCTGCGTTTCTTGATTTACTCGCAAATCCAAAATCGTATCGCGCAGGCTGACTACCTGTTTCAACTGTACGCCTGTTCCAAAAGTCAGTCCGCCAATCTGAACCGGAGGAGTCTCTTCAAGGTCCGGCCTCTGCCGCGAATATCCGGGAGTATTCACATTCGCGATATTGTTGCTCGTGGCCGAAAGCCCTCGCAGCCCCGCCTGCAGATGCGTCACCCACTGCCGCGTCTCTGGCATCTGTGCAGTTGCGTCCGCTAGCAATCCAGTGAACAACTCCATGCTACCCAACGGGTTTCGAATCTCATGCGCCAGCACAGTCGCTACTTCCGCCAGCGCATGGGATCGTCTCGCTGACTCTCGATCTGCCGCCAATCTCTTTTCCTCCGTTTTGTCCCTTACAATCCAAATCGTCTCGCCCGCCCCTTCCGGCACATCGCTAATGTTTGCGCGCAAAATGCCGATAGTTCGAATGCCCGACGTAGATGGACTCGTCCATTCCTGTTCCAAAAAGAAACTGTTTGCCGGCGCCTCTTTCAACAATCTCTCCACCGATTCCGGCACTACGCCGCCATCTCCCGGCGCCCAATCTTTCGGCACTTGCAAAAGCTTCCTTGCCTCCGGATTTGTAATCTGAATCTCGCCCTGCTCATTCACCACCAAAACGCCGCACGGCAAACTCTCTAGCACGCGAGACAAATACCGTCGCACACGCAAATTCTCCTCAAGACTCCGCTCCAGCTCCGTGTTCGCACGCTCGAGTTCTTGCGTCAGCCGCACCACTTCCGCCTGCAGTTGCGCGTACGATCGCTCCAGCGATCCCGCTGCCTGCGTGAACGACAAAAACGCCTTCGTCAAGTCCGTCTTTGCCAGCGCGTCACGGTTCCCTCTCGTGATCCGTCCGAGCGTCTTTTGCCGGGCTACAGGCAAATTTGTCATGGCACTCATCCCTTGCACTCCTTCTTCCATCGACTCGCGCCCCTGCTTAGACTTCTCTCACTTCTCCCATCTCATTCCCCATTTGCACATGCTGCGCGCAAACCTCATTCGAATTGCCCGATAAAATAAATGCACGCTCCAGCACATGCTGCAGCTCCCGAACATTTCCGTTCCATCTCTTCTGCTCCAGCGCTCCCAGCGCCGCCGGCGTCAATCGCTTGGCCCCAACTCCCGCTTCTTCACAAAATTCTCGTAGAAAATGTTCCGCCAGCAACGCAATATCCCCGTTCCGCTCCCGCAATGGCGGCAAATCAATCGGGAATACCGCCAGCCGGTAATACAAATCCTCCCGAAACTGTTTCGCTCTCACCTGCCCCAGCAACTGCATGTTGGTCGCGCAAATCACCCGTACATCCACGCGATACACGTCCGAGCTCCCCAAACGCTGCACCTCTCCGTTCTGCAAGAATCGCAACAACTTCGCCTGCATGCTCAGCGGCAGTTCGCCAACCTCATCCAGAAAGAGCGTTCCACCCTGCGCCACATGAATTCTCCCTAGCCGGGACTGCACCGCTCCCGTAAACGCGCCACGCACATGCCCAAACAATTCCGCCTCCAGCAACGCCTCCGGAATCGCCGCGCAGTTCACCGCCACAAACGCTTGCTTTTTGCGCGGACTCAATTCATGGATCGCCCGCGCAACAATCTCTTTTCCCGTTCCTGTCTCTCCTGTCAACAGCACCGTCGTTTCGCGTCCCGCCACCAGCTTCGCCAGTTCATACGCCTTTTGAATCGCTTCACTTTGCCCGATCATCCCTGGCAAACTCGGCCGAACCTCCTGGCACTTCACATTCGCTTTGACCTCTCGCATCTCCTCCGCCGCTTCCCAATTCTCGCTTGCCCTTACATCCTGTTCGGCTTCCGCGGTTCTCGAATCCACAAACTGCACTTCCATTCGCGGATACTTCTGCCGAATCATCTGCGCCACCTCTTCCGCATCCAAATCCGGCAAATTCCGGTCCAGCAACACACCATCGCAGGGAAACTGCACCAGCTTCGCCAGCGCGTGCGCTCCTCCTACCGCCTCCTCGGCTTGTCCCAAAGCCCCGGCGGCCTGCATCGCTATCTGCCGCCGGAACTCCGCGTTCCCACTTGCAATCAATATTCTTCCTTGGGAAGTGCCAACAAACGACTGAGCCGTCGCTGCCATGGGTCTTCTCTCCTGTCACGCCAATCGCTCTCGAAAATATGCATCTTGCAAATTGAATTTTTCTAATCGCGTGCCGGCCTAGGCAAATTCCTCCGCGCCGCTCGGCACATAATGCCAATGCGCTTCAATAGCCAGAATTTCTAATCAGATTTGCTCTAAAGGCAGGACTTACTCAGGCGGAAAAACACGGTATTGCTCCGCAACGAAACAGTGTTTCGCCCAGACACAATAATCCGCTCGCGACGCAATCGTCACACCGCGCGCGAGCCATCACTTTTCATCACAGAGCTTCCACACTGCACTGCTCCGCTTCCCTCCTCATCGGCCCATTCGCATTGAACTTTAGCCGCACCCTCGATTTTTTTGATTAAAACTTCTTCACTCTTCCTGCACCTCCGCGAAATCTGCTCTTCCGCCCCATCACCCCAATTTCCCCTTGCGCCCTCGCCTCTTCGCCTTAACAATATCTATAGGCCTTCCATTCGTTCATTTTTCTCAATTCGGAGGTGTTTCGTGATTCGTCGTTTCTCTAATCTTTCGCTCTGCGCCATCACCCTAGCCTTGGCGCTCGCAGGCTGCTCCAAATCTGCCGATCAAACGGCAAACAACAATGATTCGGCAACAGATAGTTCCGCGTCCAACTCCCGGAGCTCGTCTTCTGGCGGCAAAATGAAGTCCTCCGTGAAGGAAGCCGCTCCGAAGCCAATCGTTGTTCCTGCGGAAACCGCGATACCTGTCGTTCTCGACCAAACTCTCAGCTCCAAAACCGCGACTTCCGGCCAATCCTTTCTCGCCACAGTCGAAGCCGCCATCGAAATTGACGGCAAAATCGCCATTCCAAAGGGCGCACGCGCTTCCGGGGTCGTGAAAGACGCCAAGGCCGCTGGCCGCTTCAAAGGTGGTTCCGTCCTCGCTCTTTCTCTCACTAACGTAACCATCGACGGCACTTCCTACGACATCAGCACTTCCGCGCCATCCTTTACACATGCCGGCAAGGGCAAGCGCACCGCGGTCGCGGTCGGCGGCGGTGCCGGCCTCGGCGCACTCATCGGGGGAATCGCGGGTGGCGGAAAAGGGGCGGCAATTGGCGCTGCTGTTGGCGCAGGCGCAGGAACCGGCGGCGCCGCCTTCACAGGCAAAGCCGATGTCGTCCTTCCGGCCGAAACAGCCCTCAGCTTCAAGCTCGTTCAACCGCTCGAAATCAAAGTAAAGTAGTTTTGCAAAATCGAAAAAGCCCGGCGATTTCGAGATCACCGGGCTTTTTTCATTTCAATTAGGCGTCCCTATTGTTGTCGTTCCGAACGCCGCATTCCAGGCGAGTTCGGATTCTGCTTTTCATTCTGACGTGCTGACGATTCTTGGATTCTTGGATTCTTGTCTACTTGAACCTGTCCTTCACTTCCTGCGGAATCCTCTCGCTTTTCAGCTTCTTCCGGTCCGCCTTATCCCGCACCGTCCACACTCTCTTCTCCAATCCTTCCGCCGCAAGCGCATCCCCACGATACAATTTATGCTCCACCCGAAAACTGCTGTTCCCCCATTCCAGAATCGCCGTCTCTACTGTCACTGTATCCCCAAACGCTGACGGCACAAAAAATCTCGCACTCGTCTCCACCATCGGAATTCCCGCCAATCCGTATATCGCCATCATCTCCTGCTTCTTGAATCCCGCCTTCTCAAACAACGCGTTCGTGCACGAATCGAACATCTCAAAAAATCGCGGATAGTAAACAATTCCCGCTGGATCGCAATCTCCCCACTCAATATGGATCTCTTTCCGATTCTTCAACACTGTTTTCTCTGTGACCTCTTGTGTTCTCGTCGCGCTCTATGTAAATCTCTTGCTCTGCTTCCCTATTCGCCACTCGCTATCTTACACTCTCTCCATGCCTCTCCTCGACGGCCTGTTCTACTCTCCCTCTACCGAACCCTTCTTCTCCGACGCCGCCTGCGTCCAATCCATGCTCGATTTCGAAGCCGCCCTCGCCAACGCCGAGGCGAAGGCTGGCCTGATCCCATCCTCTGCATCAGCGGCTATCACAGCAAACTGCCGTGCCGAACTCTTTGACCTAAATGCACTCGTGGCCTCTGCCCCCCAATCCGCAAATCTCGCCATCCCTCTTATCAAACAACTCACCGCCCTCGTCGCAAGACAAAATGCAGAAGCCGCTCGCTTCGTTCATTGGGGCGCCACCAGCCAGGACGTCATCGATACTGGCCTCATTCTCCAGATGCGCAACGCTCTCGACCCAATCCTCTCCGATCTTGACTCACTTTGCGACGCTCTCGCAAAACTGGCGAACGCACATCGCAACACGCCAATCGTCGCCCGCACGCTCCTCCAGCAAGCTCTCCCCACATCCTTCGGCTTCATCGTTGCCGGATGGCTCGACGCCCTTCTCCGCCATCGCTATCGGCTACTCGCGCTGAAAAGCAATTCGCTCGTCCTCCAATTCGGAGGTGCAGTGGGTACACTCGCGGCTCTCGGAACGAATGGCCCCGTCGTGGCAAGACACCTCTCCGAAGAACTCTCGCTCCCTCTTCCCACCGCTCCCTGGCATTCTCATCGCGATCGCATCGCCGAAATCGCCGCTTCCTTCGGTATCCTCTCCGGCTCTCTGGCAAAAATCGCCCACGATCTTTCCTTGCACATGCAAACCGAAATCGCCGAACTTGCTGAACCCTCCGCTCCAGGCCGCGGCGGCTCTTCCACCATGCCCCATAAACAAAATCCCGTTGCCTGCGCTGCAATTCTCGCTGCAACCGCGCGCGTCCCCGGCCTCATCAGCACAATCCTCTCCGCCATGCCGCAAGATCACCAGCGCGGGCTAGGCAATTGGCACGCCGAAGCCCCAACCCTCACCGAAATACTTCGCCTCTCCTCCGGAGCACTTCATCGCCTCGCGGTTCTGGCTCCCAATCTCCAAATCAGCACTGCGCAAATGCGCGAGAATCTCGAACTAACCCACGGCCTCATTTACGCCGAAGCTGTCTCCTTCGCTCTCGCCGAAAAACTTGGCCGCGCGGCTGCTCATGAAAAAATCGAAGCCGCCTGCGCGGTCGCGATCCAATCCCGCCGTCACCTCCGCGAGGTTCTCTCTTCGCAGCCCGAAATCTCAGCCAATCTGTCTTCCTCTGACTTCGACAGCTTTTTTAATCCTCTCAACTACCTTGGTTCTTCCTCGTCATTTATTGACGCAATCTTGGCCGAGAACAATTCGCGCAAGAATCCCACGCAACCTGCTGCCAAAGGTTGAAATCATGCCCTTTGCCGATCTCAGCGATGTACGCATCCACTACTCTTTAACCGGCCCAGAGTCCGCTCCCGTTCTCGTCCTCTGCAATTCTCTCGGTTCCAATTTCTCAATGTGGGATCCGCAACTCCCGGATTTTTCAAAATACTTCCGTCTTCTCCGCTACGACACTCGCGGCCACGGCCAGTCCTCCGCTCCTCCCGGTCCTTACACCATCGAACTTCTCGCCTCCGACGTTCTCTACCTTCTCGACGCGCTCCATCTCGATCGCGTCAATTTCTGTGGCCTCTCCATGGGCGGGCAAATCGGCATGTGGCTCGGCATCCACGCCGCAAACCGCCTTTACAAGGTTGTCCTTTGCAATACCGGCGCGAAAATCGGCACCGCTGACAGTTGGAATACTCGTATCGACACTGTACTGAAGAACGGTATGAAGGAAGTCGCCCCGCTCATCGCTTCCCGGTGGTTTACGCCGGAGCATCAATCCGCTCATCCCGAAATTTTTGCCTACGCCGTGAAAATGATCCGGTCCTCTAATCCGCAAGGCTATGCAGCCTGTTGTGCCGCCCTGCGCGAATTTGACGCTAGCAATCGACTTTCGGCAATAAGCGTTCCTACTCTGGTCGTCGCGGGCTCAAATGACCCCGCAACTCCGCCCGTCGACGGTCGCTACATCGCTGACCAAATTCCCGGTGCTCGTTTTCTCGAACTCCCTGCCGCTCATCTTTCCAACATCGAAGCAGCTGCCGCTTTCTCTTCAGCCGTTTTGAATTTTCTGTCTGCCTAAGGAGCCTCCATGGACGAACGCGATCGCCACGAAAAGGGAATGAAAATTCGCCGCGAAGTTCTGGGCAATGCCCACGTCGATCGCACCGCGCAAACCGCCACTGAGTTCACCGCCCCGTTTCAAGACCTCATCACCCGTTACGCCTGGGGTGAAGTCTGGTCGCGCCCGGGACTCTCCCGACACACGCGCAGCCTCCTTACTTTGGCCATGACCATCGCTTTAAACCGCGAAGAAGAATTTCGCCTCCACCTCCGCGCCGCCCTAACCAATGGCGTCACCAAGGAGGAAATCCAGGAGGTCCTCCTGCACTCCGCAATTTACTGCGGCGTTCCCGCCGCCAATCATGCTTTTAAGATCGCAGCGGACGTCCTCGCCTCTGAATCGCATTAAATCGCATTAACAATGAGAAGCCTCCGTATTTCCGCTATATAGCTCACTGTTGTACAATCTCCCCAGCAACATATCGTTCACGGGTTTCGTTGTACTGTCTGAAGTTCTGTCGGTTCCTGATGTAAGTCGAGGAGTTTTGCATGTCCCAGAGAATTCGTTCTGGAGTGCCCGCTTACCAGCGCATCCAGAGCACCATCCGTAGACGCATTGACGCTGGCCAGCTTCGTCCGGGGGACCCCGTCTCTTCCGAGCGCGACCTCGCCAAATTGCACCAAGTCAGCCTCATGACAGCGCGCCACGCCCTAGCCACACTCGAACGGGAAGGCCTCGTCGAGCGCCGTCGCGGCATTGGCACGTTCGTCGCTGCTCCGAAAATCCATTTCAACAAATTGATGAGCTATACCGAACAAATGGGCGCGCGAAATCTCAGCCCCGCTTCAAGAGTTCTGAGCCTCAAAACAATCGTGGACGAACCTGACATCTCCGCGCGGCTCCTTCTTCCTCCAGTCGAGCCCATCATCAAGCTCGAACGAATCCGCCAAACCTCCGACGAACCCTTCGCTCTCGAAACCTGTTACCTTTCGCAAAGCCAGTTTCCCGATCTTCTCAATGCACCGCTCGGCCGCGAATCCCTCTTCGCCTATCTCGAACGCACTTACGACGTCAAACTCGGCTATGCGGACGAGGAAATTGACGCCATCCCGGCCGATTCTGAAACTGCGGAATTGCTCGGCGTTCCCCGCCGTGACCCGCTCCTCCGCATCCGCCAGTTGAGCTTTTCCACGCAAAACAAAGTTTTGCTGTATACCGTAGGGCTCTATCGCTCCGATCGCCACAATTTTGTCATTCGGCGCTTCCGGTGATCCCCTTCTCAAAATTCAAAGGAAACCGCAAAAAATGCTCGTAGTTCTCAAACAGAACGCTAAAGAAGTCGGCCAGGAGGCCGCTCGCATCGTCGCCGGCGCAGTCCGTTCTAACCCTTCTATCGTGCTCGGTCTCGCCACAGGCAGTACGCCACTTGGCATGTATGAAGGACTCGTTTCGCTTCACAAGAATTCCGGCCTCGATTTTTCCAAGGCCACTTCCTTCAATCTCGACGAATACCTCGGCCTCGCTCCTGAAAATCCACAGAGTTTTCACTACTTCATGCATTCCAATTTCTTTTCTCAAGTAAATTTTTCAAGTGAAAGAGTTCATATTCCCAGCGGCGCCCTCCGCTCCAACTATTCCGAATACTGCGAACGCTACGAAAACGAAATCAGGAAAGCCGGCGGCATCGATCTTCAAGTCCTCGGCATCGGGCGCAACGGTCATATAGGCTTCAACGAACCCAACTCCAGCCTCGCTTCACGCACACGCTTGAAGGAATTGACGCAGGAAACCATCGAAGACAATCGCCGATTTTTCCCCCAAGGGGAGGAAATCCCCGAATGTGCAATAACCATGGGTATCGGCACAATTCTTGACGCTCGCCGAATCCTCATTCTCGCCACTGGAAAATCCAAAGCTGATGCCGTCGCCAAAGCCATCGAAGGACCGATCTCTTCCTCCGTTAGCGCATCGGCTTTGCAGCTTCATCCGGACGTCATCTTCATACTTGATGAAGACGCGGCCTCCACCTTGACTCAGCGCGATTACTACCGCCGTGTCCTCGAACTCACAAAGAAGTACACCCCGGAAAAGCTGGCATAATCTGCTCGGAAAGGCGCTCCGCGTGATCATCTCTGGCGATATTGGCGGAACAAAATGCAATCTCGCTGCCTACGTTGATCACAGCGGAACTCTCAAGCACGTTTTCAAACAGCGCTACGCCACGCGAGATTTTTCCAGCTTCGAACAGCTCATCGAGACGTTCGCGCAACACGCGCTCCCCTCGGTACCGAATCGCACGGTCGTCGCCGCCGGATTCGGTGTTCCCGGAACTGTCGTGGACGGCGTGCTTCACGCCGCACACATTCCATGGATTCTCGATACGGCTTCTCTCGCCGCACGCCTGAAACTTCCTCGCGAACGCGTCGTGCTCATGAACGATCTCGTCGCCACCGCCCGCGGACTCCAGCACCTGGCTCCCAAAGACATTCTCTATCTCAACCGCGGCGTGGATCATCCCGAAGACAACATCGCCGTCATCGCCGCGGGCACCGGTCTGGGCGAAGCCGTCCTTTACTGGGACGGTCACGGCCATCGTGCTGCGCCGAGTGAAGGCGGCTCCGCGGATTTCGCCCCGCGCTCCGACCGCGAAATTGCTTTCCTCACCTACCTCAAGAAACGACTCCCACGCGTCTCCTGCGAAGAGCTATTCTCCGGCCGCGGATTCCGCCCCATTCACGAATTCCTCGCTCCCGACATTCGCCACACTTCCTTCAGTGCGGCCGCAAGCGAATCGGCGCAGGAGATTGCGCAGAATGCTCTGGCCGCTACATGCACGACCTGTGTGGAGACGCTCGACTTCTGGACCGACGCGTTCGGAGCGGAGTCCGGAAATCTCGCGTTGCGCGTGCTTGCGTATGGCGGCGTTTATCTTGCCGGCGGAATTTCGGTGAAGATTTTGCCTCTGCTTCAAAAAAGCAGTTTTTGCGCGGCCTTTGCCGATAAAGGGCCGCTGGTCGGCCCCATCCTGAAAAATATTCCGATTGCCGTGGTCCTCAACGAGGATGCGCCCATCCTTGGCGCGGCATATGCCGCGCTTCACGCGGCTCGCTGACTACGATTCTTCCTTGAAATTCAGCTGATTCACTTTTCGCAGTGTCGGGAACATCCAGGCCCACAACGCGGTCACCAGGATGGCGCCGGCTCCGCCGATAATCACCGCCGGAACCGTTCCAAAAAGTTGTGCGGTCACGCCCGATTCAAACTGCCCAAGTTCGTTCGATGCGCCGATGAAAATCATGTCCACGGCGTTTACGCGCCCTCGCATCTGATCCGGGGTCGCCACCTGAATCAACGTGCCACGGACGATCACGCTCACCATGTCTGTCGCCCCAACCATGAATAGCGATACCAGGGACAACGCCATACTGCGCGAGAGCCCGAAGAGAACGGTAAACAATCCAAACGCCGCCACGCACCACAGCATCGTTGTGCCTACATTCTTCCTGAGCGGCTTGTACGCAATCACAATCGCCATGATTCCGGCACCCACGCCCGGTGCGCTGCGCAGTATTCCCAGTCCCCACGGTCCCGTTTGCAAAATCTCTTTTGCGTACACCGGCAAGAGCGCCACCGCCCCCCCGAGAAGGACCGCAAACAGGTCCAGAGAAATCGCGCCCAAAATAAGCTTCTCTCTCCAGATGTAGCGAAATCCCTCGAAAATCGAAAAGGTTGTGGTTTTTGTGGAGTCGTGCACTTTAAGGTTGACGCGCATTTTCAACAGCAAGCCCACCGCAACTGCGGCGATCATCGTCGCAAGGAGATAAACGGTGAAAGGTCCGCGGAAGAGCGCATAGATCAGTCCCCCAAACACGGGTCCGAGAATCGTGGCCAATTGGAAAATTCCAGAGGCCCAGGCCACGGAATTCTGGAAGTGCTCTTCCGGAACGAGGTGCGGAAGAATGGAGCGGCTCGCCGGCCCATTCAGCGAGCGGACGATTCCAATCAGCACGGACACAGCGTAGATGGCGGCAACGGAACGCACTTGAAACGCGGTGAGCAGAAGAAAGAGCAGAAAGCAAACTCCGAAGCCCGCCTCGCACGCTATTAGAACTTTTCGGCGGTCATAAATGTCTGCGATATGCCCAGCGACAAGAAATAGCACGATGCCGGGAAGAAATTGTGCGAGGCCGACGAGGCCCAGGTCGAGCGGGCGCCCTGTGATTTCGTAGACTTGCCAGCCGACGGCGACAGATTGCATTTCGAGCGCGAGCACAATGAGGCAGCGCGCCGTTTGAAAAATGGCAAAGGCTGGATAGCGGAACGCCGCTCGCGAATCGTTGTTGTTCGCATCCTGGATTTCGGTTTGTGAGGTGGACACTGGAAATTTACTCGCCGTAGGGGACCCAGATGTTCTTTACCTGATAGGCGTGCTGCAGATACCAGCGGCCTTCGCCTTGTTTTGTATCAAAGAAATCGATTGCGCGGCCTTCATTCGTCCAGACCTGTTTTAGATTTCCAACGGACAGCGCTTTTGCGGTAGCGCAGAGAGTCTCATCGCCGTAACACCAGATGGCGTCGAGATCGTCATGTTCAGCAAGCGTTTTCAAAAGCTCGGAAGCCCGGCCGGGAACAATATTAGCGACTCCGCCGGGAAGATCGCTCGTTTCAAAAACTTGATACAAATCGCCGGTGATGAGCGGATATTTTTCGGACGGTACGGCGACAACGGCGTTGCCTGCCGCAATCAAAGGCAATGCCAGCGAAAAAAAGCCGAGCAGGGGATATTCCGGAGGACACAGCAATCCGACCGCACCAAGCGGTTCGTTCATGGCAATCGCGATATTCCGAAACGGCGGATTGTGCGCCGCCCCGTCGAATTTGTCGGTCCACGCCGCGTAAGAAAAAAGCCGGTCTATGCTTGTACTGACTTCTTTTCCAGCTTGTTCGGCGCCGACTGAGGCAGCAAGCCGTTGTGAAATTTCGTCGCTGCGCTGCGATAAATTTTCGGCGATGTAGTAGAGAACCTGTGCGCGGTTATGCGCAGTCGTTTTCGCCCAACTATCCGCTTTTCGCGCCGCTTCAACCGCGTTGCGAATATCCTTGCGATTTCCAAGTGGCGATTCGCCGAGCAATTGTCCGTTTGCTCCGCGGACTTCAACGCTGTAGCCCGAATCAGGCCGGACCTGCTTGCCGCCGATGTAAAGTTTCACAGTGCGATCAATCGAAAGGTTGGCGACTTCCGGAACAGTTGCCGGGCTAAAGGCCGGCGCTACAAGAGCAGAAGCAGATTTGAACCACGCAGGTTCCAGGTATTCCAAAAGTCCTTCCCTGCCACCTTCACGGCCATAGCCGCTCTCCCGGTAGCCTCCAAAACCACACGATGCGTCGAACATGTTCGTGCAATTGACCCACACCACGCCTGCTTTCAACTGCGAAGCAACATGCAACGAAACGTTGATGCTCTCGCTCCAGACGCTCGCCGCAAGCCCGTAGGCCGTGTTGTTCGCCAGCTCGACGGCTTCCTTCGGCGTGCGAAACGTCATTGCGGCCAGCACGGGGCCAAAAATTTCTTGCTGCGCGACAATGGAAGTCGGATGAACGTTGCTCAAAAAAGTTGGCTTGTAATAGAAGCCGCGCGAAGGCAATGCAATTTCGGGCTGCCAGCACGTGGCGCCTTCGGCGATTCCCTGCTTCACCAAGCTATCGATACGTTCTAGCTGAACTCTCGCAACAATTGCACCAATGTCGATCGCTTTATCGAGCGGCGAGCCGACACGGAGAGTGCTCATACGATCCTGCACTTTGCGCGTGAGCTTTTCCGCGATGCTCTCTTGCATCAAGAGCCGCGAGCCGGCACAGCACACTTGCCCTTGATTGAACCAGATGCCGTCGACGAGTCCTTCGACGGCGCTGTCCAAATCCGCGTCTTCAAATATGATGAACGGAGACTTCCCGCCAAGTTCAAGCGAAAGCTTTTTGTGAGATTGTGCCGTGGCGCGACGAATGGCGCGTCCAACTTCGGTTGAGCCCGTGAACGCTATCTTGTCCACATCGGGGTGCTTGACGAGGGCCTCTCCCGTTGAACCATCGCCGGTGACGATATTTACCACGCCTGCGGGCAATCCAATTTCACTGCAGATTTCCGCAAAAGCCAAGGCAGTGAGCGGAGTAAATTCCGCCGGTTTTAGGACGACAGTATTTGCCGTGGCAAGAGCCGGAGCAATTTTCCAGGCCAGCATCAACAAAGGGAAATTCCACGGAATGATTTGCCCGACGACACCACACGCCGTATATCCGGAAAATTCCTGATCGAGTAGCTGCGCCCAGCCGGCGTGATGATAGAAGTGGCGCGCAACGAGGGGAATATCGATGTCGCGGCTTTCCCGGATCGGCTTGCCGTTATCGATTGTTTCAAGAACCGCGAGCCTCCGCGAATGTTTCTGAATCCCCCGCGCAATCGCGTACAAGAATCTTGCTCGCTGGTCCCCAGTCAATCCTTGCCACGCTGGCAGAGCCACACGCGCTGCCTTCACGGCCGCATTTATATCGGCAGAGCTCCCCTGCGCAACGTCGGCGATTTTTTCTCCGGTCGCGGGATCACTAGTCGCACAATATTTCTCTTCAGACGGCGCTTGCCATTTGCCGCCAATGAAATGACCAAACTTTCGTTTGTGGGTATCGAGCCATAGCAGCGTTTCTTTTGGATCTTCCGGCGCGGGCCCGTACTCCATCATTTTGTATTTTTCGAGGACGCTCATGGTTTCATTTCTCACGCGATGGGGTGGCGATATTCCGCAGAGTAGCGCCCTGTTGCGTGGAATTCGAGTTGCCGTTCAATGTCGCCAAGCATGGAACTAGCGCCGAAGCGGAAGAGATGGGGCTCGAGCCAGGAATTGCCGAGTTCTTCTTTCATCAGGGAAAGCCATTCGATGGATTGTTTCGCTGTCTTGATACCACCGGCCGGTTTGAAGCCAACGGCAATTCCCGTTTCCTGGGCAAATTCGCGGATCATGCGCGTCATGACGAGTCCGACTGGCAGTGTGGCGTTTACGGTTTCTTTTCCGGTGGAGGTCTTGATGAAATCGGCGCCAGCCATCATGGCGACAAGACTTGCTTTGGCGATGTTGCGAAGCGTCGACAAATCGCCGGTGCCGAGAATGACTTTCAAGTGTGCTGGACCGCAGGCGTCTTTGAAAGCGACGATTTCGTCGTAAAGTTTTTGCCAATGCGCTCCGAAAACGTGAGCCCTAGTAATGACCACATCAATTTCCTGAGCACCCGCGGCGACAGAGCGGCGAATTTCAGAAACGCGGTCTTCAAAGGGAGAAAGGCCAGCAGGAAACCCGGTAGAAACCGCTGCGACGTTTATTCTTGTTCCTTCGAGAGCGCGGCGCGCCGTTTCTACGAACAGGTGATACACACAAACAGCGCCGACTTGAATGTTGAGATCCGCGATTCCAAGCTTCTGGACAATTTCGTGTTGAATCGGCTGCCGCGCTTTAGAGCAGAGACGGCGCACACGTTCTTCGGTGTCGTCACCAGAGAGCGTGGTCAAATCCATACAGGAGATCGCTCGCAGGAGCCAGGCAATCTGCCAGTCTTTTTTCACTGTGCGCCGAGTGCTAATGGAGGCTGCCCGGCGTTCGACGGCGCTGGTGTTCATGCGGACCGATTCGATCCAGTCGAGATTGAGGGAAGTACCGCGATTCGGCTGAAGTGGGCGGCCATTGAGGACAGCGATAGCGCTGGAGCCCGTCGCAATGGCGTGGCCGTGCATATCTACGATATCCAGGCGAGGAAGATTTTCCTGGCTCATGACGAAACTCCTGGAACGCGGGCTTGGCGGAATCAAACTGAAGAAAAGAGGATAACATTCCAGGGGAGAGGGGGGTATACACCCCTTTTACTAAAGATAGGTAACAAACAACGACATGAAGACGCAAGTTGGAATCGTGGGAGCGGGGCCGGCCGGGCTGGTACTGGCTCATTTGCTGGCACGCGCGGGGATTGAAAGCGTGGTGCTGGAAATGCACACGCGGGAATACATCGAGGAGCGTGTGCGAGCGGGCGTGCTCGAACAGGGTACGGTGGACTTGCTGAATGAGCTGGGATTTGGCGAGCGGATGATGCGGCAGGGGCTGATGCATTACGGGGTGGAGCTGCGATTTGGCGGGCACGGTCACCGGATTGATTTTGCAGATTTGACCGGCGGCAAGGGAGTAATGATTTACGCCCAGCACGAAGTGATTAAAGATTTGGTTGCGGCGCGGCTGGCAAAGCGCGGAGAGATTGTTTTTGAGGCGCAGAAGGTTTCCGTGGAACGGATCGAGAGCGAACGGCCGACAATTCGATTTGTAAAAGATGAAGTTGAACAGACGCTGGAGTGCGATTTCATAGCCGGATGCGATGGATTCCATGGGATTTGCCGCGATGCGATTCCGCGGGACGTGCTACAGACTTACGACAGGGACTATCCGTTTGGATGGCTGGGGATCCTGGCGGAAGCGCCGCCTGCTTCACACGAATTGATCTATGCAAATCATGAGCGCGGATTCGCGCTCATGAGTATGCGCTCGCCGAGGATTAGCAGGCTGTATCTGCAGTGCAGACCGGATGAAAATTTGAACGAGTGGCCGGACGCGCGGATTTGGGAAGAGTTGCATAAGCGCTTTGCGACGGAAGATGGGTTCGCGCTCGCTGAGGGGCCAGTAATTCAAAGAGGCGTGACCGGGATGCGGAGTTTTGTGGCTGAACCGATGCAGTTCGGGAGAATGTTTCTAGCGGGAGATTCGGCACACATTGTGCCGCCAACGGGAGCGAAGGGACTAAATTTGGCAGTGGCAGATGTGCGAGTGCTCGCCACTGGCTTGAAAGAATTCTACAAGACCGGAAGGCAGGAACTCCTAGAGCAATATTCAGCGATTTGTTTGCGGCGGGTGTGGAAAGTGCAGCGGTTTTCGTGGTGGATGACTTCCCTGCTGCATAAGTTTTCCAGTGATAGCGAATTCGACAGGCGTCGCCAGCTTGCAGAGCTGGATTACGTGACGAGTTCGCGCGCGGCGGCGACAACTTTGGCGGAGAACTACGTCGGACTTCCCTTCGAATAGTTACGATCCGGAATAAAGCTGAAACGGGGCCCAATAAAAAGGCCGTCGATAGGCTTTGGTTTTGGAATGAATCAAGGATAGCTTTGCACTACGAAGAGCCTCCGCGGGAGTCTTTCCCGCAGTCAATCCGCCATAGAGTTCATCCATGATTTGAGGGGTCGAGGCGGTGCTGGTTTCCCAGAGGCCGGCAACCACGTTGTGGGCTCCAGCTCGCAGGAAGGCCCAAGACAGCCCAATCAATCCTTCCCCTGCGAAGTTACGCTTTCCTGCACCGTCACACGCGGAAATGGAAACGAGATACGCGTTGAGATGGTGCTGCAAAATATCGCGAGCGTAGAGTTTGTAAGAATCGCCTTCGCGGGTGAGGATGATGGCGGATTCGAGGGGTTTTGCGACACTGGCTACGCCATGCGTGGCGAAATGCAGGTAGGAATATTTGCCAGGCTCGCTGGAAAGGTAGGCGGAAGCGCGGGCGTCCTTATTGAGAAACAGAGTGGCGCTCTTCTTGTTGAAGTGCTTCTGGACTGCACGGATCTCTTCCGCAGCGTCAGCGAGGCGCGGATAGTCCGTGGTGGGGGGATCGGGATCGCCAAAAAAAAGTAGATCGGGAGACCGCGGAGGGCGCTCATTGCGCACATGCGACAGGAGAGAGAGAGAGCTGGCCACGCTGACAGTGACGTCTTCAATCCAATAATGGGGATTCGATCGATAAACGGGGAGAGATTCAAAATTGAGACTGCGGAGCGCGCCGTCGGGAAGGATGATGACGCGCGATCCCGTTGGAATGGATTTCTCAACCGGCTGAATCAGCATTTCGTAGAGGTTCTTGCCAGCGGGATTACCGGACTCGAGCGGATCGCGGGGATCTTCTAGAAGGGTCTTGCGATAGGACGCGACGAGCGCATCGATTTCCGCTTCGTCAGGAAGCGTGTGAAGCTGGATCTCAGAGGGCGAAATGAGCCAAAGATGGGAGCTTTTTTGGCCGAGCTGGTAGAAGAGGAGCGTTGCGCCGAGTCGTCGCGCGATTTCTTGCGGACGAGTCGCGAGCGCCAAGACATTCGTTCCCGGAGCAGGCCGCGCACTGCCCGCACGGGGATTCGGCGAGGACGAGAGGCCATGCTCCAATGTTTGCGCGCGGCTAAGGTCTGCAATCTTGAGGGCATCAAGCGGACGATTCTGCTGGAGGAGAAAATTGACGTACTGGTCGTAAAAACGAATCGCGCTCGATAGAAAGGAAAGCCGGAACTCCTCGCGCTCAACAGATTCTTGCGCCTTCGCGATGGTGTCGATTGATCGCGAATATTCGGTTTCGGCAATCGCGACTTTTCCTTGCGCCGCGTGGACTTGCGCAAGCGTGGCCAACGCTTCCCACTGGAGGGAAACCGTCGCAGCCGGGTCTTTTGTGATTTCGTTTAGCGTGCGTTCCGCTTTGAAGAGATCCGGTTTCAACAGGGCGAGTTGCCCGTCGATTAGCCGGGTGTACATCTGGCGCTGCTGATCGGGATTTGGGCCTTCCAAGCGGAAGGACTCGTCTACGTATGTTTGGGCAAGCGCAGTCTGGCCAGTCGCGGCCGAAATCAGGGCTAGATTCTGCTTTGCGTAAATCGTATTCGACGGATCATTGAGGCGCTCGGCAATCTGAAGACCATCGAGGGCATATTTTTCAGCTAAGGAAAGGTCGCCTTTGTCGTAAAAAACCTGACTGGAGTTCAGGAGCCAGATTGCGTGGTCCTGTTCCTGGCCGGAGCGAATCGCGTCCTTAATGGCCAAATCATAGTGGGAGAGGGCGTTTTCAAAATCGCCTACGAGATAGTAATTCCAGCCGATGTTGCCTTCAGCCTTTGTAGCGAGACTGGATAGACCGTGCGAACGATCGATCTCCAGTGCCTTTGTATTCCAGTCGGTGGATTCTCCGTAACGCTCCATTCTGGCCGAAACAAGACCAAGACTTCCGAGGGCCGAAGCTTCCAAAAATCGGTCGGAGCTTTGCTGGGCAAACTGGAGAGACTGCAGGAAATAGGATTTGGCAGCATCGAGATCCCACTTCAACGATGAAAGCGTACCCAACCTGAGGAGGACTTCGCCGACAAGCTGAGGCTGCGATGAGGTGGCAAGAGATCGCGCCGATTGCAATGCGCGTTCCGCTTCGGGATATCGTTCGAGATAGGTGAACGAGGAGGCGCGCGAAAGCAATTGCCAAACGGCGGAGTCACTATTGGCGAATTGAGGCGGGAGCGATTGGGCGGAGAACGCAAGGGACTCTTCGTAGCGGCCCTGGCGCATCAGGACTTCGGCCTTGAGAACGAAAAACCGCCAATGCAACTCGGAGTCGGATTGAGGAAAATCCTTCAGACCCGAGTCGGCAGAGATGAGAGCAGTGTGCAGATCGCCGAACCGCGCCTGATTCCAGGCGGATTCGCATAGCGCAGTACCCTGGGCGGAAGAACGACGGCAAGCCACTTGGAGCATGGGGCTCGCACAAAATATCGCAAGAATCAGGGGTAGTGAGAGCCGTTGGTTTTTGTGCCGCCGCCGGAACCAGAGCCGCCGGTGGTCGAACCAAGCTCGAAGCGAAGCATGGTCAGAGTTTTTTCTCCGCGCTTTATTAGCAATTCGCCCAAGTAAACTTTGCCAAACCCTGGCACGTAGATGGAGTGTCCTTCCACTTTGACGCCCGGCGAATCGACTTTGATCTCTTTGACGATCGAACAAAGAAATACTCCGTCCACATCAGAGGGCTTTAGAGCGGTCCCGGTACCAAGAGGGTCCTCGGCTATTTTCCGGAATTCGCCGCCTTTGGCAAATGCTTTCTCGGCAGCATCGAAGGTGAGCAGATTCTGAAAAAGCGGGACGTTCAATTCGATGTGGACGGGAAATCCGGCGATACGAAGATTCTCGAACTTGCTGCCAATCCACGTAATGTTGCCTTCCTTCGCGCCAGCAGGATGTTTCGAATAGAGGCGCGAGACGACGCTATCTACAGTAAGAACGTCGAACATGTTGAGATGTTCGAGGGCCGAAGTGGCGAGCGTGTTGTTGCTATCGTCTTCCAGTTGATGACCGCCGGAGACATGGCTGTAACCTCTCTTAAAGGAAATGAAATTACAGAACTCGAAATTCTCAGTGCGCGCATGGCCATGGCCGCCAATGACGGGGAGGGCGCTCTGAGCCTGAACATCGATCTGATGATGAAAGGGGCGAGTAAAGTTTGCGCTGAACGCTTGGGCGCAAGCATGGTAATGGAATGTACGGGGACTCTTTGGGGACATGTGGATCACCTCACAAAAATGTCTACAGGGCCGCTAATGCTTGCAGAATTCAGGAAGAAAATGCAACCGTAAACGTAAGCTGTTCAAGGCGAACCGGAGAACCGGATGCAAGGTCGAAGACAACCACTTTGTACTCGCCTTCCTTGAAATCCGCAGGCAGATCAAGAATTAAGCTCTTTTGTGCCAGTAGCGCTGAAACAGACTTCCTCAAAACGGTGCGACCGGCTACATCCTGGACTTCCACGAGCAAGGTTGCATTAGGATTTTGAGGAGCTGGGAGAACATCAAACAAGATGTGAAAACCCTGCCCCCGCCGAGCCTCGATCCGAGTGCCAGATGACCCGTGGACCGAGGAGTCGCTAAGGGAATACCATGCCTCGACTTCAGAAGAACTTCGAGAAGAGACGTACTGATAACCGATGACAAAAAGGAGTACGGCCATGACTGGAACAGCGATCATTGGCCTCAGCCATGAGAACCAACCAGCAGAATGCTCGCGTCTGACGCGGGCGGGGGCTTCGGCAAAAAGTTGGCGCGTGCCGGCGGCAAAGGCAACTCCGGCGCGGAGATTGAACGAGCAGACCGCGCAGTCAAAGTAGTGAGTCTCAAATTCATCGCGGACAGCGGGGGAAAGCTCGCCAAGTATGTATTTTTCAACGGCTTGCAACCGCACTGCATCGTTATGTTCCATAGTCTCCATCCGAAGGTATAGTGCAGGATGGTGATAAAACGTTTCACCTAATTTGCCTGCCTAGTTCGGAGCCATGCCTCCAATAAATCGTTATTTCACAGCTTTTTGCGCAGGTGCTCAATAGCACGGTGGAGGAGAACGCGGAGATAGTCTCTGTCCACACGGAGCGATCTGCAAACCTCATCTTTCTCTTTCTCTTCAAAGAAAATCATGCGAATGACGTCCTGTTCCCGTTGCGGAAGGGCGGCGATATAGCCGCGGACATTGTCCATGATTTCGGCCTTAATCGTGAGGCCTTCTATGTCCAATATCTTATCCGGTGGATCAACTTGAGATTCATCGGGAGTCTGGTTCTTGAAATCGTCGCGGTTTTTCTCGTGGATCACAAAGTTGCAGACGGAATTCACATAAGCGCCAATCCGTTCCGGATGACGAATGCCGTTTTCAGTTTGGAGCGCCTTAAAAACCCGGGCGAAGGTTTCCTGTTGAATATCCTCAATACGATCAGGGGAATACCAACGGGAACGAAGCTTGATTCTTAAAAGTTGGCTGAAATAGGCGACAAAATGGTCCACTGTCGCGGGGTCACCCTCGCGCAGGCGCCGAACATAGTCGTCGTCAAAAGAGAACAAATCCACGGGGAGAGCCTAGGACTGGGAAGTATAGCCCTGACTTTCCCGTTGGGCAATGAAACCTTAGTTTCGTGAATGAAACGGAACGGCCCGGAGGCTCACTAACCGTGCATAGGAATCCTGAAAGCTGGGAAACCTACACCCTCGGGACACAACTTGTCCCCTGGCGTGCCCCTGAGGCGGCGGATCGGGGATGAGTGGGAGAGCCATCCTCGATCCGTCTCCCTTTCTGGGAGCAGTGAAGGAGAACTTCGTTGCGAGAATCCGTAGTTGGGGAATTTGGGACCGGGCCCGCCTTCGTTTCAACCCCATCAAAAACAAAAAAGACAAAGAACATTGCGCAGGAGCATGCCGTCGCTCTGAGAGCCGAGTTTGTTCTCAAGCCCGGTAAAGAGGGAAAGGTACACGAGACTATCGATCAAATCGTTTCGAATTCCTTTTCACAGGACAAAGAGTTTTTGCAAGGGCTGGTAATGGTATCCGAAATGGAATCGCGCCTGGTGACCGTGATTACGTTTTGGCATCCGGACGGATTTGCGGAAGCGCGCGAGCGGCGAGTACGGTGGCTGGGCGAAAAGCTTGCGCCATATCTGGATAAGTCTCTCCGAGTGCAGGCATTCTCGGCGCACGTGATGGAAGGAAAAGCCGCGGCAATCTTACAGGCGTTGGCGGTCACGGAAGAGGCGCTTTCACTTGCGAGCTGAAATTTCGGATGGTGTGAAACGAACACCATGCAGCTTTCACAATTTCTGGGGGAATAAAGTCATGGCCGTACCAGTAAGGGTATTTGAAGACCCGAAGGCAGTTGGGGAATTGGGAGAGTTGCGTGCGATGCCTGTTCAAAAACTTTGCCGTTTTGCTGCATGTCAAGAGCCTGAGATTACTGCCATTGGCGATGAGAATCTTTGCTGCGACCATTTTGTTGTGCGTTGTTACGAATTTCTGGAACAGATAGACCAGGAGAGAGCAAAGAGCGGCTGCAATCCAACGCGAACTGCTGAGCTGAAGCGATCTGTAAACAGTTGTCTGCAGGGTGCTCTAGAAGTCTCGTTGAAGTCCCGAACGCTGAGCAATCTGCAAAAAGCGCGACTTCTGGACATCATGCTGTGGGCTGGGGAGTTTGTACGCCAGACAGATCTACACTTTGCCCTGGGAAGCGGAATTTCCGCCGAAAAAGTGGGAATTGTCGCACCTGGCCGCGCCCCGTACGAAAAACCGCGGGTAAAGTCCCGGACAACGATTCCTCAGTAAGAAGCAGGCTATTCAGGGTTCTGCGGTTCGGCCAGTTCACCTTCCCATCGCGCAATCACCGCGCTTGCCAGGCAATTTCCAATCACGTTTACCGAAGTGCGAGCCATGTCAATCAGCGCGTCCACGCCAAGGATGACGAAGATAGGTTCTGTCGGTAAGTGAAATAGCGACGAGGTCGCAAGGAGAACGACAAGAACCGCCCGGGGAACGCCGGCAACGCCCTTGCTCGTGAGCATGAGGGCAAACACCATGAAGAGTTGTTCGCGCCAGGACATGTGAATTCCGGCTGCCTGCGCAACGAAAATCGAGGCGAGCGCGAGATAGAGAGTTGATCCGTCAAGATTAAAGCTGTAGCCAGCCGGAATTACGAATGCGACGATGCGGCGCGGGACGCCGAAAGATTCCATACATTCCATTGCGCGAGGCAGCGCAGCTTCGGAAGTGCTGGTGGCGAATGCAATTGTGGCCGGTTCGGCTACTGCGCCAAGAAAGCGCTTCAGCGGAACGCCCGTGAAGATCGCGACGGGCAAAAGCACGCAAACCAGAAAGACAAGCAGCGTTCCATAGGCGGTGGAAAGTAATTTTGCCAAAGGCAACAGAACACTCAGCCCCATGTGACCGACGGTGTAGGCCATAGCCGCGCCGACGCCGATCGGCGCGTAATACATGACAAGGTTGGTGAAGCTGAACATGGTTTGCGTGAGCGATTCAGCGAGACTGAGAATCGGCGTGCGGTATTTCTCAGCGATGCGAGAAAGCGCCATTGCAAAAAGGATCGAGAACACCGCGACCTGCAAAATCTGATTTTCGGCGATGGATTTAACGATGTTTTCCGGAAATATGTGGAGGACGAAGTCGTCCCACTTGAGTTGCGCGACACTTTGAGGAGCCGGTTCTGCTGAACTCGCGGGAAGGACGAGTCCTTCGCCTGCCCGTGTCAAATTGATAGCCGCGATGCCGAGGACAAGCGCGATCGTAGTCATTGCTTCGAAATAGAGCAGGCTTTTCCAGCCGATTCGGCCGACTTTGCGGATATCGCCGTGACCGGCGACGCCAGTGATAAGCGTGCCCAGAATCAGCGGAGCGACGATGACTTTGATGAGACGAAGGAAAATGTCC
>JAFDVY010000038.1 GCA_018268785.1 Acidobacteriota bacterium | reverse complement strand
CCTTAAATTCCAAATCGCAGATTGCCTTCGGCCTGCGAAAAGCTGCTGCCGGTAAGTTTTTGAAAACGGCAAAAATACTCTAAAATAGAACCATTGCCATCGTGGGCGTGTAGCTCAGCTGGGAGAGCGCGTGCTTTGCAAGCATGAGGTCGCAGGTTCGATCCCTGTCACGTCCACCAAATCATCTTGAATTTTTTCCAGCGCGAAAAAATCCTGTGAAACTAAAAATCCGGAACGGCGGGCTCCGTGCACCCATCCGTCCCGGAGTTTCAGCCAGCGGCTCGCACAAAAACCCGGCCGCTCAAATATCCAAGGTCAGGCAATCCGCTCTGCAACGAACTCCACAGGCACTCCGCGCGTGATCGAGTCATACACCGGAGAGAATCGCGGGCCGAGCGCCGTCAAATCTCGCAGCTCTTCGTCCGTGAGGCCCGATGCCTTCACTCGTACCGTCAGTCGAATGTTCTGGTATCCATTGCGAATTTGCGGAGCCAGGCCAAGAAAGCCGCGGAGGTCGAGATCCCCTTCAAGGGTCGATTCAACCTGCTCGATCGCGATTCCCCTGGCCGCGGCGTGATACACCATCGACGTGGTCACACAAGACGCCAGTGCATGCAGCAGGTGCTCCACCGGATTGGCCCCGTTGTCGGTCCCGAGCAAAATCTCCGGTTCATCCGCGGAGAGCACGAGCTTTGTCTTGTGCTTCGTCAATTTACCCCCCGCGTAAAACGGGCGCACTTCCGAAAGATTTTCGCCGCCGTTCAGCCAGCGATTTTGGATCCGGAAATTGAATTTCCCCGACTGCGGATTTTCTTTCACCGCCGCGATCGTTTCGTGAATCCGCGCCACTTCCACGCCGTTTGTGGTTGTTGAGAGTGTTTCTTGCATTTTTTCCTCGCTTTGAATTTTTTTGATTCTTACCGCGTTCACAAAGCACTTCCGCAAACGCAGTGCCAGCCCAGGTTTCCGGTTGTACCTTTAGTTTCAGCGCGTTACCGGCAGCCCCTTCTCTGCCTTTCGCACGAGAGTTCGCCACTCACGATTTTTCGCGCCTCTTCTTCGCGGCTAAATCGGGCCGGCGCCGCGCTTCCTTTTTTCATCTGGATGCGTGCGAAGCCCGCTGCGCAGTTTCCACGATTTCTCCCCTGCAATTCCGCAGTACTTCATCCGTGTTGCGGCTGGATCGCCCATCCCACGAATCGTCGTCCTCTGGAATTCTTCCGATTACATGCGCGAGTTCGTGCAACAGGATCGTCGTTTGCGCTTCCGGTGAATCGCCGGGAAAGCCGCCCACCGTCAGAATTCTGAATCCCCCAAAGAAGAGAATCTGACCGCCCGGTCGCGTTTCGACCACCGGCAGCGTTACCGTAAAAAAGGGCCCATCGGGATTCACTTGCACGAGCGAACCGGGGCCCGCCATTTGGTTCGAGCGTCCGCCCCAGGGATGCCTATAGGAATGTTCGCCCCTCTCATTCGTCGTGCGCTGCACAAATTCTTGCTTCTTCTTCGCAATGCCAATCTGGAGCGATTCGAACACGCCCGCCGCATCCGGATCGGCCTCGCGAAACCATGCGGTGCATCCGTTTTCTTCGCGCAGAATGGCAAGCACACGCTCCCGCGCGTGCGCCACGGCAACTTCGTTTTTTGTCGGCTTCTTTTGTGACGTCTGTGAACTTGCTTGGCGCGGGCCAGGCAAAACGCCGAGAAAGGCGATTGCGGCCAGCGCTGAAACACTTTTGGAAAACACGTTTGCATCCTCCTGGAAAGGAGCAATGCACCCGCCCTGCCATCGTCAATCCAAAGCTAAGTTATTCTTTTGAAATGCCTTCGCCCAAGTCTCGCGCTGAAATTTCCCCGCGAGTTTTCGTGACTTCCGCGTTTTCGTAATGACGTTTCGAGGAGCTTTCCCGGCAAATGTCACCGGGGGCGCGCAATCCCCAGCGCTTTCATTCTTGAAGAAAGTGTCGATGCCGGTATGCCGAGCTTCTGCGCCGCCCCTTGCGGCCCAGCAACCTTCCACTTCGCTTTTTCCAGCGCGCGCAGCAAGGTGGCCTTCTCCGCTTCGCGAAGATCCTTCTTCGTTTGCAGTCCATCCAGTGCAGTCGCGCCTTTCCGCTCCGCAACCGGCTGCAGGCTGGTCAGCGGCAACACGTCTCGCAAGTTCAATTTTCCGTCGCGCGCAAGAATCACGGCGCGTTCGATCACGTTTTCCAGCTCGCGCACATTTCCGGGCCAATGGTAAGACCGCAGCCTCCGCAGGCAATCCGCTGTCAGCTCAAGCGCCGGCTTGCCCATCCGTTTGCAGTTGCACTTCAGCAAGTGGGCAGCAAGAAGCTCCACATCCGATCCGCGCTCCCGCAGCGGCGGAACCGTTATCGGAAAAACGTGCAGCCTGTAATACAAGTCTTCTCGGAACCGGCCGGCCGCAACTTCTTCCGCTAAATCTCGATTCGTCGCGGCAATCACTCGCACATCCACCTTGCGCGTCTGCGAGCTTCCCACCGGCTCAAATTCGCCTTCCTGCAAAACGCGCAGCAGCTTCGGTTGCAGCTCCAGCGGCATTTCGCCAACTTCGTCCAGAAAAATCGTGCCCCCGTTGGCCAGTTCGAATCTTCCCGTGCGTCGCGTCGCCGCTCCTGTGAATGCTCCTCGTTCGTGCCCGAAAAATTCGCTTTCGCTCAGCGCCGCGGGAATGGCCGCGCAGTTCACGCGCACAAACGGCTTTCCCGCGCGCGGACTGGCATTGTGAATCGCGCGAGCTACCAGTTCCTTGCCTGTTCCGGTTTCTCCGCTCACAAACACCGTGGCCGGCGTCGGCGCCACCTGATGAATCGCCGTGATCAGATCGCGCACCGGCAGGCTGTTCCCCAGAATCTCGCTTCCATAAGGCAGTTCGTTGATCTCGCTCCAAAGATACGCGGCCTCTTCTTGCAGTTCGCGCAACCGGTTTTCCGCCGCCAGTTGGTCCTGCACATTGCGCAAGATCAAGCTATAGCGCTTCTGCCCGTTCACCTCGAATCGGGAAGCGGTGGCCTCGGCGGTGAACGTTGAACAGTCCGACTTAGTCGCATCAAAACCGCCAGGTATCCACGCATAACGCTGGCATTCTGATTCCAGTTCCTGCAAAACTCCCGAAAGCTTCTGAGCACTCGAAGGAGCCAAAAATTCCGTCAGCTTTTGATCTGTCAGAACTTTCCCAGGGCAGGCAAACAATGCCACCGCGGATCCATTTGCTCGTAAAATCCGCAGATCTTCGTCCAGCTCGAGGATTGCATCCATCGCGCTCTCAAACAGCCTCGACAGCCGCTGCTCGCTCTCGCGAATCTTCGCTTCCGCGCGCAGCCGCTTGAATTCCGCCCCCGCCCGCGCCGCAAATATCTTGAAAGCGGATTCTAGCTCCGGATTCAGCTTCATCGGCTTCGTATCCACGGCCGCTAGATGCCCAAGAACTTTCCCGTCGGACTGCAGAAAAGGGACGCCAACAAAACTGACTGCACTCAGTTTCTCCAGGTCCGGATCATCCGGAAAAAGTTCGAGGATGCGATCCGGATAGTGAACTAGGCGCGCCTGGTCCACCACCACCTCGCAAGGCGTCCCGGCAATCTTGTATTCGAAGTCCTCTATGTAGTCGCCGTTGAGCCAGAACGACAGTGAACGCAACACTCGCTCGTCTGGCCGGTATTCGGTCACCCACACCCCCGCCACGTCCAGGGCTTGCGCGGCCGCGTGTACCAATGCTTGAAAGAACTCTTCTCCGATCTTGGCAGAAGTCCCTTCCAGCAGATGTCTGATCAGAGTCTCTTGTTTTGTTTGCACAGTTGCCATGCTCATACGTACAGAATTGGACGGTTGCCAAGCAGGGTCGTGAGGCTGTGCCTCGGGCCGTTTCAAGCCATTTTGGCCCGATCAAAGTTTCCTGGACGACCTGGATATGTCTTTCCGGTAGTGGAATGTTACGTCAATCTTGCCAACCCGGCCTTGAAATCTTTCGCATCTTCCTGGAAGCACGGGAATCGTAAGATCGTTTTCGCCGTCCACGCCGGCACAAAAATAGCGTGAACTTTGCATTGTAACTGCGCGTTCACACTTGAGGGAACGCAGTTTTTTCTCCTAATCTATTGAAAACAAAAGTGCTGCCTGCCCGCACTCCTCCGCGTTCCCCTCCCTGAAACACATTTAACAATTCAGAAACACTGGAGTAAGTAGTCGTTCACACACCCTCTGGTAGTTTTTCCTCTGTCTTTGGGCAGTGTCATAACCTTGTTGTGCTCTGTTCTTTTTTCGGGGTGGAATCATTCGCTTAAGTCACAGGGAGGATCGAATGGGTAGGATGTTGTCAGCATTGCTCATCGGGTCGCTGCTGGTGTGCGCACCGCTTCGCGCCGATGATTCGAATTCGGGGGATGCCGCAGCCAAGACTGCAACTCCGGCCAAAACGGAAACCAACAACTCCGGCGCCGCAAAGCCGGCTACGGATTATCGCGAAGAGATTGAAGAATTGCGCCAGATGATGCGCGAACAAGCCCAGCAAATGGCCGAGCAGCAAAAGCAGCTCGAACTTTTGCGCGCGCAGCTTGCCGCCACGCATTCATCGGCCGCTTCACCCGCTCCTTCAGCCGAAACGGCGACGGTTCACGTTGTGAACGGCGACATGGGCGCTGTCCGCTCAGCCTCTGGACCTTCCGCCGCTGCCGCTCAAGACAAGCCGAAGTCGGAAGACTCGCCGGCCTCCATCAGGTACAAGGGCATCACAATCACACCGGGTGGCTTTTTTGCCGCTGAAACCGTGTATCGCACCCGCGCCATCAGCGCCGATGACAACACGCCCTTCACCAGCACTCCCTTCAATGGCAACAGCCTTTCCAAAGTTTCCGAAATGAACTTTGGCGGCCGCCAGAGCCGCGTAAGCGCCCTTCTCGAAGGCAACATCGGCACCGCCAAGATTGGCGGCTACTTCGAAGCCGACTTCCAGGGCGCCGGAACCACCTCCAACAACCGCCAGAGCAACAGCTATGTCTTCCGTCAGCGCCAAGCCTTTGCTCAGGTAGCTCTGAACAGCGGCTGGACGTTCACCGGCGGCCAGCAGTGGAGCCTCGCAACAGAAACCCGCAAGGGCATTCTCAACCGCCAGGAAGCCACCCCGCTTGTCGTTGACCACCAATACAACGTGGGCTTCACCTGGGCGCGCCAGTACGGATTCCGCGTCGTGAAGAACTTTGACGACAAGTTCGCACTCGCGTTCTCCGTCGAAGGCCCGCAGACCACCATCGGCGGCCGCGGTTTCACTTCTTATTCCAACACCTCCGCCACTGGAGTGGTTACCGCAGCTCAGAACTTCTTCCTCAACGCTCCTGGCAATAGCGGCGGCTTGTACAACGCGTTCGATGCGACGGGCTACACCGCCAACAAAGCTCCGGACTTTATCTTGAAGGCCGCGCTGGATCCGGGCTGGGGCCACTACGAATTGTTCGGAATCGTCAGCGAATTCCGCAACCGCATTTATCCCTGCGCACTGAATACGCCGACAGCCGGCACGAACGCAGCGGGTACCGCAGTGACGCAATATACGGCCGGCGCTCAAGTCACCTGCGCACAATCCGCGGCGACCTCCCCGAATGCAGCGGGTGCGTTCAACGACTCCCGTACTGGCGGGGGCGCTGGCGCCAGCGCTCGCGTACCGTTCTTTGCGAAGAAGCTCGAACTCAACTCCAAGTTCACTGCCGGCAGCGGCATCGGTCGTTACGGCTCTGCGCAGTTGCCCGATGCAACGGCGCGTCCGGACGGCACGCTCGCATTGCTCAAGAGCGCGCAATGGCTTAGCGGCGCGGAAATTCACCCGAACCCTAAGCTGGATCTGTATGCCTACTTCGGCCAGGAATACGCAGGCCGCGCGGCATACACCGGCTACACCACGGTGAGAATCACCAACACGCCGTTCATTCCCGCAGTTGCTGCGACGGGACAACCCTTCTATCCATCGGTTACCAACATCGCCGTAACGACCACAGCCGGCGGTTACGGCTCGCCCTTTGCTAACAACTCGCTCTGTTCGACAGAGACCACACCAGCGGCAACTGGGACTCCGGGCACCGGCGGAGCTTGCGCCGGAGACATCCGTGCCATCAGCGAAGCCAGCATCGGTTTCTGGCACAAGTTCTACAACAGTCCGAAAGGCGGCCTGCGTTGGGGTGTTCAGTATTCCTACCTGACGAAGTCTGCCTGGTCCGGCAACAACAACACGCCCGCAAACGCGGGCATTTCTCCGAAGGCCGTCAACAACATGGTCTTCCTCTCGTTCCGCTACTACCTGCCGTAATTGGGGACATAACCGGAGGACGATGCTTCGGCAGCGTCCTGATAAAAATCAACCCTGGGTCGCGAATCTCAGCGGCCTAGGGTTTTTGTTTCCAGCAATGGACTCGGCCCCAACTGGAAGCCATCCAGCCATCTCATAAATACCTCTTGGGGGTCGGAGCTTTAGCTCCGACATCGGAAGTCAACGAAAAAGGGGGCTTCAGCCCCTGAGGAAATGCTGAAGAAGAATTCGCAGCCATCTTTGAGACCGGCTCTAGTTCTTTTTTCTCTGCTCCGCAATTCCAGACAGAATCTCACCTGCCGTCGCCACTCCCACATACTTGTCCGCCGCCCCATAGTAAATTAGCCATCTCTTCTCAAACCGCACCAATCCTTCCACAAACACCACATTCGGCACTTGCCCTGTTTTTTCCCATTCAAGTTCTGGCTCGAATACGGGTAACTCGCTTCTATACACCAATCTCGTCGGATCATTCCGGTCGAAGATTGCAATCCCCGTCCGATACACAAGAGTGTCGTCCGCTCCGTTGTAAATCAGCACGATTCCCTCTTCCGTCAAAATCGGCGGCGGCCCCGGCTCGACCACGCGTGAATCGAACTTTCCCGGCCTGCGCGGAAGAACAGGAGTCTGCGTCGCTTCCGTCCAGTGAACCAAATCTTTAGAACGCGAAAGCCCCATCTGATCCGTCTTGTCCGCCGCCGTCCCCAGCCAATACATCCAATACTCGCCTCGAATCTTCGTCGTCAGAATCGCCCCGGATTTCGTCCACCCTTTGTTCCAATTCCCACGATACGCGGGAACAATCACGCCCTTCCGTTCCCAATGAATCAAATCGCGCGAAGTCGCCAGGCAAAGCTGCGCATCCTTCTTGTTGTATCCCGTGTACGTCAGGTAGTACGTCTCACCAATCTTCACGAGTCGCGGATCTTCCACTCCGCCGTCTTTCTCGTAAGTCGCTTCCGGCGACAAAACCGGCTCCGCTCCTCTCGTAAAATGGATTCCATCGGCGCTCTCCGCATATCCCAGCCGCGAAGTACCGTTCACATCCTGCGCGCGATAGAGCATCACAAATTTTCCATCCTCAACTACTACCGCGGGATTGAACGTCCCAGCGCTCTCCCAACCATTTCCTCGCGGAGCAATCACCGCCGTTTCCGAAAGCCGCTTCCAGAAATCAGCATGCCGCGTTTGCGCCGCGGCCACAAAAATCAAGCTCGCACAAATGCATGCTGCCGCCAGACTGCTTCTCAGAAACGGGCGTCTTTCCATGCCCCTATCTATCACTTTCTCGCGTCCGATTTGCAGCCCAATGTTGCCTGGTCGCGTGCATTCGCGGCTCAAACCTCTCAAATCTTTTCCGAAATTGCCCCTTGCTTTTTAGCTAGTTCACATTCCGTCGAGTTTGCGCTGCGGCCTTTTGGCCGCTTTTTTATTTTCTAGGGCGAATTTCGAGCGAACCCGTAACCCCCTTTAGAATCAACACATACAGATCTGATAGAAAACAAAGGACTTTAACCATCTTTAGAATCAACACTTACGAAAAACAGGGGGAGGGGTGGGGACCAGTACTGCTCTTAGCCCAGCGTTCCTTGCAACACTTCCTTAAGCAGTTCCTGCTTCTGTGCCGTCAACTTCTTGCCCTGCGACGTCAGGTAAAACACGTCTATCGCCTTCTGGCCTTCCGTATCGATCAGCGCCACTTCGATGTTGCAGCCCAGCCGTGTGAGCGCAGAGCCTATATCGTAGAGCAGTCCAGGCCGATCCTGTACCACCACCTCCAGCAAGGTACTGTGCGCCGAAGCTGAATCGTCGAAGCTGAGCCTCGTCTGCACCGCAACCTTCGGCGGGCGCGTCCGGCTCGCCGCATCGCGGCTCTGCAACAGTGGCTCGAGCGCCGCCCTGTTTTGCAGCACATCGTGCAAACTCGTCATGAAGCGCTCTTTCTCCGTTGGATTCAATTCCAGCGTGCGGTGCAAATCGGCAAAATGAAACGTATCGAGCACGACCCCGGCCGCATTCGCAAATGCATCCGCCTTGATGATGTTCATTCCCCACGCGGCAAGCACGCCGGAAATCGTCGAGAAAAGCGCCGGACGGTCTGCGGTAAGCAGCGTCAGTGAAAATCCATGCCGCTCGGAAATCAGCTCCGTTTGCAGCGGCGTGCTGCCCAGATTCTGGTACATCGCAAAGTGCCGCGCGATTTCCGCTGCGGAATGGACCGCAAGATACCGCCGGGGAAATCCTTCGAGGAACCGCTCCAGATCCGCCGTTTTCGTGTTCGGCATCAGCGCTCGCACTTGTTCCAGCATCGATTTTTCATCCGATGCGTGCAGCCGGTTGCGATCCAAAGTCCGGCTGAAGTGGTTGGACGTCGCAACAAAGAGTTGCCACAGCATTTGCGCCTTCCACGGCGTCAGCGCTTCCGGATTCACCGCATGAATGTCCGCATACGTCAGCAGCGTCAGCCGCTGCAGCCGTTCCAGCGTCCCCACGGCTTCCGCAAAGCCCGAAACGATGGATGGATCGAAAATGTCGCGCCGCTGCACTGTCGCGGACATCACCAGATGTTGCTCGATCAAAAAGTGGACTTCCGCTTCTTCCTCCGTGGTCAGCCCCAGTCTGTGCGCCGCGGTTTCGAGCGCTTCCAGGCTCCCCGTCACGTGATTCTCCGCCGGCATCCCCTTGCCGGTGTCGTGCAGCAGCAGCGCAAAAATCAGCAAATCGCGCCTGTCCAGCGTTTTCCAGAGCGGTGCAAACGAAACTCCTCGCTCGTCCGGCGGATCCGCTAATTCCTGCAAATGTTCGATCGTTCGCAGCGAATGTTCGTCCACCGTATAACGATGATAAAAATCGCGCACCACCAGCGAATCGATTGCCCGGAACTCCGGCAAAATTTCCGTCAGCAATCCGAGCCGGTGCATCGGCCGCAGCGCCACGCCCGGAAAATCTCCGGCAAGAATCTCTTTCAATGTGTCCCACTCAATCGCCTGGTTGATCACCGGCAATTCCGAGTGCGTCATGATGTACGAAATGCTGCGCTCCGCTTGCGGCGCAAGCGGAGTTCCCGTGCGCGCCGCTTCCGCGAATATTGAATACATCACCGCGCGGTCCGAAAGAGCTTGCTGGTTCAGAACTTCGATCTGCCCGCTGCGAATGCAATAATCGCCGCTGGCAAGCGGCTCATTTTTCGTCACGCTGCGCGCCGCGGAAAAAAACCGCTCCTTCAAACTCAAGGGAGCGGTCATTTTTTGATCCAGATAGCGCAAAAGCTGCCGGTTCAGCGTTCGCGCGTGGCGAAAATAGATGCGCATCCATTCCGCCGCAGTTCGCTGTTCCCCGCCGTCGATTCCCAGCGACTTTTCCGCCGCCTCTGCCTGCAGCTCGTAAGTCAGCGCATTGTCGTTTCGCCCGTTGCTGTAGTGCAGAAAACATCGGATCGAACTTTGGAATTCCACCGCGTCCGCGGATAGCTGTTCCTCCGCCGCGCTCGAACCGCGCAAATCCTTCCGGTCGCCCAGAATCTGCCGCAGCCAGTACGCCGCTTGATAATCCCGTATTCCGCCCGGCGCCTCCTTTACATTCGGCTCCAGGTGAAAAATCGTGTTCCCGTAGCGCGCTAGCCGCTCTTTCGTCAGCCGGTGCAGTTGCGCGAAAAGAAAGGGCCGTGCCTGTCGTTCCGAGGGTGGAAGTATCCGTGCGTCCAGTTTTTCAAACAATGCCTTGTCGCCGTCCAGAAATCTCCGGTCCAGCAGCGCCAGATGGAACTCCGCATTGTCTTCTTCAATGCGCTTGCACTCGTCGATCGTGCGTCCCGCCGAACTTACCCGAAAACCCAGATCCCACATCGCGCGCGAAAATTCGGAGATCAGCGATCGAGATTCTTCTTCCGCCTTGTCGTTCGCAAAAAGAAAAAGAATGTCCAGGTCGGAATAGGGGAACAACATCCGCCGGCCATAACCCCCGAGCGCCAGCAAACTCAATCCCTCGGCGGACGAATTGTGCAGCCTCAGCGCGTCCTGGAATACCTTTTGCAAGACCTCGTCGGCGAGATCGCAAAGCGCGTGCAGCGTCTCCCTCGCACCAACGCCGTTCTCAAACTCTTTTCGTATGCGCGCTCGTTCGCGCTCGCATCGCGAACCGAGCACGGATAGGGATATGCCTGGGCCTGTCATTGGTTTGTTCGGGTGGTTCTCCGGCGGGAGACCGGGGCGCGCGGCGGAGGTCACGTTTCCTAGAGCGCGCTTTCGCCGCGCTCCTCGTTGCGAATCCGGATTGCCTCGTCCACCTTCGTAAGGAATATCTTACCGTCGCCAATCTTTCCTGTCTTGGCCGTCTTCAATATTGTGTCCACAACCAGATTCACCAGTTTGTCCGGCAGCACCATTTCGAGTTTGATCTTCGGCAGCAGGTCCACCGTATACTCGCGTCCCCGGTATACCTCCGTGTGGCCCTTCTGCCTTCCGTGGCCGCGCACTTCGGTCACCGTCATTCCTTCGATGCCCGCTTCGCGCAGCGCGTCCTTCACGGACTCGAACCGCGACGGCTGAATGATCGCTTCCAATTTCATCATCGGTGTTTTGCTCCGGCCTCTTTTTCCAAAATCTTACATTTCCATGTAATAGGCTTCTTCGCCATGCTGCGTAACATCCAAGCCTTCGTGTTCCTGCTCTTCCGTTACGCGGAATCCGGTGACGAGATCCGTGATCTTCAGGATTAGGATCGTTCCAACGAGCGCGAATCCCCACGAGATCGCGATGCCGATCAACTGGTTGCCCACTTGCCCCCAGTGGCCGTCAAGCCCGCCCACTGGTTTGCCCGCTCCAAAAATCGGATTGATCACCTGTTGCGCGAAAACGCCGGTCAAGAGCGCGCCGATCGTTCCGCCCGCGCCGTGCACGCCGAACGCATCCAATGCGTCATCATAACCGAAGAGCGCTTTCACTCGCGTAACCATCAAATAGCAGAAGATGCCTGCGACAAGCCCAATCGCCAGCGCCGGCATCGGTCCTACAAAGCCCGCCGCCGGAGTAATGGCCACGAGTCCTGCTACCGCGCCGGAGATTGCGCCGAGCGCGCTGGCCTTGCCGTTCTTGAGCCATTCCGCGACGCTCCAGCCAACTGCAGCCGCAGCCGCGCCAAAATGCGTTGCAACAAACGCGCTGGAAGCAAGGCCGCTCGCGGCCAGCGCGCTTCCCGCGTTAAATCCAAACCATCCGACCCACAGCAAACAAGCGCCGATAAAGCTCAGCACCAGACTGTGCGGCGGCATCGGATGCTTCGGAAAACCGGTTCGCTTGCCCAGGTAAAGCGCGCAGACCAGCGCGGACACGCCCGAGGAAATATGCACGACCGTTCCGCCCGCGAAATCCAGTGTAGGAAATTTTCCTCCGAACGCCGCGTTCAAGAGGCCGCCCTTGCCCCAAACCATGTGCGCAAGCGGCGCGTACACAAAGAAAAACCACAGCGTCATGAACAGCACCGTGCCGCTGAACTTCATCCGCTCCGCGGTCGCGCCGGTAATCAGCGCAGGCGTAATCACGGCGAACATCAACTGGTAAATCATGAACGTCATGTGCGGAATTGTCGCGGCGTAATCCGGATTGGGATCAACGCCCACGCCGCGCAAGAACGCATGCGAAAAATCTCCGATGAAATGTCCATTGCCGCCGAACGCCAGGCTGTATCCCACGAGTGCCCAAAGCACCGTGATCAATCCCATCATCGCAAAGCTCTGCATCATGATCGCGAGCGTATTCTTGCGCCGCACCAGGCCGCCGTAAAAAAGTGCCAGGCCCGGCCCAGTCATCATCAGCACCAGCGCCGCGCTCACCAGCATCCAGGCGTTGTCGCCGGCGGATTGCGCTGCGCTCACACGTTTTTCCAAATCGGCCAGCTTGTCGTTAACGGCCTTGGAATTGTCCTGCGGGGCGGCATTACTCGAGGCGGGAGCGGCGGAGGGAGCTGCGGACTGCTGCGCGCGAACCGGCATCGCGCAAATTGCCACCAGCAAAAGAAGACTGCAACACTTCAAAATTCTCTTATTCACTCGCTTCACCCCGTTGCCAAAATCTTCGCGGCGGTGAGGGACATCCGGCTGGCTCCAGAGAGGAATGCCGCGTTTGGCATGCGAAATTATACGCGCCTGCCTGACTCCTCTTGTCGCGAAATTTCGATTCCCTGAATCCATTTTTCCGATATATGTGAATGCTGCTTTTTGTAGCGCCACCCTTCAGGGTGGCATCTTCGATCTTGTGCTTACCGCACTATCAACCGTTTCACACGGCTCACCAGCCGGTCGGCCTCGCGAGTTGGCTTTGGAATCCGCACTCCATCGCTAACGGCCAGCGTGAGCCCTATAGCGCTCTCAAGCGAGATCCTGTGACCCTGCGAAACATAGACCGGCTTCACGCCACCCCGGGTTCGCACCGCTGCCCCAATCGTTTCGCCGCCGGATTTTTCGTCGCGCAATTCCGTCCAGCTTCCCGCTTTCGCAGGCAATTCTCCATGCCTGCCGATCAAAATGCTTTTCGCACAACCGATCGTTGGCCGGTCCAGCAAAATCCCCAAATGCGTCGCCAATCCCATGCGGCGTGGATGCGCATACCCTTGCCCATCGCAAAACAGCAAATCCGGCATCTTCTTCAATTTTCCCAGCGCAGCAAGCAGCACGGGAATTTCCCGGAAACTCAAAAATCCCGGAACATAGGGGAACCGCAACGGCAATGCGGCAGATGCTCTCTCAATTTCCTCCATTTCCGGAAAACGAAATACAACAACGCCGCCAATCGCTCGATTCGCTTCGCGCAATGCGTTCCATCGCGAATTCTTTTTCAGCGCCTGCGACCCCGTCAGCAAGAACGCGGCATCCAGCCCTGCAACCGTTCTTATCTCCGGCAGGCGGTCCGCGCCATCCCATTTCGTGCGCAGCCTCTCCTGGATTTCCCGGGCCTCCGCAGGGCTCACGTTCCAGTCATGCACTTTTACCAATCTCATTTACTTGGTTCCCCGCCGCCTCATCGTATAATGCCTTTCGGCGTAGATGCCGTCCCGGCTCTCGCCCGGCTTTGTCTAAACAAATGGCGTTTTACGCTCCCATCGAAATCAACGTTCGCGAAGACGCGGGAATCCACGTCTTCGACGTACACGGCCGCCTGACGATCGGCGATTCGAGCGAGCAGCTCACGATGGCACTGCAATCTGTTCTGCAAGGCGGCGCGCGCAAAGTCGTGGTCATGCTGGATGGCGTTCCGCAGATTGACAGCTCGGGAATTTCTTCGCTCGTGCGCATGTCCATCGCGCTTGGCCGCGAAAATGGCAAGATGCACCTGGTGTGCAAGGCCGGCCGCGTCCGCGACGCGCTCACCGTCACACGCCTCGTCGAAGCCATCCCCACCTTCGACTCCGAAGCCCTGGCCCTCAAAGCCTTTGCATAGGTTAAAGAGGTTTCTATGCTGTCCAGCCTGCGAACATTTTTCTTTACATCGTTAGCACTCTTTCTGCTTTCTTCTACTTCGACGATTGCGTGCGGCCAATTCCTTCGTCCCTCAGTCACGCTTTCTTCTGCACAAGTGGAGGAAATCCACACGCTGGCAACCCGGGTCTCTCATCATCTTGGAGACGTCGATTGCAAGACAAATTCATGCCTGGTTCTGGTCAACAATTTCTCCGACTCAACAGGGGCGACCTCACCACTCGGTATACAGCTTGCCGACGAACTCTCAATTCAACTCGGTAAGGCTGCAACTGACATTCGCGTTGTGAACCGGGACAATCTGCTGCAATTTATTGCGCGGGAACGCATTCCGACTCATTTTCTTGCAGAGCACAATGCCGCTCGTTGGCTTGCTATGCAGATGTCCGCAAATGCGGTTGTGGTTGGCGAAATTGGCAAGGAAGGCACAGCACTTCATCTGACCATTCGATTCCTGGATGCCCGGAAATTGGAAAAACAAAGCGACGATCTAGCAAAACGTGAGGAAAAAACGCGTGAAGACGCAAACCTCGATGGCTTGGATACATCGCCAGCGCTTGCTCCACTCGAACTCCTCGGCGAATCAGGGAAATACCCCTACGGCATCGAGATTTCTGACCCAAAGCTGGAATTCTATCGCGTAGGGCAGAATGGTGTTACCGTTCCGGGCTGTCGCCGCCGCGACGATCCAGAAGTTACAAACGAAGCCAGGCTTGCTCACGCAAGTGGTTCTCTTGTTGTAGAAGCGCTTATCACAACGGATGGCCGCGTAACTGAGCCCCGCATTGTTAGAGGGCTACCCTTCGGGCTAAATGACTCTGCACTTGCTGTTCTGAAGAAGTGGCGTTGCGGACCAGTCTTGAAAGAAGGAGTACCGGTAACGGGATTGGTTCCGATTGAGATGACTTTCTATCTCTTCTAACAGGTCTAGCCACCCTTTTTGAGTTCGGCGAGGACGAGCTTGGCCACTTCTTTCAGGGTTTCAAAGACGCCGACGCCTTTGATGGCGACGCCTTCGAGGACGGGTTCGCCTTTTTTCTGCAATTGTTTCGATAGTGCATCCACGCTCATTGCATTGGGCAAATCGCGCTTGTTCAATTGCAGCACGTAGGGAATCGTGTCGAAATTGAGGTTGTGCTCTTTCAGGTGTTCCTGAAGGTTTTCCAGAGTTTCAAAATTCGCGTCGAGCCGCTCTTCCTGCGAATCCGCCACGAACACAACGCCGTCCGCGCCCTTCAAAATGAGTTTGCGGCTGGCTTCATAGAAGACCTGTCCGGGTACCGTATAGAGGTGAAAGCGCGTTTTGAATCCGCGTACCGTGCCCAGGTCCAACGGCAGAAAATCGAAGAACAGCGTACGGTCGGTCTCCGTCGCCAGCGAAACCATTTTCCCTTTTTGATTTTGCCCGGTGTTGTCGTAAATCCATTGCAGGTTCGCGGTCTTTCCGCCCAAACCTGGACCGTAGTACACAAGCTTGCAGTTGATTTCGCGCGCAGGAAAATTGATGAAAGGCACTTGTCGTCGTTCCTAAGTTTCTAACCCAACCGCTCAATCGTTTTAAGTCTCTTTGCAGCCAGATTCAGGGCCTTTTCGGCATAAAAAGGGCAGAAGGCCCACGCCTTTCGCCGAAACGAAGCCCCAAACTTATAGCACAGCCTGTCCCGCTCGGCCAATCAGACCTGCCCCGAATTTCAGGGCACAATTGCACTTGGAAACCGGTACGCCCCGCGACCCATTCTAGTCCAAGACAGTCCGGCAACGCTTTCGGTTAACCCTAGTTTCCGCGACTTTGCCCCGGCGCCCAACCGAATTTTTCGCCCCTGCCTCCCTCTGGTAACGCCTGGGCGATGTTCGTGTATTGCTACGACCAGAAATTGGCCATTTCAGGAGAGTGGACATTCCTTCGAGCGGGCTAAAGTGTCAGATAAGGGAATTCGTGAGGCGGCCTGGCAAGACTCAGCTGGGTTTGGAGCCGACCATGGCGCGCAAGAGCCACTTTTTCAGCACGGGAGTCGCGTAAGCGGGAATTTCATCGAACGTCACTCCCATTCCGAGATTTGGCTGCGCGTAGATTACTTTGCCTTTTGCCTCGAAAAATTCGTTCTCGAAATAAATCTTCACATGAATCGGCGTGCCATCGGGCAGCGGATTTACCGTGTCGAAATAGCAGCCGTGCAGGCTTAACTCGCTGACGCGAGTTTCCGTTTTCATGCGGGCTTGTTCGTCAATCAATTCCGCTACGGCTATGAATGGATAGCGGGGGGTTCGGCGCCGTTCGTCAGTCACGAAATCACCTCAGGAGAAGACTCTCCAGGGCCCAATTCGGAATTTGCGTAGATTCGGAGTTCCTTATCCCGTTTATATCACGCCCATTTTCTTTGCGGCCTTTGACAAGTGCGTGACGCGGCGAAAGCAACAACGGCAGTTTGGAGCCTGACGCAGGAAGGCTGCGTATTTTGCTGAAGCAGTTCTTCGGGGGCTGAAGCCCTTTTTTGTTGACTGAAGAGGCCGGAGCTAAAGCTCCGGCCCCCAAAGGAGTGCTTATGAAATGGCTTAAACGGCTGCTAGTCCGCGGGCGCGGGTGCAAACTGCTCGGACATCCAGCGCTTCAGCGCGTCCATATTTTGCGGGCGGCCAAGAAAATCCTTCACAAGATCGTTGGCCGACTTCGAGCCGCCAGGCTCCAGCACCAGTTTGCGGTATCGTGCGGCGGGCGCCGGAGCCAGCAAATCCCGGCGATCGAACTTGGTTACAAAATCCTCGGCAATTACCTTGTCCCACAAATACGTGTAGTAGGCGGAAGAATATCCGGCCAAATGCCCGAATGAGGCGTAATCGTGAATTCCCGGCGTGGGCGCAAACATGCTGTACTTGATTTCGTCGTTGAGCACAATTTTGTCCGGGTCCACGTCCTCCGGGTTGCGATTATAAAGATCGAAGGAAGTCGCGGTGAAGACATTTTGCCGCGTGACCCAGCTCGCGCGGCCAAAGGCATCGGCGCGATTCATGCGCGCCACAAGTTCGGCGGGAATCGGTTCGTTCGTCTTGTAGTGTTTGGCAAACGTGGCCAGCACTTGCGGGCTGTGCATCCATTCTTCGAGCATTTCGGAAGGCGCTTCGCCGAAATCCGACTCCATGCTGATGCCGCTGATTCCCGCCCACTGTTGGGCGCTCAGAATCCAGTGCATCAGGTGGCCGAACTCGTGGAAAAACGTCACGACGTCGGTGTAATCCATCAATCCGGGATCGTCTGAGGTTGGCGCGGGAAAATTGCAGACCAGCACCGCTTCTGGAAGCTGCTTCCCTTTGATTCCATCGAGCACCGGCACCATTTCCGCATGGCTGAATTTTCCTTCGCGCGGGTGCATATCGAGATAGAGGCGCCCGATCATCTTCCCTTGATCGAAGGCATCCCACGTTTCGACGCTCGGATCCCATGCCGGAACTCCCGCTTCCTGCACAAACGAAATGCCAAACAATTTCGCAGCGGTGTCGAGCACGCCTTTCTTCACTCTCTGGTAAGGCAAGTAAGGGCGCACGGAAGTCGAGTCAAAATTGAACTGAGTGCGCCGCACCTGTTCGCGCAGCGCGTAATTTTCGTAATCCGAGATTTCCTTTGCCTCGGGCTCGGTTTTCTGTTTTTCCTCGAGCAGCGTTGCAAACTCCCTTTGCGCAACCGGCCTTGCGGCCGCATCCACCTGCTGAATGAAATCCGCAATGTTCTTTGCGCTGCCGATCATGCGGTCGGCCGCGTTGAAATCAGCCCAGGACGAATAGCCGATGGTGCTCGCGATTTCATGCCGTGTGCGAATCATGTCCATCAAGACTTCGCGATTCTTGGGATACGCGCGGTTATCGAATTCGATGAAAAGCCTCCGGCGCACATCGTCGCTTTTCGCAAACGTGAAGATCGGAAAGGCGTCAGGATAGTTGGTGGTCAGCTTGATTTTTCCGTCCGCTCCCGGCTTGTGCGCTTCGATGAAATCTTTCGGCATCCCGTCGAGATCGGCCGCCGAATTCACGGTGATGCTGCGCTGGTCGTCCGAGATGTTGCGGTCGTAGGCCACCTGCAAATCGGTCAGTTTGTCGAAGAGCTTTTTTAGGCGGTCGCGCGTCGCGTCGTCTTTGTCCACGCCGGCCAGCCGGAATTCCAGTAGTTGCCGCTGCACGTAGTATTTCGTGGCCGCATCGGCGCCGGTCAAATCGATCGCCGCCAGCGCTTTGTACACGCCCTGATTCAGAGAGAGAGACGAACCAGCCGCGCCGACTTTTGAGGTCATTGCCGTCGCGGAGTCGCGAAACTTTGCATCGGGGTGAACCTGGAACATCAGCCCGGCCAGGTACCCGGCAGAGTTGTACTGCCGCGTGACTTCGTCGTAGGGGACGAGAGTGTTTTCGACGGTATGCGCGCCTTTGACCGCCAAAATCCGGTCAATGGCCCGCTGCCCCGCTGCGAGCCGCTCATTCTCCAGTTTTTCAAAAGCCGCGATGTCCGGCTTGCCGGCCCAGACGGGGGCTTGCGTCACCATGATTTGGGTGCTCTGGCCGCTCGCCACAAAGGGCGCCGCGCAGGCTGCCGCGAGGCAGAGCAGGTGCACCAACAGGCGGTGAGAAGTTCGTGAAATTATCATTTTTGTCTCCAGACTGGCTTCCTCGTTGAAACGAGCGATTGCCGGGGAAAGTTCCGGCACCCCCCGTTCCCTTTGACGGATATCACGCCGATTCGTCAGTTTCCCTGGGGAAAGCTTTTAGCGAGAAATCAGAAACTCTTCGAGCAACAGCCGGGCCAGTCTCCCTGAGTCGTGGCGGATGACGTTTTGCTCTTCCAGCAGCGAATCCAGAATCACCTGGACGCCCAGCTTTTGCAGAGCCGGTAAATCCGCAATCACGCGCTCGGCGCCTTCTTTTTTGTAGCGCCGGGCGACTTCCGGCGAAACACTCTTGCGATTTGCGACGACAAAATCCACGACGCGCCCTGGAACGTGGCGCAGAATCGCGCTCAAATGCTCTGAGACCGAATACCCGGTAGTTTCGCCAGGCTGCGTCATCAGATTCGCGATGTAGACACGCGGGGCTTTCGACCGCGCGATGGCCCGTGCGATTTCCGGAATGAGCAAATTCGGAAGAATGCTCGTATAGAGCGAGCCCGGCCCAAGCAAAATCAGGTCGGCGTGGCGGATGGCTTCAATGGCTTCCGGAACAGCTTTCACACGGCGAGGATTCAAAAGCAATTTACGAATCGGCACGCGGCTCGCGGTGATGTTTGTTTCGCCGTGGACGCGCTTGCCGTTTTCGAGCACGGCTTCGAGAGTGACGTTGGCAACCGTCGAAGGAAAGATTCTGCCGCGAATTGCGAGAACTTTGCTCGAAACGCGGACGGCTTCCGCAAAATCTCCCGTCACATGAGTCAGAGCCGCCAGAAACAAATTTCCGAAGTTGTGTCCGGTGAGTCCGCGGCCGGCGTGAAAACGGTATTGAAAGAGGCGGCTCAGCAGGGCTTCATCGTTGGCCAGCGCCACCATGCAGTTGCGAATGTCGCCCGGCGGCAGAATGCGGTTCTCGCGGCGCAATCTCCCTGAACTACCGCCGTCATCCGTAACGGTGACGATCGCCGCCAGATCCGAAATCGGGCGCTTATCGGTCGGAGTCAATTCCTGGCGACGAACGACGTGATGTTTCAATCCGCGGAGCAGCGCAGACAGTCCGGTGCCGCCGCCGAGAGCGACCACTCTCATGCCGCGTTGCACGCGACTCTTTGGATTGATTCTGGACTGTGCGGTCACGAAAATTCCTGCGGGCTGAAGGGCGTTCTACTTTAGCAGAAACACACGGCGAGGTGCGCTTTTCGCTCCGCGCAAAACCAAGAGATTCAGGCTCCGAGCCCGTCTTTTTCCGGATAGAGCAGTTCGGTGAACCGCGGATCTTCCTGCAGGAAAGCAAAGTCTTCGTCGTTCCGCGCATGGAAGCGGTTTGCGGAGCGCAGCTCAATGGCAATTTTCAGATTCGCGAGCGCGGCATCCGCTTCGCCGGTCAGACAGTCGAGCGCAGCGACGGCGTAAATAATGTGATCGGCCTTCGGAGCCAGCTTTCGCGCTTTGTCCAGGCTCTCGCGTGCTTCGTCCCAGCGGCCCAGATTCATCATCGTTACGCCGCGCTGATAATGCTCTTCCGCCGTCTTTGGATTTTGTTCGGAAGTCGGCTTCATGCGCTGTTCGGCAATCTTGATGTGCATTCTTGCGCGGTCGGCCAGTTCTTTGCTCGGCCCTTCGAGCACCTTTTCCAATTCCTGCTTGGCTTTTGAGTATTTCTGCTGGTGGAACAGTGCGAGCGCTTCGTCGTAGGTCTTCATCTGCGCTTGCACCAGGGGATTCACCAGTTCGACGCCGCCGCGCTGAACCGGCGCTGGGGCCATTAAACCTTTTCTTTTCTTCATTTTAGATGACTTTGCCTTGGCGCCCGATCGGGAGGATGACTTTCTTACCTTTGCCATGGCGCGCATGCTAACACCGGAATTTTCACGAGTCAAATGCGTTGCGCCAGGGCGGAATCGGAAACGGGTATGCGAAGAACTTTTCCAATTTCACGCACATTCCATGCTCGCCACTTTCTTCCTTCGTCTGCTACAATAGAGAGTCTCGTTTTACTAAATCTTCTATCAGCAGGAACCGACATGGCACTGAAGTGTGATCTCTGCGGCAAAGGGCCGCAATACGGCAACGTGGTCAGCCACGCGAACAATACTCGCCGCCGCCGCTGGAACCCGAACCTGAAGCGCGTTCGCGCCGTGGTAGCGGGCGCACACAAGCATCTTCGCGTTTGCACAGCGTGCATCCGCGCCGGCAAAGTAACCAAAGCCGGAGCTTCCCGCGCAAAAAAAGCGGCTTGAGCTAACCCTCTTGAACCAAATGAGCCCGAACCCATCCAAGATGGTTTCGCCTCGCACGGCGAGCGCAATTCTCGCGGCCGTGTTTGTTTTGCCCGCCTTTTCTGTCTTCCTGACAGGCTGCAACAAGGTTTCGCAGCCCGCGCCGGACGTCTGGGCCACGGTTAACGGGACGGACATCAAGCGCGACGAAGTGGACAAGTATTACCGCACGCGCGTCAGCCCCGAGGGGCAGCCGCCTTCGCAGGAAGAAGCGCTTTCGCTGAAGCTGAATATTCTGGAAGAACTGATCAACAACCAGATTCTCCTGGAGCGCGCGAAAAAACTGAACCTCGTGGCGAGCGACGGTGAAGTGGAAGACAAATTCACCGAAATGAAGAGCCCGTACACGGAGGACGAATTTCAGCGGCAGCTCAAGGAGCGCGGCATCACGGTGGACGACCTGAAGAGCGATCTGCGCCGGCAGCAATCCATCACGAAATTGATGAACCGCGAAGTGGTGGCAAAAATCAGCATCAGCGACCAGGACGTCGCGGATTTTTACAACGCCAACAAGCAGCAATTCAATGTGGCTGAACCGCAGTACCGCATCGCGCAAATCCTGGTCACGCCGCGCAAGGAACAGCAAATTCGGAATCGCAAGAATGACGACGCGACCAATGAAGCGGAAGTCAGCCGCAAGGTAAAAATGCTGATGGACCGGCTGAACAGCGGAGCGGATTTCGCCACGCTGGCAATGGACTATTCCGAAGACATGAATTCGGCGGCGACCGGCGGCGATCTTGGCTACGTTCCCGAATCGGGTTTGAACCGCTCGGACCCGGCTTTGAAGAGAGCCGTGTTGGCGCTGAAAGCGGGAGAGGTCAGCCAGCCGATCGTGCTGAAAGACGGCACATATATTTTGAAGCTCGTTGCGCGCGAAGCGCCAGGCCAGCGCGGCATCAACGATCCGCAGGTCCAGCAGACCATCCGCGACACGCTGCGCAGCCGCAAGGAACAACTTTTGAAAGCCGCGTATCTCGCCACGGTGCGCGACGAAGCGAAAGTCACAAATTATCTGGCGCGCCAGGTGATCGAAGCAGCCGGCCGCCTGCCCGATGCCGCGAAAACAAACTTCCCCAGCAAGACGGGCGCTCCACAGAATTAGAAGCAGCCATCTCATAAATCAATCCCGAGTGCGCAAGGGCTTCCTTCGTGGGCTAAAGCCCACAGTCGGTGCTTCCTTGCGTGAGGCTCAAGCCCCACCTCCTAAAGAAAGCTTTTGTGAGATAGCGATAGCTTTAGTTTTGGACTTATTTTTTTTCGGCGGGAATTTCTAGTCGACCCAGGCGAGAATTTCTCCGGCGTTCACGGCTTGTCCTTCTTTCACAAGAATTTTTTCCACTTTTCCGTTTTTCGGCGAACGGATTTCGTTCTGCATTTTCATCGCTTCCACGACGAGCAAACCTTGGCCGGCTTCCACGGTATCACCGGGATTCGCCAGGACCCGCACGACTTTTCCGGGCATCGGCGCCGTAATCTGCTGGCGCCCTTCCGCTTCCATCGCGCCGTGCCGCCTGCCCCGCCACGTGCGAGGGTCTTCCACTTGCGCGACGAACTCCGCGATCCCTGTGTGCAGCACGAGCGTTCCATCCGGCTTCGGGGCGACACGCACTTCCCAGGATTCCCCTTCGATCAGAACAGAGAAAGTATTCGCCGCAACTTCGATTGCGTCGGCGTCGATTGGTTTGCCGTCCAGCGACACGCGCCATTTTTCCGCGTCGCGCATGAGTTCCACAACGCGAGTTTTCCCGCCGAGGAGCACTTCGTATTTCATGGCATGCGGTCCAGTTGGCGGTTGCGCCCGTCCAGCTTCCAACGCGAGTCTTGTTCGGTGCGTTCAGAGGTTGGCGCGGAATCGTGCGTGACCTGCCAGAGCGCCGCAGCGATTGCGGCGGCATCGGCGGCATGAGAATCCGTGTCGGGAGCGGCGTGAGGGCGTTTCAGCATTTCGTCCAGCCACTTTGTATGAATTTCCGAACGTAGAAAATCCGGTTCGGCGAGAATCCTCCGGAAGAGCGCGGTGTTCGTCTTGATTCCGGTGACCGTGTATTCTTCGAGAGCGCGGCGCAGGCGGGCGATGGTTTCTTCGCGGCTGTTTCCCCACGCGATTAATTTGGCGAGAAGCGGATCGTAGTCCATGGGAACGGTCCAGCCGGAATAGACGCCTTCGTCGAGGCGGATTCCAGGGCCGCTCGGAGCCCGGCGCGAGAGAATTTTTCCGGGAGACGGAAAGAAATTGTTTTCGGGATCTTCGGCGTAGAGGCGGACTTCCATAGCGTGGCCGCGCGGAGTGATCGATTCCCAGGCAAACGGAAGCCGGTGTCCCGCGGCGATGGCGATTTGGAGCTTGACGAGATCGAGGCCGGTGACTTGTTCGGTGACGGGATGCTCGACCTGCAGCCGGGTGTTCACTTCGAGAAAATAATAATCGTAGTGCGTGTCCACCAAGAATTCGACGGTGCCTGCATTGACGTAACCGCCGGCGCGCGCGATGCGTACGGCAGCGTCGCCCATGCGCTTGCGCAATTCGGGCGTCATGATGGGCGAAGGAGCTTCTTCAATCACTTTTTGGTGGCGGCGCTGCACGGAACATTCGCGCTCGCCGAGGGAAACGACGCGGCCGTGCGCGTCGGCAAGAATCTGAATTTCGATATGGCGCGGCTTTTCGAGATATTTTTCAAGGAAAACACTCGCGTTCCCGAACGCGTTCATGGCTTCGGAGGAAGCATCGCGAAACGCGGATTCAAATTCCGCGTCGGCGGAAACGAGGCGCATGCCTTTTCCGCCGCCACCCGCGACGGCTTTCAACAGGACCGGATAGCCCATGCGCTGCGCGAGAGCGCGGGCTTCTTCGAGATTTTCGATGGGGTCATTTGTGCCGGGAACAATGGGAACATCCACGCCACGCGCAAGAGAACGGCCGGCAGTTTTCGAGCCGAGCGCTTCCATCGCTTCGGCGCTTGGGCCGATAAAAGTAAGAGATGTGTCGGTGCAAGCTCGCGGCAGCGCGGGATTTTCCGCGAGGAAACCGTATCCGGGATGCAGCGCGTCGCAGCCGGCACGTTTTGCGACAGTCATCAATTTGTCGAGGCAGAGATAGCTTTCGCGCGAAGGCGCGGGGCCGATGGGGTAAGCCTCATCGGCGAGCCGGACATGAAGGGAGTTGCGGTCCACGTCGCTGAAAACGACGACGGATTTAATGCCGAGTTCGCGGCAGGCGCGAATGATGCGGACGGCGATTTCGCCGCGATTGGCGATGAGAATTTTCCGAAACATGTTTGTTCGAATCGAGAAGCGGAAAAAAGCTTAGCACGCGAACCCGGTTAGCCAGGCGATGCGTTTGGCGAAGGTGTCCAATGCGTCGTTACGTTCGGACTGAGACGCGATTGCCTAAACAGTTTGTTGTTCCGCTTTGCGGGCGCGTTCGAGGAGCAATTCGCGCTCGCGGGCGTTCGCGGTCATGGAAGCGGCACGGACGAATTCTTCGCTGGCCTCGGCGAATCTTCCCAGCTTCGCCAGAAAATCGCCGCGGACGGACGGGAGCAGGTGGTAGTTCCTGAGAGAAGGTTCCTCGACTAGTTGGTCCACGATTGCGAGGCCGGCGGCGGGTCCCTCCGCCATAGAGATGGCGACGGCGCGATTCAATTGGACGATGGGGGAAGGAGCGATCGCGGCGAGCTGGGCGTAGAGTTCGGCAATTAGCGTCCAATCGGTTTCATCGGCAATGTGGGCTCGCGCGTGGCAAGCCGCGATGGAGGCTTGCAGAACATATTGACCAGCGGGACCGACCTGGCGAGCGCGATCCAGCGCAGCGAGGCCGCGGCGAATCAGGAGTTGATCCCACAGGGCGCGATTTTGCTGGAGCAAGAGAATTGGTTCGCCAGAAGACGTGGTGCGTGCGGAGAAACGCGAAGATTGAATTTCCATGAGCGCGACGAGGCCGTGGACTTCAGATTCGCTAGGCGCGAGTTCGGCAAGCATGCGGCCGAGACGCAACGCGTCATTGCAAAGATCCGGGCGCATCCAATCGTCGCCGGACGTGGCGGAATAACCTTCATTGAAAATCAGATAGATGACTTCGAGGACGGAAGACAGCCGTACGGCGCGTTCTTTTGGAGCGGGAACTTCAAAGGGAACTTTGGCGTCGGAGAGCGTGCGTTTTGCGCGGACGATACGCTGCGCGATGGTCGGCTCAGGCGTCAAAAAGGCGCGGGCGATTTCCGTGGTGGTGAGGCCGCCGAGCAGACGAAGCGTCAGCGCAACACGCGCTTCTGTCGATAGAACGGGATGACACGAAATAAATACCAGACGAAGCAAATCATCTTCAATCTCACTGTTTTCCGCGATTTCAAAATTCGCCACTGCCGCTTCCTGTTGCGACTTCAGTTCGCGACCGAGTTCCTGATGTTTGCGCTCAAGAAGCTTGTTGCGGCGAAAATGGTCGAGAGCGCGATGTTTGGCGGCAGCCGTAAGCCAAGCGCCGGGATTGTCCGGGATGCCGGATTCCGGCCATTTTTCGAGTGCGGCAACGAGGGCGTCTTGCGCGAGTTCTTCGGCGAGGCCGACGTCGCGGACCATGCGCGCAAGACTGGCGATGACGCGCGCGGATTCGATACGCCAGACGGCTTCAATCGCTCGATGAATTGTGGCGTGATGGATGTCGGTCAGCGTCACGGCCATCCATCAGACCATCTTCACAAACAGCGTGCAAGGCGGGCGCGATCAGAGCCGCGCGAACTTACTCCTGGCAATGTCCGGGCAGGTCGCCGGGACCGAACATGGGACGGATTTCCGTTCCCCCTTCCCAGCCGGGCCAATACTTTCTGTGCAGTTCCATGAAGCGCTCGGCGCGATCTACCGCTTCCTTGAGCGAATTCAGCTCAAAGATTGCGAAGCCGCCGATGACTTCCTTGGCTTCGGCAAACGGGCCGTCCACTGTGGTCACCTTTCCGTCCCGCAGCAGAACACGCGCGCCCTGAGCAGTCGGCAAGAGCCCGCCACTCGAAATCATCGTGCCGTCTTTCACGGCTTCTTCGGAAATAGCGCCGATAGCGTCCATAAGTTCCTTCGGCGGGAAGCCCTTACTTTCAGAAGATTTGACAATCATCATAAACCGCATAAAGAATCTCCTTTTTTCGATTTCTTTAAGAAGTTGGCAGAGGTCCAGCATCGACTCATTCGTGCTGCAATTTGCATTGCCATTGCCGGGGTTAGGCGTGGGTAGCTTTCTCGGCGCAATTGTTTTGGCCTGCTTCGTAGAGCTGGCGGAGTTCACATTCGCCCTCGCCGACGATGCGCAGGAAATTGCGAACGAGTTCGAGGGCTTCTTCTTTCGAATTGGCCTGGAGAAGGGCGAAACCGCCCACGACTTCCTTGGCCTCTGTGAAGGGACCATCTTTGACGGTGATCGTGCTGTTGTCGAGACGGACCCGAGCGCCCAGCGCGCTGGGTAAACACCCTTCGGTGCCGAGTAACCAGCCGGCCTTCATCCCTTCTTCGATAAGCTTGCCCATACGGGACATCTCCTCGGGGGAAGGCGGCCTGTTTTTCTCCGCGCTCTTATAAATGCTGAGAAATCTCATTTTGTTTCTCCTAACTTTGGATCGAGGCTTCGAACCGGGCCGAAGCCTCGCGAGCTAATTTTTCCTGTCGCTCAACTATACGTCGAACGAGACCGGTGAAAATCGACATACCGGGGAAAAATATTTCGAGCTACTTCTTGCGCTCCGCTTCGAGCTTGCGGAAACGGTCGGTGTCCTCGTTCTTTTCGAAATCATCCATTTCGAACAATTGGCGAACTTCGATTTCGGCGTCGACGCCTTCGCCAGCGGGATTCGGGAAGCGGCGAGCCCATTCGACGGCTTCTTCGCGGGTTTTGACCTGAATCATGGTGAAACCGGCGATGAGTTCCTTGGATTCGGTGAACGGGCCGTCTACGATGGAACGTTTCTTGCCGGAATATCTTACGCGCCAGCCTTTTGAGCTGGGTTGCAGGCCCGAAGCGTCGAGGAGGACTCCTGCTTTGGCGAGTTTCTCGTGATAGGTGGCCATGGCGGCGAAAAGCTCCTGCTTTGGCATGACGCCCGCTTCAGACTCCTTGGTTGCCTTGACGATGATCATGAATCGCATTTTTGTCTCCGTGAATTGGTAAAATTTTGGGCAGCCGAGGCGTTTTGCGTTTACCGCGCTCCCCATATTCTTCACTGAAGCGTCGAAGCAAGGCTTGTGAAATCGACAGTTCCTCCAAAAATTTTTGGCTTGACCTAAGATATTGTAAATACAGGGCTTAGGTGGAGGCAGGGGCTTGCTTAGTGTGGCTCGCTAGCGAGCTTCTGCAAGTCCTTCCAATGGATGAGAACGATGCGATTGTCCTGAAGAGCTTTCTTGAGTTCCGGGCCGGAGAAAACATCGAAGTCGCGCTGGCGCCATGCAGCACCGTAGTCCGGATGATCCACCATAACAGCTTGGAGTTCGGCGTCGTCATGGCCGAGATGGACGATGATTTCGTTCAGGCCTGGCTTCATGTTTTTGATAGCGTCGACATAAAACTCTTTCCACTTATCCGCAGGAACGCCTGGAGTTGCGATCGTCACGGAATCCAGCAGGACGTCGTTTTCGTTGAGAAGCGCGGACAGTTTTAACGGATCGCCTGGAATCCGCGGGGCAAGAAACGGCAGATGAAATTCGTGCGCGATTTTCACGTAGACGGCGAGAATCTCCGGAGTGGAAAGCGCGGAACCCATGTGGGTATCCAGATGAGTCGGGTGAATGCCGGCAGCGATAGCCTGCTTGATTTGCGCGCGATATTCCATTTCCGCTTCCTGCGGCTTAACGTTCTTTGCGACTTTTTCCGTGAGCGGCCAAAGTGCGCCTGCGGGATCGAGCAGTGTGGGGACTTTGTCCTTGGATTCCACTGGCCCCCAGCGAAACGTTTTCCATTCGCTGGTGAGCGCGAGGTGAATTCCAAGGTCTGCGTCGGGGTGCGCTTTGGCATAGTCGGCGACTTCGGTGAGCCACGGGCCGGGAACGATAATGCTGGCGGAAGTGACGTAACCCTTGTCGAGCGCCGCAAAGCTGGCGGCGTCTTCGGAATGTGCGATGGCGAGGTCGTCGGCGTGAATGATCAGGAGTTTTGCATCGGCGGGATAACCGAGGCGCTCGGCTACGGTTTTGGTTTGTGCGGGAAGAGAGCAGCAGGAAGCCAAGGTGAATAAGAAAACAAAAGCAGTTCTGCGCAGCAGCATAACCGGCCTCCAGAGAGCGAAGGCGAAAGACTAGCACAAGCGGAAGAAGCTGCGGCTACGGGAAGGCTAGTCGCCAATGGTCAGGATCAGTTCAAATTGCGAGGGTCGCGGATAACCGTATGGCCGAACAGCCATCTCCGCAAGGCGCGGTGTGTCCAGCAACAAGTTCATGAGCTTATTGAGCATGGTGGATTGGAGCATGTAGCGAGCGGTGAGCGTTGTGGGAATGGGGCCTCCTAACGCAGAGACCGTGAACGGCTGGATACCATATTTATTCTTCATGCTGGCGACGATGCTGATCAGATCGGAAAGATTCTCGCGCTCCATTCCGCAGTAGCGCAGGCGTTCCACCAGATGCTGTTCGAGAGAAAATTCGCGGACGGCAGTAACCATGAAAGCCTCCTTGCACGCACACAAATCGCAGGGGCTTCGGCAAAAGCCGGGGGAGGTTCGTCAAGGATACGGCTTGCGGGGAAAAGCAAAAGTTAAATGAGAGAAGGTGGAGCGAGAAAATAACTGGGAAAAGGATGCCGCGCGATTAGAAATTTCTTAGAGAGGAATGTTGCCGTGTTTTTTGCGCGGATTTACATCCTTTTTGTTTTCAAGCGCTTTTAGGGAGGTGATGATTTTCGCGCGCGTTTCGGCAGGTTCGATGATGGCGTCAACGTACCCGCGTTCCGCGGCGATGAAGGGATTCGCGAAGCGCTCGCGAAATTCGGCGATCTTCTCCTGGCGCAGCTTTTCGCGCTCGCCTTCCGGCGCTTTGTCTAATTCCCTTTTGTAGACAATGTTTACCGCGCCCTCGGGTCCCATCACGGCGATCTCGGCCGTGGGCCAGGCGAAGTTCGCGTCGGTGCGAATATGTTTGGAGGCCATAACGCAATAGGCGCCACCGTAGGCTTTTCGCGTGATGATGGTAACTTTCGGCACCGTGGCTTCCGCGAAGGCAAAAAGCAATTTTGCGCCGTGGCGAATGATGCCGCCGAATTCCTGCTGCGTGCCCGGCAAGAAGCCTGGAACATCTTCAAACGTGATCAGGGGGATGTTGAACGCGTCGCAGAAACGGACAAAGCGCGCGCCTTTGACGGATGCGTTGATATCGAGCACGCCAGCCAGGAAGGCCGGCTGATTGGCGACAATGCCGACCGGGTTTCCATCGAGGCGCGCGAAACCGACGACCACATTTTTTGCAAAGTGCTCATGAACTTCGAAGAAATAGCCTTCGTCCACGATGGCGTGAATCGCGTCCTTGATGTCGTATGGTTTGAGCGGATCTTCGGGAACGAGGGAGTTAAGCGATTCTTCACGGCGCGATGGGGAATCGCCGGTCGCGCGGCGCGGCGGGTCTTCCATATTGTTGGAGGGCAAAAAACTCATCAGCTCGCGGATCATCGCGCAACAATCGGCGTCATCGCGGGAAACGAAGTGGGCGACTCCGCTTTTTTCGTTGTGCGTCATGGCGCCGCCAAGCTCCTGCTTGGTGACTTCTTCGTGCGTGACGGTCTTGATGACGTCGGGGCCGGTAACGAACATGTAGGAATTTTCGCGGGTCATGAAGATGAAGTCAGTAATTGCGGGCGAATAAACGGCCCCGCCGGCGCAAGGGCCCAAGATGGCACTGATTTGCGGAACAACGCCGCTGGCGAGCGTGTTGCGCAGAAAAATATCGGCATAACCGGCGAGCGACCGGACGCCCTCCTGAATCCGGGCCCCGCCCGAATCGTTCAAACCAATCACAGGCGTGCCGGAGCGCATCGCCAGATCCATGATTTTGCAAATTTTTTGCGCGTTGCTCTCGGAAAGCGAACCGCCAAAAACAGTGAAATCCTGAGCGAAGGCGTAAACGAGGCGGCCTTCGATGCGGCCAAATCCGGTGACAAACCCATCGCCGGAAGGGCGCTGCTCTTCCATTCCAAAATCGGCGCACTGATGGCGCACGAATTTGTCCAGTTCCTCAAACGTGCCTTCGTCGAGGAGCAGGTGGATGCGTTCGCGCGCCGTCAGCTTACCCGCTTTGTGCTCCCGCTCGCGACGCTCCGCGCCTCCGCCCGCTTCCGCTTCATCCGAACGGCGCCGCAGTTCCGCGAAACGCTTGCCGGCTGCAGCGGCCGCTGTGACTTTTTTTTCAGGCAAGCGGGCCTCCCTCGGGCGAGGATTTCTTCGTGCCAAAGATTCGGACGGCAAAATGCGTGGCGACCCAAACGGTGCCAAGGAGCAAGACAACGCCAAGCACAAGTTCGGCGCAAATGCCCGCGACTCGCTGGAGCGTCGAATCAATCGCAATGACGTGCTCGGTCGTATACACCAGGGCGAACATCGCCGCGAGGGCCATGGCGACCGTCAGAATCACGACCAAGATGGAGGCCAGCGCCATTTTCATAGTCGATTCCGTTGGCTCACTTCTTGCGGGGATGAGGATAGCGCAGGTTGCTGCAGCGCGACAAAGAGTTGGATGCGGAAGAATTCACCGCAGTCCGGACCAATCGTCGGCAACGAGAATGGAGTCCACCGGATTTGAGGGATCGTACTTAATGCTCGCAGGCTGACCGGCAACGAGGCGCTCGAGGCGCACCTGGCTTTCGAGACCGGTAATATCCTGCCCGGTTTGATAGGTGACGCCGGAAATCGAATAACTATAGGAAACGATGTGCCGCGATTTTCTGCCAAGAGGACGGGCTCTTGAGGCAAACATCCCCTTCTGCTTCTGCGATTCTTCGACGGGATGTTCCGTCAATTCCACGACTTGGCCTTCCGCGATGCGGCCGATTTGATTCAAATGCAGGCGGCGCTTGCGCTCGGATTCTTCGGGATCGGGCGCGGGACGAAAAAACGCGTAGAAGAGAATGCCGATTCCGGCGAGCACAGCCAAGATGAGCGCGAACATGGCCTTTGGATCGGCAAGCAAACTTTTCAACGTGCAATCCCCCTCATGGTCTTGAGGC
>JAFDVY010000037.1 GCA_018268785.1 Acidobacteriota bacterium | reverse complement strand
GAAGGAGATTTGCGCCGCATGAAATTTGTGTGCTTCATTCCAGCCTAACTGGCAGCCGACCCGCGCTTCGGCTCGCCCCGGACTGGGGCCTGCTCCTGGCTGGTTAAGTCCAGTGTGGTTGGGGCTTTAGGGGCTGTCAATCCAACTGAAGTACAGGCGTATCCGAAAGGGTAGGGAAGCAGGAAAACGCTCATGTTGACCGTTGCACAGCTCGCTCCGCTCAAGAATCGTGACCCCTATTTGTACGAAACGATGGTCAAAATCGTCTCAGCCGTGAACTCCGCCAGCCAACGCGCAGGCGTCGACCCCAGTAGTCCCTCTCCCGCGCCATCAGCCATTGCTTCCCTCACGGTTCGCGCATCAAACGGCTGGTTCGACCTCTCCATCGCCGATCCATCCAACTCGCGCCCCGGCTTGTTTTACTTTGCTGAATCCGACGTCACCCCCGGCTTCAATTCGCCTCGCGTCTACTTCCTGGGTTCGTCGCGCAACTTGTATGTCCAGCTTGGCAATCAGTCGCTCTACTGGCGCGCCTATTCGCAGTACATCGGCTCATTGCCCTCTGCACCGGTCACGTTCGGCACTCCGGCCCTGCCCGTCGCAGGCGGCGGCAGCTCCGGCCCAGCGCCGCTTCCGTCGCAAGGCAGCGGCGCACTCGCAAATGGCGCCGCCCCGGGCGGCAACGGCTTCGGCCTGCACCCAGGCACGCGTGTCACGCGCAATTCGCAGCTCTAGCTCGGAATTCTTTGTGTAGCGCCGGCTTTCCGAAGCCGGCATCTTTGCGATGTAAACCGAGGGCAAGGCGACTCCGTGAACGTCAGACCATACGAACAAAGCGACCTGGACGGCGTCCGCAAAATCCATGCCCAACAAAATTTTCCCTACGCGTTTCCCGATCTGCGGAATCCGCTTTTTCTTACAAAAATTCTTCTGACTGACGGCGAAGGCCCTCATGAAAAAATTCTCGGCGCCGCGCTCTTGCGCCTTACCGCCGAAGCATATCTGCTGCTTGACCCGAAGGCGGGCACGCCAAAACAGCGCTGGCAATCGCTCCTGACGCTTCACGAAGCCGCGCGCCGCGACGCCTGGCAACGTGGCCTCGAAGACGTTCACGCCTGGCTCCCTCCGGCCATCGCCAAAAAATTCGGCCGCCGCATCGAGCGACTCGGTTGGCAACGCGACGACGCCTGGACGCCCTATTGCAAACGGCTCTCCTAGGTCAACCGTATGAAAATCGCTCAGCGGCTCGTCTTTCGCAGTTCTGCGCGGCAAGTAGTCGCTTGAATATCGGGCTTACAACTCAAAACTTACGACTTAGAACTTTGGAGGTTTTCCATGGGACGCGGTGCACAAGATCAAACCCGGCAGTTAACCGATCAGCAGCTCGCCAATATCAACGCGCTCAATCAGCAGTTTCTCGGCCAGCAGCAGCAGATCGGCAACACGCTTCTGCCGCAGTTTCAAAACATTCTAAATAATCCGGGCCTCAGCCCTGCCGACAAGGCTGCTCTCACCGGCCAATCGCAGGGCGCAGTCGCCAGCGCGTTTGATTCGCTGCAACAGTCCGCTGCCAATCGCACGGCGCGCACTCGCAATTCCGCCGGCTTCGCCGATCTCGCCGACGACCTTGCGCGCCAGAAGGGAATCGCGGAAGGGAATCAGGCCCAGCAAAACCAGCTGGCTTTCACCAACACCGCCTTCCAGCGCCAGCTCGCCGCACTGCAAGGCCTCTCCGGTCTCTTCGGCGTTGACAGCAATCTGCTCTCTCGCAGTCTGGGAATTCCGTCCGAACTCTTAAACGTCCGCGCTAACGCTTCCCGCCCCACCAACGGTTTTTTCTCTTCGCTGGGTTCAAGCCTCGGCGGGACGCTCGGTGCACTCCCCGGCGCATTCCTCTAGTAGCGTAGCCACTCGTGGCTGCGTCAAGGTAATCGTGGTCGCGATTTTGGTATGTCTCGTCGAGGCCTTGGAGGAGACGCGTTTACAGCCGGTCTTCAGCCGTTAGTTAGCCAGCGCCTTTTCCTTTTCGTGAGAGCCAGAAGTTCTCTCGCAGATTTTCTGCGGATCGGGCTGCGGACAATCGTCAACCCCTTTGGCGGGAAGGTCGCAGTCGGCCTTGAGATTCTCCCTGTGCCGCGTGGCTCCCGTCGTTCGAGGTGGCGTCGCTGCGCCAGCCGGGCTTTGCCGCAATTCCAATGGCCTGCTCGAACCTCGGGTGTTTTGCAAAGGCGGGTCGCCGGGCGTTTGCAAGACCGCCACAACTACTAGCAGCAGGCCGAAGCCGAAAGTTGCCAGCAGTACCTGCGTTACGTAGCGGTTGCGCACCATGCCCTCTCTGATTCAGACGCACCCCGCTGCCGGCTTGTGAGCACACAAACGAGCCGAGCTGTCCGGTAACTTATGCCTTCTTACTTGCCACAACTCCTGGCCATTGCCGTCCCCATCGGCGTGCAGCTAGTCGTCTTTCTTCGCTGGCTGCACCGCCGCATCCGCGACGACGAAATCAATCGCGCCTTCGTCCACGACGTCGCCACCAATCATTTGCCGCACATCTACGACGCCCTGCGCGCCATGGCCGAGCAGCAGGGAATTGTCCTCGATGCCCCGCCCCCCGTCAGCTTCATAGACTTGAACGAACGCCGCCGCGAAAAAAGCCGGAGGACCTGGGTATGAGCGTCTCTGCCCCGGATAACCTGGTGTCCATAGCCATCGCCGCAGCGGAAGCGCACGATCTCGATCCCGCCCTCGTCTGCGCCGTCATCGAACAGGAATCCGCCTGGAATCCCTGGGCCATGCGCTACGAACCGGCCTTCTTTGCCAAATATGTCGCGTCCTTATATACAAATAACAAGGTCTCCGCTTCCGAGGCTTACGCTCGTGGATTTTCCTGGGGCCTCATGCAAATCATGGGGCAAGTCGCGCGCGAAAACGGCTTCACCGATCGCTTTCTCAGCGGCCTCTGCGATCCGGCCACTGGAATCGAATATGGCTGCCGAGTCCTGCGCAAGAAGCTCGACTCTGCCAAAGGTGACACGCTGCAAGGCCTCCTCGCCTGGAACGGTGGAGGCAACCCGAACTACGCCGTCGAAGTTCTCGCGCGCCGAGGCAAATATGTATCCGTGATAGAAACGGACTAGAAGTTACCTACCCTCCTTTCAAATACTCCTCAGGGGTTGGAGCTTTAGGGGTCGGGGCTTTAGCAGGGGTCGGAGCTTTAGCAAGGGTTGAGCTTTAGCAGAGGTCGGAGCTTTAGCAAGGGTTGGAGCTTTAGCAGGGGTCGGAGCTTTAGCTCCGACATCTAAAGCCTTACAAAAAGGGGCTTCAGCCCCTGAGGAAATGCTTTAGCAAAATTCGCAGCCATTCCCTCATGGGTGTTCACTCTCTTCCAATGACAACAAAAATCCATCTCGCCATCGCAGCCATTGCCGTTCTGCTCGCCGCTGCATTCCTCTGGGAATGGCATGCCGCCCGTCTGGACCGCGATCGTCTCCAGTCACAATTGGCCGACGCCGAAAAATCGCTCCAGCAAGCCACCGCCAGCCAACAGCAACGCGACAGACAACTCACGGACACCGTATCCAAGCTCGAATCTCTAAAAGTCACGGTAAAGTCTCAACAAGACATTCTTGCCCGGCTGCCCTATCTCCTGGCCCTGCCAAAGCCAATCGCCATGGCCCAGCAAAAGCCTCCTGCGCCACATTCGCAAAAGTCCAATCAAGCCGCCTCACCTACAGCGCCCCAACCTCAAGCCGTACTGCCCACCGAAGATCTAAAGCCTCTCTACGACTTCGCCATCGACTGCAAAGCCTGCCAGGCCAAACTGGCCGCCGCCACAGCCGATCTCGCCGACGAAAAGACCAAGTCCGAAGCCCTGAGTAGGGAACGGGATGCTGCCTCAACAGCCGCTAAAGGGGGTTCCCTACGGCAACGCCTCGGCCGTGCCGCAAAGTGGTTCGCCATTGGAGCGCTGGCCGGAGCAATCGCAGCAAAATCCCACTAAGATTTCCGGTCGCTCAGCGGAGCAGCCGCTCCGCCGTTCATCCGGCTCTAAACGCGAACCCGCCGCTGAACTGGCGCACCCCCCGCGCCAGTTCAGGGACTCATCAGGGCCAATCATCGCCTGAGCCAGCAATATCCACAGAATCCCGCAATACCCAAAGATTTCGCTTGACAGTACGTCCCATAAGTTATATTATGTTAACTACAAAATAGGGCTCCTCTCCGCCCTGTTCCTATCCTGTGCATAACGTACGCGCTTCCCCCTGGGTCGCTGCTTCCATCCCCTCGCCCTTCGTTTGTCCACCACGGAAACAAGCTTCGAAAAAGACAGTGTGCGCTTATCCTGAGCCGTTAAAATTTGGGTTATGCGTAGCCTATTGCGTACTGCTTCGGAATCAAGCTTGATTCGCGCTTTTTCTCTCATCGGGTTGCTGAGCTTGCTGCCAGTGAATCAGGTCCGCACCTTAAGTGCTATGAGGGACTATGACATTTGGTGGCACACCCGCGTCGGCCACTGGATCCTCCGTACGCACTCGTTTCCGCACGCGGGTATCTTTTCTCGGACAGGTGAAAACCTTCCCTGGGCGTCCTACAGTTGGGGCTTTGAGCTGATTGTTGCCAGGTTGCAGTCTTATTTTGGCCTTCTTAGTGGTCCGTTGTTCGCAATGGCGATGGACATCATCATTGTCTCTGTTTTATTCGCAATTCTGTGGCGCCTCAGCCGCAGTTTTTGGTGGTCCTGGTTGCTCACCTACGTGGCGATTTGGGCCATGGACCTGAATTGGGTCAGCGTGGCGCGTCCCGTAATGTTCACGATCCTTTTCTTTACGATTGAATTGGGACTGCTTTTTCTAGCCAGTGCATCGAAGCGCGGCGGCCAGACCGCTCTGTATTGGCTTCCTTTACTGTTCATTGTCTGGGCCAATTGCCATATTCAATTCATATACGGCCTGGGAACTCTGGGTCTATTTGCGGTCGTGGCAACGGCAGAACACTGGGTGGCCCGGCGCAAGCCCTCCGGCGAGAGTTCCGTAGAAAATTCTGCGCTCAATCCTGCCCTGTTGTGGTCCGTTTTCGGTGCCTGCTTGCTGGCAACTCTTCTGAACCCTTACGGTTTTGGCCTCTATCGGGTGGTCTTCCACTATGCCCTCGAAAGCAAGTTCGCGTTTAACGTCGTCAATGAATTGCGGGCCATGAGCTTTCGCAGGGATTCTCATTTCGTCGAGCTCTTGTTGGTCTTGATGGCATTTTTTGCCATGGGCCGCCGCAAACTCGAGCCATTCAAACTGGCTCTGTTGCTCGTGGCTGCGATCGCGGCCTTCCGCTCCTCTCGCGACACCTGGTTCCTCTCTATCCCTGCGGCGGCGGTGATTGCCTGTTCCGTGAATCGCACCAAAGTGACGGATGATGAAGTTTCAAGCGAGCCCAGCCTCGGATTGAATCGTCTGCAGTTGGCCGCAGTCTTGGCCGGTTCACTTTGCATCGTCGCATTGTCTGGCTACGATTCGCATTTCAGCCAAGACAATGCCATCAAGGCCGTCCAGACGGTATTCCCTCTCGACGCAGCCACATACATCGAAAAAAACCGTCCCCCAGGTCCATTGTTCAATCTGTTCGACTGGGGCGGATTCTTGATCGCCACATTGCCTGATTATCCCGTTTCGATTGACGGTCGAACGGATGTATATGGTGACGATCTGATGCGCACGGGAGCGAATTCTGGGAATGGCCTCAATTTCGACCAGGACCCGGCCTTCAATCAGGCTAACTTGTTCTTGCTGCCCGTCTATTCTCCGCTTTGTCGCGTATTGGAGCGGTCTCCCCAATTTCGGTTGGTTTATGCCGATAAGATTGCGCTGGTCTTCGTTCGCACGCGCTAACGCTCAGTTTCTTACGTCTCAATTGTTCCCTGCGCGAGCGGAAGGCTTCTGCCTGCCGATTTCATACTGAATGAACCGCTCGATTGTCGCTGTATCGGCCCCAACGACACGTCTGCCGTTCACGAAAATCGTCGGCGTGCTGGTGACGTCCAATGCCCGCGCATTGGCCACACTGGCCTCCACAGCCGCTGCCGCCTCAGGCGAAGCCAGGCACGTCTTGAACGCCGCTTGGTCCAGCCCTGCCTGGCCGGCAAAATCCACGGCCTTGTCCCAGGCGTTTGCTGCGGACACCAAATCCTGGCTGTCGTAGAATCCATCGTAAATCTTCCAGAATGCAGCCGGCTTCTGGTTAAACGCGCAATGCCCAGCCAGCGCGGCTGTCTTGGCCCATGGGTGAATCTGCTCAATGGGATAGTCCTTAAAGTAAAACTTTACTTGCGGGTAGTTTGGCAAGACCGTCTTCAACTGGTCGTGCAGTTGCCGGCAGACAGGGCACTCAAAATCAGCAAACTCGACCACGGTCACCGTGGAAGTCTCGCTGCCAACAAACGGCGCACTCTTTAGATCAATCTTCGCCCGGGTCTCCGCCATCGGATCCTTGGACAAATCGCTCACGTCGCCGCGGAAAAGGAATTTCCCATCCTTGCTGATGTACATCTTCGCGGTGTCGTGGCTCTCCCCGGAAGTTAGTTCCACCGTGGTCACCAGCAGGCCCGCCACCTCGGAATCCTTCGGCTCGGGCACCACCAGTTTGACCTCCGGCCCAAACGCGTAGATATGGCGGAGATACTGCTCGATTTTCTTTTGCAGTTCAGTTTGTGGCGCGGTCTGCGCAGGCGCCCACGCCGCCGTCGCAAGGCTTGCCAGCATAATTCCAGTTGCTACCAGACTTTTCAGCGCTCTCACGGTGAACCTCGTTTTCAAGGAATGAATTTCTGTGCAATCGGGAACGGACGTCCCGACCCAAATGCCCGGGACGTTATCTTCAGTCCCGGCGCCGCTTGTTTTCGTTTGTATTCGTTGCGGTCCACCATCAATGCGATCTCGCGCACCATCTTAATCTCAAATCCGTACTTGTCGGCAATGTCCTGGGGACTCTTCAAATCTTCGATGTATGCCTTCAGGATCCGGTCCAGCACGTCGTACGGCGGCAGGCTGTCTTCATCCTTCTGATCAGGCCGCAACTCAGCCGAAGGAGGCTTCTCAATCGTCGCGCGGGGAATCAATTCCCTTCCGCCGCTGTTAATCCAGTTCGCCAGTTCGTACACCATCAGCTTCGGCACATCCGAAATCACCGCAAGCCCTCCGGCCATATCTCCATACAGCGTGCAATAGCCAACCGCGTTCTCCGATTTGTTTCCGGTGCTCAGCACCATCGAGCCAAATTTGTTCGAGAGCGCCATCAAATAATTGCCGCGGATGCGCGCCTGAAGGTTTTCCTCGGTCACATCTTCTTTTCTTCGGCCGAAAGCAGGCTTCAGTGCCGCAAGATACGCGTCAAACACGCCGCCAATCGGCAATGTCATGTATTCGATGCCAAGATTCTGCGCCAGGCTGGCTGCATCTCTCTTGCTGCCCTCGGACGAAAACACCCCGGGCATCGATACGCCCAGCACGTTCTCCGCTCCAAGCGCGTCCGCGGCAATCGCGGCCACCACCGCCGAATCGATGCCTCCGCTCAGCCCCACGAGCACCTTCTTGAATCCGCACTTCTGCACATAATCGCGGGTCCCAATCACCAGGGCCCGGTACGCATACTCGATCTCCTGTCGCGGCTGCTCGTGAATTTCTCCTTCACCGGTCAGCGTATCGAACAGCACCAGGTCTTCTTCAAACGCCAGCGCTTGCGCCGCCACTTTGCCGTCGGGAGTCAGCGCCACGCTGGCTCCGTCGAAAATCAGGCTGTCGTTCCCGCCAAATTGATTCACGTACACCACGGACTTTTTGTTATGCACCGCAATCGAGCGCAGCATGTCCACGCGCAGCGCGCGCTTGTCGATCGTGTAGGGCGACGCCGAAATGTTCAGAATGACTTGAGTTCCCTGCTCCACTAGTTCCGTAATCGGGTCGCGGTCGTACCGCCGGTTCGGCCAGAAATTTTCGTCGTTCCAGGCGTCTTCGCAGATCGTCACACCCAGCGTTTCGCCCTGGAATTCCAGTGCTTGCTGCTTTTCCGCTGGGTGAAAATACCGCGACTCATCGAATACATCGTAGGTTGGCAGCAGCATCTTGCTCTGTTCAAACGCAATCTTTCCTCCGCAGAGCAATGCCGCCTTATTCGCAATCGACTTCCCGGTTCCGTTCTTCACTCGACCAACAAATCCCACAATCGAAGGAATCATCAGCGCCTTCGCCAGCGACTTCAGTTCCTTCTGGTTCCGGTCAATAAACGCAGGCCGCTCCAGCAAATCGTTCGGCGGATACCCGCACAAACAAAGCTCGGTGAACACGGCCAGATCTGCTCCGCGCTGTCTTGCTTTTTCAGAGAGGGTTATGATGCGGGAGGAATTACCGGCAAAGTCGCCGACCGTGGGATTGAACTGCGCGAGAGCTATCTTCATGCGGGAAGTTTAAGAATACGTTGGACGCTTGCGCTTTGCAAACGCGCCGCAATGCGTGCCGCGCCCAAAAGAAAAGCTCCTGGGTCGAATTCTTCCCAGGAGCCTCGAATTTCACCAAGCTATTGCAGCGATTTCCGTCTTCAACTTTCGGCTTTCAGCTTTCGACGGTAGACCTCAATTACACGCTGAACGAACTGCCGCAGCCGCAGGTGCTCTTCACGTTCGGGTTGTTGAACTTGAACCCGGCGCCTTCCAGCGTTTCGATGTAGTCAATTTCCACTCCCTCGAGATACATGGAGCTCATCTGGTCCACAGCCACCTTCAGACCATCGAAATCAACCACTTCGTCGCTGTCATTGGTCTGGTTTTCAAACGCCATGTGATACTGAAACCCGGAGCAGCCTCCGCCCACCACGGCCACGCGAAGCGCCGTCGGCACAGGGGTCTGCATGCTCATGATTTCCTTCACTTTAGTGCTGGCAACCGGCGTCAGTCGAATCATGGAATCCTTAGCCTCCCCCCGCACACAAACGCGCGGGAACCTACTTTCTTAGTATAGCAAAACTTATCTGGCCTTGCAGCGCAGCAGTCGCAACCCGCTGTTGCCAATCGGAAACGCCGCTTCCCTGCCGCGCTCCACAACGCGCTTCTCTTGCCTTAAACTAAGATGCATCTATGCGACACAAAGTGACATTGCTCCCCGGCGAAGGCATCGGTCCCGAAGTCTCCGCGGCAACAAAACGCATTCTGGAAGCGGCTGGCGTCCAAATCGATTGGGAAGAAATCGACCCCCGCGCGTCCGGCACCGCTGAAAAAGGCCAGCTTCTCAATACGGCCGCCATCGAATCCGTAAAACGCAATGGTGTCGCCCTGAAAGGGCCGATGGCGACCGCAGTGGCCGGTGGCGCGCCCAGCGTCAACGTCGCTCTTCGCAAAACGCTCGACCTCTACGCAAACCTGCGCCCTGTAAAAAATCTTCCCGGCGTAAAATCGCGCTTTGACAACGTCGACGTAGTCCTCGTCCGCGAAAATACCGAAGATCTTTACTCCGGCCTCGAACATGAAGTCGTCCCCGGCGTTGTCGAAAGCCTTAAAATCATCACCGAGCGCGCCTCCACCCGCATCGCAAAATTTGCGTTTGAATATGCCAAGCGCTCCGGTCGCAAAAAAATTCACGCCATCCACAAAGCCAACATCATGAAACTTTCTGACGGCTTGTTTCTGAAATCCATCCGCGCCGTGGCCGAAAAATTTCCCGAAATCGAATACAAAGAACTCATCGTAGACAACGCCTGCATGCAAATGGTCCTGAAGCCCGAGCAGTACGACATGCTCCTGCTTCCCAATCTCTACGGCGACGTGATGAGCGATCTAGCTGCCGGCCTTGTCGGCGGCCTCGGTGTCGTCCCCAGCGGCAACATTGGCGACCAAGCCGCCATGTTTGAAGCCGTCCACGGCACCGCACCCGACATCGCCGGCAAAGGCCTCGCCAATCCCACTGCCCTGCTCATGAGCAGCATCATGATGCTCGATCATCTTGGCGAACGCTCCGCAGCCCGTCGCATCGAATCCGCCCTCGAAAAAGTCTACAAGGAAGCCAAACACACCACACAAGACGTCGGCGGCAAAGCCACCACCGCCGAATTCACCGACGCGCTAATCGCCGCCCTTCCCCAGCACTAGTTCGCCGGAAGCGTAGCTTCCGCCTTTGACTTTCGTAGCGCCGCCCTTTAGGGCGGCATCTTGCACTTCCGCCTTTGATTTTCGTAGCGCCGCTCTGTGGCGACGACTCTACGTCGCAAGCGTCTCCTCGGTTTTCAGATTTGACTTTCGTAGCGCCGCCCTTCAGGGCGGCATCTTGCACTTTCGCCAGGTAGCATAGGCTTTATGTCATCCAACCAAGAAGCAAGAGCAACCACGAGCGAGCCCGACATCCATTACAGAACCCGGTCCAGCATCATGAAGACTGCGTTTGACGTCCCGATGGGCCCGGAAATCGAACAACACTTACAGTCATGCGCCGAGTGCCAGAAGATTGCGCAATTGCTAAAAATGAAGGCTCTCAGCCTCAAAGTAGGAGACCTGCCGGAGAGAATCGTCAGAGATGGCCTAGCCAAGGCCCCATCCATCATGGAACGATCTGATGGTGACCTAAGCTATTACTATGGTCGCGCGCCCGGTGACAAGGTCGGCGGCTACGTCGTCGTTTGGGACCGGGAACAACAAATCATCCGCCATGTCGAATACATGCACACCCAAGCCTTTGAGCGTTTCCAGTTCTCAGCTTGACAACCTACCTGCCATTCTACATGGCCGCAGCTTGGCCCTTTGACCTTCAACTCTAAACTTTCGACGACGCGGTTAACCCCCTTTAAAATCAACACATGCAGATTTGATAGAAAACAAAGGACTTTAAGCATCTTTAGAATCAACACATACGCAAAAAGGGAGGAGGGGTTGGGCTTAGTACTTAGTCGCGTAAATCTGGTACACCATCAAATAGACGACCACGCCCGTCACACTTACATACAGCCACAGCGGCAGCGTCCATCGTGCAATCAATTTGTGCTTGTCGAAGCGTTCCAGCCACGCGCGCCGCAGCGTCATAATAATCATCGGCACAATCACTGCCGCCAGAATCGTGTGGGAAATCAGAATCGCGAAATAAACTGGCCGAATCCAGCCTTGCCCTTGAAACGCGACATGGCCCACGCGGTAGTGGTAAATCAGATAGGAAATCAGAAACGCCGTGGAAACAAAAAACGCGCTCAACATCAGCGCTTTGTGAACCGCCATCTTCCCTGCACGAATCGCCGCGTAACCTGCCGCCAATAAAATCGCGCTCGATCCATTTAGAAGTGCATTAAAGGCGGCCTGCGAAATCAACGCACAACCTTGTCGTACATCATCAGTCCCAGCAACAGTGGAATGTGCAGCACGGTCGCGTGCATCAGCCACTTCGCGCGCAAATTCGATTTGGAGCTTGCAGCCCAGAGACAAACTTGCAGCAACCCAGTGCTAACGACCAGTGCTCCAAAGAAATAAAGCACGCCCGTCAATCCCAGTATAGAAGGCAGCAAACTGATTCCAATCAACCCAATCGCCGTCAAAATAATCTGCCGGAACGTTCGCGTTCCATCCTTATCCACAACGGGCAACATCAAAATTCCCGCGCGCGAATAGTCTTCGCGGTACATCCACGCAATCGCGTGAAAATGCGGGAACTGCCACAAAAATAAAATCGCAAAGAGCGCCCACGCGCCGCGGTCCAGCGAACCCGCCGCTGCAGCCCATCCAATCATTGGCGGCACAGCTCCAGGAAACGCTCCAACAAACGTCGCCCAAACCGTCTTCTTTTTCAGCGGCGTGTATGCCAGCAAATAACTCAGGCAGGTAATTACACCAAGAGCCGACGCAAGCCAGCCGCTCGAAACCCACAAATCCGCCGCGCCCGCAACTGCCAGCGCAACTCCAAAAACAAGCGCTTCCATCGGCTGCAACAATCCGCTGGGCAGCGGCCGCGAAGCTGTCCGCCGCATAAACCGGTCCGATTCGCGCTCAATGTAATGATTCAGCGCAGCCGTGCCTGCGGCAATCAGCATTGTGCCGAACACCGTGTGCGCCAGCCGCAGCCAATCTACTGGCCCGCGTGCGCCCATGTAATAACCCGCGGCCGTCGTCATCAGCACCAGCAGCGACACATCCGGCTTGGTCAGCGTGACGTACGCCCCCGCCCGCGATGCCAACGTCATCTGTGTTGTTTGTGCCGTGCTCATTTTTTAATTGCGGCCAATCTCCGACTTGCGAATCTGAGAGTATATCGCAAGCCCCGGGAATCTGCAGGATTCATGCCGCAGAGCTGGCTTGTTCTTCCGGCGCTTTGATTCCAGCCGCGGTCAGCACCAGATCGCGCAGGCAACTGATAAACAACCGCGAATCGCCGACGGCAGGCATCATGCGGAACCGTTCAATTCCAAATTTCTTCGCATCGATCCGTCCATCAATGTTGATTTCATGCAGCGTCTCGATGTGTTCCGTCACAAACGAAATCGGCACAACAAGTGCTTCCTTGATGCCCTCATGTCCCAGCCGTTCGAGTGTGCCTAGAAACGGCGGCTCCAGCCACTTCGCCGGGCCCACACGGCTCTGATAGCAAAGCAGGTGTTCGTGCGGCCAATTGCCGTATTTCTGTTTTCCCAATTCGCACGTCAGACGAACCGTCTCTTCGATCTGCTTCGGGTAGGGATCGCCTTTTTCCACCAGGCTCATCGGCAATCCATGCGCGCTGAACACAAGCTGAATGCGCGAAGCATCCGGAAATTGCCGAAGGCACACGCCAATTTTCTGTACCAGAGCTTCGATGTAAAGCGGATGATTGTAAAACTGCCCGATGGTGCGCTCCGGCGGCCCGCCTTCGGGCTTGCCATACACGCGGCGCCACTCTTTCAAACTGCTCAGCGTCGTGGCATAGGAAAACTGCGGATAGAGTGGCAGCAGCACAATTTCGTCGAGCGAACCGGCCTTGTGCAACGCTTCCACGGCGTCCGCCGTCAGCGGTTTCCAATAGCGCATCGCGGTTACGGCAACTACGTCCAAATCAGGCGCGAGCGACGCGACTAGCGCGCGCCGCTGGCGTTCCGTCAAAATTCCGATGGGCGAGCGGCGCCCAATCATCGCGTAGCGCCCGCGCACCGGAACGGACCGTTTTTTCGCAATGTACTTTGCCAGAGGTTTCCGCAAAAATCCCAGCGGCCCCATCGGAATAATATCCGGATCCAAAAAAAGATTATTCAGAAACGGCTCGACCGCATCGAGCGAATCCGGCCCGCCCAATTGAAACAGCACCAATCCAATCCGCTTTCTGGAGTTCAACGCATCGTCCTTCGGTTACTTCCCTTTTCTCACTTGCCCTGTCGCGCGGAATCCTGCAGGCGTTCTTTCAATTGCGCCAATTCTTTCTTGAGGCTCGCGGCACGTTTTGCCACGGTCAGCGAAAATACGAAGAAAACACCCCATCCGATCAAATACGCCGCAAACACGCTGTCCAGATTTTTCACCGCGCCTCCAATTCCTGCTCCAGCATGCGCAGCTCCTCGCGCGATGCTTCAAGCTCATACCGCTGCCGGATGAGCAGCGCCATCAGGCACAGCAAGCTCAACCAGGAAAGATAGAAAACCTTGCGCATCGTCGGATCGAGGCCGGCACTCGTAAAAACCACCGGTTGCGGATGCTGCGTGCGCCACCACCAGATCGATCCATAAACCAGCGGTACGTCGAGAAACGCAAACACGCCGAAAAACGCACTGACCACGGCGCGGCGGTCATCGTCTTCCATCATCGTCCGCAAAATCAGAAACGCCACATACAGCAACCATAAGACAAGAGTCGAAGTCAGCCGCGCATCCCATGCCCACCAAACTCCCCACGCCGGATGCGCCCAGATCGGCCCAGTCAGCAGCACGACGGTGCAGAACGCTACGCCAACTTCCGCGGAAGAAACTGCCAGCCAGTCCCAGCGCGGCTTGCGCGTCAGCAGGTACATCACGGAACCCACGAAGGAGACGAGGAACGCCGCAAGTGAAGTCATGCCGCTCGGCGCGTGCAAATAGAAAATCCGCTGCACGAGACCCATCGTCACTTCAGTCGGCGCCACATAAAACGCCGCATAGGCCGAAAGGCCCATCAGTACGCAGACAAGAAGTGTGTAAACGGCTGTCTTGGTCATGTTCACTCTTCCAAAAGATATTCGCCGAAAAGCCATAGCGCCGTCAAAAAAACAACGTCAAAGGCAATCAGGATTCCCAGCCAATCCCAGCGCAAGGCGTGGTCCGGCTCAAACAGGGCGCGCGTTGCTTCCGCGCTCGGAATCAACACGGGAACCAGCAACGGAAGCAGCAGAATCGGGAGCAGCACTTCGCGCATACGAGCCTGGGAAGACACGGCCGAAAGAGCGGTTCCGGTCGTGGAAACTCCGAGGCTTCCCAGGAAGAAAACGAACGCAAGCTTCCAGAAGACTGGCATCACGGCTATGTTGAAAAACACACCAAAGACCAGCAAGAGAATGAGTTCGGTAACCAGTAAAAAAATCGTATTGGCGCAAAGCTTCGCCAGAAATATCGCAAACGGATCACCCACCGCCAGTCGCAGCGCGCTCAAGGTGTCGTTTGTCTTCTCTTTGAGGAAGCTGGGTTGCAGCATCAGGGAAGCGGAAAATAAAAATGCCAGCCAAAGCAGGCCCGGCCCGAACTGTTTCGATTCCGCGGTCGTGGGGTCAAACGTAAAGCTGAACAACACAATCACGATCAGGATGAAAATGCTCGCCGTGGTCAGCAATTCATGCGAACGAAATTCAGCCCGCAATTCCTTTTGCAGCAGCACTGCCGTGTCGGAGAGGAGTTTCACGAGATATCTCCGGCCGCGAACACGGCTTGAAATGTCGCACCCAGCCGCGTATCCGCAATCAGCGCGCCCGCATCCAGTCTCGCCGCGCGGGTCGCAAGGCTCGATAGCTCCGATTCTCCATGCACGCTCATCACGATCGTGCGTCCTTCATCCCTCAGTTGACGCACCGTGCTTACGAGTCGCGCCGCACTTTCTGTATCCAAGCCTGTTCCCGGTTCGTCCAATAGCAGGATGGAAGGCTCCTGAACGAGAGCGCGGGCAATCGCAAGCCGCTGTTTCATTCCGCGGGAAAAGGTACGCACCAGAGAATCCGCACGCGACGCAAGATTTGCCGCTTCGAGAAGCTGCGCCGCTCGCTCCGAGGGATGCGAGACTTGCAGCAACCGCGCAAACAATAAGAGGTTCTCGAGCGCGGTCAATTCTTCGTAAAGCATCAAGGCATGAGAAACGTAACCGACGGCAGGCATCGTTCCAGGAGGCGCGCCGGGAAAGGTAACTTCCCCGCGAGTGGGGCGCGTCAGCCGAGTCGCAATCCGCAGAAGCGTTGTCTTGCCTGAACCATTGCGGCCGGTCAATGCCACGCACTCGCCCGGGGAGACTTCCAAATCCAACCGCCGCAGCGCGTACAGCCTTCCAAACTTTTTTTCGACTCTTGAAAATTTAATTCCGGCGGAATCACCGACACGCTGATTCACCGGCTCAGCCTCGCACCAGGTCGCGCAAGATCTGCTCGGCTTTCGCACGCTCGGCGGCATACTCCGATTCAGAAATTGTTCCCGCCTGGCGGCGCAATTCCAGTTTGAAAATCAGATCCTTTAATCCGTCGAGGCTGGTTGCCGTCTCTTTATCGAGCGCTGCGAGCGATGCAGGAGCCTGCGCCGGAGACTGAGCAGTACTCTGTAACTTCGCGGTCCCATTCGTTGCGTTCACTTCGACCGTCTTTCGAGAAAGCAAAAATCCCCCCAGCGCAAAAGCAACCACCAGAACGCCGAGCAAAGGCCATTTCAATCCATCGAGCCGCCCGGGCACAACCTGAATCGGCGTTCCCTGCTGCGCGCCTCCCGCTTGCGAATCATTCTCGCTCGCAGCATCGTTTGGGGGAGGCGCAGTTCCCGAGAGGTTCACCGCAAACGCCGTGGGTGCCCCCGTAAACGAATGTTCATAGAGATTCATTCCCTGCTCTTGTCCGGCCGATTGCAACTGATCCGCGGTGACGGTCATGCTGGGCGGAACCACAAGAATCACGCGCGATTCGCCGTACGAGGGAGAAATCTTCACCGTCGCCGCATTGCCGGAATACGGCACTTCGTAGGCGAGGCGCACTTCGTTGTCGCCCGGGCGGAATGCATAGGCAATCGCATATTTGTTCTTGCCCAATTCAATCGGGGCCTGAACGACGGGCATCCCCGAAGGCCCGGACGCCGCGATTTGCCGGACAGTCGCGTTGTCCGTAAGCGTCATTTGAAAATTGCCATCCGCGCGGAAATAGGCCATCGGCGGTTTTGTTTCGTTGCGCACCAGGAACTGCTCCGCGATGGTCAATGTGGAACCGTTGGGCTGAAAGATCACCAGATGCGAAGGCACGGTGATGGACTTTACGTCGGAGGAGAGGTCGTACACATTCACTTCGACAGAGTTTTTTCCGGGCGGCAGCGGCTGGTGAAAATTCACACCATGATAAACCGCGCGCACCAGCATCGGTTGAGCGCCGATGCCCGGATGGTCAAATGTGAATTCGCCCTGAGCGTTGCTCTTGGTATTTGCGACAGGCTGCATCGTGCCTTGCAGTTGAATCAGAATCACTTCCACGGAGGCTGCCGGCTTTCCCGTTGTGGCGTTAACAACCTTGCCTTGCACCGTTGCGGCATTTGACGCAGACGCAATGGAAGCCAGCAAACCGGCGACGAAGCCCAATTTCCAAAGCGAGCGATTCATCGTCCGCCCTCGGACGACGCCGCAGACTTAGGCCCGCGCGGGCGCCTGGTCTGCGATTCGGTGACCTGGTCAATCTCCAGCAATACCTGCGCCGCTTCGAGTTCCAGAGAAGTTTTCATCGCCTCGTAGTCGCCCTCGGAATATTTTCCCGCGCGGAACTCGAATCGCAAGTCGCGCAAATTGTCGTAAATCGTGTCGCGGCGTTCCATCAACTGATCCAGTTTGCCGCGATGCGGGGCCAGATCGGATGCATCCGCCTGTATAAAGAAGATGAAAACCACTACGGCGAGACCAAGCGCGAAGCAAGCGCCAAGCACAGCCCAGTCGTTCGCTGCCGGAGGCAAGGCAAATAAAACAATCGAGGGCAAATTCATTCCTTGGTGGCCTCTTGCGCGAGGAGTCTCGCGCGTTCCAGCAACTCCGGCGAGACTGGCTTTGCGGATGCAGTCTTCCCTGCCGCCGCGACGCCGCGCTTTCGCCAGCGGCTAATCACAAACAAAACCAGCCCCGCGCCCGCAATCAGATAAATTCCCGGCATCAGCCACGCTACGAGACCGAATCCCTGTTTTGGCGGCTCCATGTACGCGCCAGGGCCATATTCCTTAATCATCGCCGCGATCACTTTGTCGTCGGTCATTCCTTCATCGAGGTGCTTCTGAATTTCGCCGATCATCATCTTGGCCACACCGCATGGCCCGGAGAACTGACCGCCGACGTGATAGCAGGTTCCCGCCGATTGTTCGCAGCCGCCGCAAGTGCATTTGAGCTGCTTTCCGAGTTCGTGTGCGTGGTCGATTTCAGCCTGTACCTGCACAACAATCGCCGGCGCGATTGCCACGATCAGTACAAATGCCACTGCGAGTATTCTGCGTGCCCTAGTCATGCCCTTCCCTCAGCGACACTGGACTCTGCACCGCTGGAACAAAGCCGGCCGCAGGCTCGGTTGCTTTACCGCCGGCCAACACCAAGACCGCCTGCCGCGAAGGCAGGAGCGCGACCAGGGTTCCCAGCACCACCACGACGCCCCCAAACCAAACCCATTTCACCAGCGGATTCAGAAAAACGTGAATCGTCGGCACGGTACTGCCCTGATTCACGCCCGCATAAACGACGTACAAATCTTCGAGCAACGTGGAGTAAATCGCGACCATCGTGCCGGACTCTTCGCCAGCGGGAAAATTCCGCCGCTCGGGAAACAGAATCATCACCGGCTTGTGATTCTTCATCACTTCGACGATCATTCGTTCGGCGACGTAGTTTTTTTCCTGCTTCTGATCCATGGCCTGAAGCAACAATTCATAAGGACCGATATTGACGGTCCCGCCGACGGGAATCTCTTTCTGCACTTCCCTGTTGAATGCTTGGCCAGCCAAGCCGACGAAAATCATGACCATGCCGAAGTGCACGATGTAGCCGCCGTAACGGCGCGTATTGCGCAGGGTCAGCTCCACGGCCGAGGAAAGCCAATTCATTTGCGTGCGGGAGTGAATGACTCTTGCGCCGCGGTAGTACTCAACGACGATTGTCGTCGCAACGAACGTGCATAGCGCAAAACACACGAGCGCATATAAATCGCGCACTCCCGACGCCAGCGCAACAACCATGCCGACAACGCCCATAGTGGACGGCCAGAGAAAATTTCTGCGCAAACTCTCCGCCGAAGTCTTTCTCCAGGCCAGCAGCGGGCCGACGCCCGTTAAAAACAGCAGAAGCAGGCCGAGGGGAATATTCACTTTGTTAAAGAAGGGTGCTCCCACGCTGATGCGCGAGCCCGTGAACCATTCGGAGAAAACCGGGAACAGCGTGCCGGAAACCACGGCGATGCATGCTACGAGCAGCACCAAATTGTTGAAAAGAAAGCTGGATTCACGGGAAACCATCGAATCGAGCTGATTCTCGCTCTTCAGATAGTCGCGGTTCTTGAAATATGCTCCGAGACAGACCGCCATGATGATGATCAAAAATCCGACGAACCAGCCGCCGATATCGGACTGAGCAAATGCGTGCACAGAACTCACGACGCCGCTGCGCGTAAGCATCGTGCCGAGAATGCACAGAAAAAACGTGATGAACACCAGCCAGACGTTCCAGACTTTCATCATGCCGCGCTTTTCCTGCATCATCACGGAGTGCAGAAATGCGGTTCCTGTGAGCCATGGCAGCAGCGAAGCGTTTTCCACGGGATCCCAGCCCCAATAGCCGCCCCAGCCGAGCACGGCGTACGCCCAGTGCGCGCCAAGCAAAATGCCAATCGTCTGGAAGCACCACGCGATCATCGTCCACTTGCGCGTCAGGTGAATCCACTTTTCGCCCGGATAACGCGCAAGCAATGCGCCCAGCGCAAACGCAAAAGGAATCGTGAACCCGGTGTATCCCGAATAGAGATTCGGCGGGTGAATGATCATTTCCGGGTATTGCAGGACGGCGCGCAAACCGCTTCCGTCCGCGCGCGCAAGGTAATCGAGACCGCCGGAAGCATTTGCAACAGCCAGCGATTTGAAGGGGTTCGCGACAAAGTTGCTGATGGTGAGGAAGAAAAGCTGCACGCCGGCCAGAATTGCGCCGACATACGGCATCAATTCGCCGTGTTTGTTGCGGTACGCGATGAGTACGGAAAAAATGTAAACGGAAAGAAGAAAACACCAGAAAAGCAGCGAACCTTCCTGCCCCGCCCACAGCGCGACCACCTTGAAAAATGTTGCAAGGTCACGATTGCTGTGAGAAGCCACGTAAGCGACGGAAAAATTGTCGGTCACGAACAGATAAACGACGCTCAGCGTGGAGACAAAAATCAGGCAGCACGCGGCGATCCCAGACTGCCGGGCGCTTTTTATCAGAAGCGGGTGGCGGGTGAAAATGGCCGCGATGCCGCCTAGCAGCGCATAGAGTGCGCAGACAAACGCGAGCAAAAGTGCAAACGAACCGAATACGTCCACACTGCCTCCCTCAGGCATGCAAGGCGAAGCAAAAGACTACAAACGAAATTGGTGTAGCTTCGCTAAAGTCTACGATTTCGCGGGCGCCGGCCGCGCCACTTCTCCGGGCGCAGCTTCGTATTTCGACGCGCACTTCGCCTGAATGTGCTCTGCATTGAAATGGCCGTCCGCCGTAATCCGCCCTTCCACCAAAGCTTGCGAATTATCAATAAACGAATCGGGCAGCGGGTCGTTTCCCGTGTAGCTCACCAAAAGCGATTTTCCCTCACCCAGCAGCACGAAATCCGTGCGACCGGTCACATGGTGGATGCTTCCGGGCTGCACTGTGCCGCCTACGCGAATGCGATGAGCCGCCGCGGTACCCTTCAACGTCTCGATTTCCGCGATGGTGTGGTAGTAGGTCTTGCTTTCGCCATAGCCCATCCAAGCCAGAAAGCCCATGGAGACGAGGATTACCCCGATTCCGACGCCGAATTTTACTTGTTTCTTCACGGGTGCACCTGAAGGTTTTGCTGTAAAGCGAATCTTATCACAAGGATTGCAGCCTGGAGAGCAATCGTTGCGTGCTTTCCGCGCTATCCAGGTCGAACGCGGCGCCTCCATCCAGAATTACTTCCCCGCCCGTTTGCCCTGCACTTAGATCCGCGATGGCAGAATTCATTGCAGGTGAAATGACGATTATGCGCTTGGATCGCAGTGACGTGCGCAGCTTGCGCATGGTCAACGGCAGTTTTTTCTTTAGCGCTTGCGCCAAATCAAAATTTTCAGGCTCACCGTCGAGGGCACATTCGAGAACGTGCGTAAGAAAAAATCCTTTGCGCTGAAATTCGCTCAAAACGGCATCCGGGTTTCGGCCCGCCGCTTCGATTTGCAAAGCGCGCAAGAGCGCGGCGGCTTCGCCGGTGAATTGTTTTTCTCCGCCGTATAAGTATGCGCCGGAGTCCTTGGGAGACAGTGCGCCGAGGAAAACCGCTTGCATGTGAATGGGCCTGTAGCGCGTTGCCTGCTCAAGCCGCTCGAACCGGCGGGCCAGATGTTCGGAAGGACTCTCCCGCCCGCAACCGTCGCAAACGATGGCTTTTACCGCAGAGTGTGTGGAATTCATAGCCACAACCATCGTAGTGCAGACTGCCAGCGGGTGGCAAACAAGGCTAATGTCTCTCGCGCAAGTATCCCTGACGGAGGGTAGACAGATCGAAGAATGTTGTGTGTCGCTTTACCGGGGTACGGTTGCGTCCTGATCCTGGGGCAGCTTTGCCCTCAAGCACCACTTCAATTCCTGGCTGAGCTCGGAAATTTCCATGCCCGGCATTACGATGAACTTGCAGGCGAGCATTTCGCGCGGCTCGTCATCATCGGGCAATTGGCAGGTGACGCGGCAATACTGGCAATCCTGATTCCAGCAGAACCGTCCATACGGAATCGTTTCCGGGCTCATAAACTGAAAGCACCGCAAAAGCGAATTGCGCTCAGGAACGTTGAATTTCTTTCCCAGGACAGTGATTTCCACCAATTTTTCGTAAGGACGGAAGGGTTCGGACATAACGGTTTCCATTTTCCGCAGACCGGTCACCGCCAGCTTCAGCGCCCCTGAACCAATCTGCTTTCCGAAGACACTTCCAGACTAGCTCCGGACGCAGACCGAGCCCAGACAAACCTCGGGGTTGAGTTTCTTATCTGCTACGGGTGGAACAATACACTCGAAGAGGATTACCCTCGGGGCGTTTTGATCCAAGCGAATAGAGCGAGCGAAGCAAGAGCGGCGCAAAGCAGCGCAAACGTAGACGGCTCCGGAGTGGAAACTGTAAGTGTGGCATTCCCTGCGCTTACAAATGGCGCATCGTCGAGCCCGAACCATCCGTTGTCAGGAAGGTTGAACGGACCGCCGGGGACCAGCGTGGGATGATCGACGGTGCCGGTAAACAACTGGTCTCCACTAAATTGCCAGTAATAGTAGTGCCCACCGGTTACGAGCTCTGCTACAAACATTCCGCCCAAGGCAGCCGTTGCAAAGTCCACATCATCCAGAGTGCCGGTGAACGTCACCGGCGTGAAACAGCCATCGCACAGAAACGAATAGCTGACAGGCACGTTGAACACGGCGAAATCGCCGGCGGTTGCGTCGAAATAATCGGGCGTGGGATTCTGTGGAAGCGAAAATGTCATCGAATAGCTTCCGTTCGGACCGCTGAGCGGTGCTGCGTTGGTCCCTGACCCGAACGTGCCATTGAGGCTGTATTGAACTTCGTCGGCTCTTACCGGCGCGCTTAGCGCTGCGATGAGCAACAATCCTGCGAATAATCCACCCAAATAGCGCATTCCTTCTCCAACCGGGGGACAATCCAACTTTCAGAGAGAGTAAGGCAATCCTAGTACCAATCCAGGTTGTTGATAAATAAGGAGTTAGGCCAAGAAAAGCAGGAAGGGACAGGAAAAGAGAGGGCGAAAGTCCAACTATTTTCCCGCGTCTCTGTCTTGCTAAACACAAAGAGCTTACAGCGCTACTGGATATCGAAGAATTGCCCCATCTTTCGGAACTTTTGGTATCGAGCTTCAATGAGATCCTTGGCGCGTTCCAGAGAGAGTTCCGCAAGCTGGCGTTCTATCACCTCTCCAAGCGAGCGTGCGGCCGCTTCATGGTCGGTGTGGGCGCCGCCTTCCGGCTCGGGCACGATCTCGTCCACGATTCCGAACTCTTTCAGGTCCTTGGCGGTGATTTTCATGGCTTCGGCAGCGGCCTCGGCTTTGGTCGCGTCGCGCCACATGATGGCCGCGCATCCTTCGGGAGAAATCACGGAGTAGAAGCTGTTCTCGAAAATATTGATGCGATCGCCCACGGCTACGGCGAGCGCCCCGCCGGAACCGCCTTCTCCTGTGACTGTCACGATCACTGGAACGGGCAGGCGGGCCATTTCGCGCAGATTGCGCGCAATGGCCTCGCCCTGGCCGCGCTCTTCTGCATCGATGCCGGGGTAGGCGCCGGGCGTATCAATGAAAGTCAGAACAGGGCGCGAAAATTTCGCGGCAAGCTGCATGATGCGCAGCGCTTTGCGATAGCCTTCCGGCTTCGGCTGGCCAAAATTTCTCATAACACGCTGTTTCGTATCGCGCCCCTTTTGGTGGCCGATCACCGCCACGGGCCGTCCATGAAATTTGGCAAAGCCCGTGATGATCGCTTTGTCGTCTCCAAAGCCGCGATCGCCATGCAATTCCATAAAGTCCGTGAACAAGTATTGGACAAAATCGAGCAAGTACGGCCTCTGTTGATGGCGTGCAATCTGGGCGCGCTGCCAGGGACCTAAATGAGCGTAGAACTCGCTGCGCAATTGGGCAACTTCCTGCCGAACGCGCTCCAGCTCGGCGTCCGCTTCTTCCGATCCCGCCAGGCGTTTCAAATCCTCGACGTCCTTTTCGAGTTTTTCGATTTCACGCTGTCTTTCCGCGTCGTTGCCGGAGCGTGCCTTTTCTTTTGCGCTCATCCCTTTTCCTATGCCGCCGCCTGTTCCCCTTTGATTCTACGCACGGCTTCGGCAAGTTCCGGCGTTACTTTCACTCTTTGTTGCGAAGCCATGGTAGCAACGGTTCCATCCGGAGACACCAATTCAAATATGACCTGCGTCATCCCCGGCGCGCCTTCAAAGAGTTTCTCGAGCCCATTCAAGGTTTCTTCGCTTAGCGATTGGACGTTCAGGCGCACGCGGAATTCCTGTGTCGCGACCTTTTCTACGATATCTTCAATTCTGCGCGCTTCCTGCAAAGACAGACGCGTGCCCGCCTCTTCCACTTGCACGCGCACCTTCAACAAAAGCGGGCTGCCCGGCTTCAGAATATTTTCGAAACGCGCAAAGCTCTCCGGGAATGCGAGAAGTTCCTGAATACCGGTCATGTCTTGAATTGTAAAAATCGCCCAGCGAGCGCCCTTCTTCGAGCGCATGGGGCGCGTTCCGACAATCAGAACGGCGACCGGAATTTCCTTGCCGTTTCGTTCCCCTTCCACCTGGCCAAGAGTAAGGACTTTCCACTCTTCGAGTCGCGATCCGTATTTTTCCAAAGGATGGCCGGATACATAAAACCCGAGCATGGCGTACTCGCTGGCGAGGCGTTCTTCCTCGCTCCAGGGAGCGGCGTCGCGCAATTCAAAAGGCGCCGCGGCGTGCGTGGCACCGCCGCCAAACAGGCCGTGCTGCCCCGATTCCTTGTTTCGAGCCGCTTTTTGCAACGAGGTCAGCGCGTCGTCAATGCTTGCGAGCATCGCCTCGCGCGGTCCTACGGAATCCATCGCGCCTGATTTAATCAAACTCTCGAACACTCGTTTGTTCAAGAAGCGCGATTCAATGCGTTCGCAAAAATCGTATAGGGCTTTGAATTGCCCTTGTTCGTTTCGAGAATCCCGAATGGCTTTTGCGGTGTTCTCGCCGACGTTTTTGATCGCAGCCAGCCCGAAGCGAATCGATTCGCCGACCGGAGTGAAATATAAATCGGATTCGTTCACATCCGGGGGCAAAATGCGAATGCTCATGCCGCGCGCTTCATTGATGTACTTCACGGCTTTTTCGGCGTTACCGGCTTCGGAAGTCAGCAAGGCGGCCATAAATTCCACCGGATAGTGCGCCTTCATGTACGCCGTCTGATAGGCGAGCAAGGCATACGCGCAGGAGTGCGATTTATTGAATCCGTATCCCGCGAACTCTTCCATCAAGTTGAAAATCCGCTCGGCCTTCTTTTCGTTGATCTTATTCTTTTCGCATCCGCCCAGAAACTTCGCGCGCTGAGCCGCCATTTCTTCCTTTTTCTTCTTGCCCATCGCGCGGCGCAGAATGTCGGCTTCTCCGAGCGAAAAACTCGCCAGGCAGTTGGCAATCTGCATCACCTGTTCCTGGTAAAGAATTACGCCGTACGTTTCCTGCAGGATGTCCTGCAATTGCGGCAACTCGTAGGCGACTTTCGTCTTTCCGTGCTTGCGATTGATGAAGTCGTCGATCATGCCGCCTTGAATCGGGCCGGGGCGGTAGAGAGCGTTCAGCGCGGTCAAATCCTCGATTCTCGTCGGCTGATAGCGGCGCAAGATATCGCGCATGCCGTGCGATTCAAACTGGAAGATGGCGGTGGTGTCGCCGCGCGAAAAAAGCTTGTAAGTCGCTTCGTCGTCCAGCGACAGGGTTTCCAAATCCAGTTTCAGGCCGCGGTTTTGCTCCACCATTCGCACGGCATCCTGCAAGACGGTAAGCGTCGTGAGCCCCAGAAAATCCATTTTGAGCAGGCCGATGCGCTCGAGGGCATTCATGTCGTATTGCGTGGTGACTTCGTCGCGGTTCGTCTTGTAAACGGGGACAAGGTCAGTGAGTGGTGCAGGCGAAATCACAACGCCGGCCGCATGCGTCGAGGCGTGGCGCGACAACCCTTCCAGCCGCATCGCCACCGCCATCATATCTTTTAGCTTTTCGTCGGAATTGATTGCGGACTTTAATTGCGGCGCTTCGTCGAGAGCCTTGTCGAGCGTGATGCCCAGCGTTGCCGGCACCATTTTCGCGATGCGGTCGACTTCGCTATACGAAATGTCCATGGCCCGGCCGACGTCTTTAATCGCCGCTTTGGCCGCCATGGTCCCAAACGTAATAATCTGCGCCACATTCTCGCGGCCGTATTTTTGCGTGACGTAGTCGATCAATTCGCCGCGCCGGCGCATGCAGAAATCGATGTCGATATCGGGCATCGAAACGCGTTCCGGGTTCAGGAAACGCTCGAAGAGCAGGTTGTATTGCAGCGGATCGACGTCTGTAATCCGCAGCGCGTAACTCACCAGACTGCCGGCAGCTGATCCGCGTCCCGGCCCAACCGGCACACCCTGCATTCGCGCGTAGTGAATGAAATCCCAAACAATCAGAAAATAGCCTTCGTACCGCATTTTCTGAATCATCTGGATTTCGCTGGTCAGGCGGCGCTCGTATTCGGAAAGCGGGTTTGCAAGAGCCCCGGCTTTCGCCAGCCGCTCAAGAGCCGGCACTCGCGTGGCAAAACCTTCGCGGACAACTTTTTCGAAATAACTTCCAGCAGTATGCCCTTCCGGGACTTTGAATTCCGGAAACGGATTCGGAATCCGGTCAATCTTCACATTGCAACGCGCTGCGATGTCCACGGTGCGCTGCAGCGAATCCGGGATTTCCTTGAATATCTGATACATCTCATCGGCGGTCTTGAAATAGAACTGATCGGTGGGAAATTTCATCCGGCGTTCGTCGCTCATCGTCTTGCCGGTTTGAATGCAGAGCAGCACTTCCTGGGCGTGCGCATCGTCGTGATGCAGATAGTGGCAATCGTTGGTGGCGACCAGGGGAATCCCCGTTTCCCGGGAGAGCCGCACGAGCTGCGGGTTCACGCCTTGTTCTATCTCCAGGCCCTGATCCTGGATCTCCAAGAAAAAATTCTGTTTGCCAAAAATATCCCGCAGCCGGTAGGCATTGTCTCGCGCCTTGTCATACTTCTCTTCGACCACCGCTTCGGTAACTGCTCCTTGCAGACAGGCCGATAACGCAATCAATCCCTTGCTGTGCTTTGCGAGCAAGTCGTAATCAATTCGCGGCTTGTAATAGAAACCTTCCAGGAATCCCGAGGAGACCAGCTTGATCAGATTGTGGTAGCCCTCAAGATTTTCGCAGAGCAGGACAAGGTGATTGTTTCCGCGCGTCCCGGGCTCCCAATCATCGCGGTCGTTAGCGGCGTTGATGCCGGACTTTTCGCCTCGGTCGTGCCTGCTGCCTTTGGCAACGTACACTTCGCAGCCGATGATCGCCTTTACATCCCGCTTGCCCGCTTCGTTGAAAAAATTCGCAGCGGCAAAAAGATTTCCGTGGTCCGTAATCGCCACGGCCGGCATTTTCTGGCGGGACGCTTCATCCAGAAGCTCCGATGTCTCGCAAGCCCCGTCCAGCAAACTGTAGTCGGTGTGAACGTGCAGGTGAACGAACTCAGGCCGTCCCATGAATTCCGATTCTAGAACGCGGGCGGAATAATTGCATCCCACATTCTCTCGATTTCAACAGGTCTGTACTCTTCCGAAAATCACTTCTTCTTTTTCTTGGCGGGCGCTTTCGGCGGCGGCGCCTTTTTGTGCGGCTTCGCGGGCGCGACGGATTTCGCAGGCAGCGCCACTTTGCCCGCGGCGGCCAAACTCGCTTTCGTGGCAGCGGGCTTCGAGCCTTTCTTTTCTTTTCCCTTGGGTTCCTTGGGCTTGGGCTGTTCCTTGATTCCCGACAGTTTGCGTAAAATCTTTTCGCGCTCTTCCGGTGTTTTTCCGCGGCCCGTCAACTGCATGGCAAACACCTGCTGCACGATCGCGTCGAATTTCGGACCTGCCGGCATACCGATCGCAGCCAGCTCATTCGAAATCGCAGGAATTCCCTGGCGCAGCGGCCGCCATTTGTTCAAATACGCGCGGATTTTGGAGACTGCGCCGGAATTGGAAGAAAACGCCAGCAAATACGCAATCTGGTCGGCCGGTAGTTTTTCCAGAAAACGATACGCATCAATCGGAGCCGCCATTTTCTTTCCGGAAAGTTCCTTGGCCGCCGCGGTCGTTTCTTCGTCGAATTCCGTAATGGTTTCCACTTCTGCCGCTCGGAATCCGAGCTTGTGGAGCACGCTCTTTACTTCGTTGTCTTTCAGCCGCCCAAGAATCGCGAGCATCATGGGCGTAGCGAGCCGCGGCCTTAATCCCGACATGAACAAATCGTCGCGCACCTTGCTTAAGCGGTTGATTGCGTCGTAGTCGGGGTGTTTTTTTGCCAGGAGCGCATGCACCGTCTCCAGCAAATCGTGCTCTTCCCACAATTTCAAAATCGCCGCGGGATTTTCTTCCCTCGCGAGCGAATGGAGTTCAGCGCCGGCATCTTCTTCCGTGATTGTGTGCTGCAAATCGCGCTCGATCGCCAGGTCAAACCATTCCTGCGTGCGCTGCTCCAGCTTGAATCCCATGCGAGCCGCGAATCGCAGCACGCGCAGCAACCGCACGGGCTGATTCGTAAAGCTGTGGATCGTCAACGCACGCACTTCGGCACGTTCCACATCGGACAGGCCATTGGTCGGATCGAGCAGCAACCCGCGCGAAGCGGGATTCAACGAAATGGCAATCGCATTCAGTGAAAAATCGCGCCGCCGCAAATCCTCCATGATGGTGGACCAGCGCAGCTCCGGCTTTGTTCCCGGCCGGATGTAGTGATCGTCCCGCGCCGCCGCGATGCTTCCTTCGCAGTCTCCCGCGAACAGAATCTCGACATGGCGGAACTTTTCGTCTTCGTGCAAGACTTTCGCGCCGCCTTTTTCCAGTTCGCGCGCGATCTTCGATGGATTTCCTTCCACGGTGAAATCCAGATCGCGGAGCGACGCGCCCGTAATCAGGTCGCGCACCGTTCCGCCCGTCAGATAGACGTTGTATCCCAGCGCCGCGGAAAGCTCCTGCACGCGCAACAACGCAGCTCTTTGTTCCGGCAGCAGCCGGCTCTCCAGCAAAAACATATAATCAGGCATTGCACTCCCTCACCGTAAGGACGCGGCCTGCGCTCGGCAGACAGCACCCGCGATTATTTCTGGCCCCCGCGCTATGCACGCGGATGATGCGCTTTGTACACCTGTTTCAACCGTTCTTCGACCACATGGGTATAGATCTGCGTCGTCGAAATGTCGGCGTGACCGAGCATCATCTGTACCGAACGCAAATCCGCGCCCCGCTCCAGCAAGTGCGTGGCGAAACTGTGCCGCAGCATGTGCGGCGTCAGGGCAACACGCAGCCCTGCTTGCTTCCCGTAGTTCGAGAGTATTTTCCACACGCCGACGCGACTGATTTTCGCGCCACGCCTGTTTACAAAAAGAAATGGACTTCCCACTGCGCCGCGCGAACCGCGAATCAGTGCGGGCCTGCCGTCGCGCAGATACTTTTCGACCATTCCCAGAGCCTTGCGTCCCACCGGCACGACTCGTTCCTTATCCCCCTTGCCGATGCAGCGCACGCAGCCTACCTTGGTGTCCAGATCGCTCACCCGTAAGCCGGTCAACTCTGAAACGCGCAGGCCGGTGGAATACAAAACCTCCAGCATGGCGCGGTCTCGCAATCCGGGCGCTGTGCTGGCATCCGGCTGCTGCAAAAGCTTTTCGACATCCTCAAGACGCAAATATCCCGGCAGCGATTTGCGAATTTTTGGCGATTCCAGATTTGCCGCCGGATCTTCTGCAATCCACTCCTGGATATGGGCGTACCGGAAGAAATTTCGCAGCGTCACCACATTTCGCGCCACTGTCTTGCTCTCCAGCCGTTGCCGGTAAAGCCCTGCCAGAAAGTCCACAATCTCGTCGCGCGAAACTTTCGCCAGCTCCAGCTTCCTCTTGGCGGCAAAATCGACAAACTTCGACAAATCGCGCTGGTACGCGGCATGCGTATTCGGCGCAAGGCCCTTTTCGACCTTGACGTGCACCAGAAACGACGAAATTGCTCCTGCCAGCTCCATTAGCTCTCCACGTACGCTTCGCCGCCGCGCTTCCGCCGCGTGGCGATTCCATAGATTTCTTCAATTTCGTGGCAGCGGAAGATCCACGCCAGCCCCAAATAAAGCGCCGTCGCGCCGCCAATCAGGCCGACGAAAACAACCAGTTGTACAAGGAACCGCGAGTGTATCGCAAACTCCGTGTAGAGATTGCCGAGCCAGCACGCCACGCCCATAATGCCCGCGCAAAGCGAAATTTTTCCGAACGACCGCAGAATCTCCATCGTCCCCAGCGCACCGTATCGCAACCGGAAAATAATGAACAGCGCGAAGAAATCAAAGTAGCACGCCAGAGCCGTCGCCAGGGCAGGGCCGCCGTTCTGGACCTTCTTGAAGAAAAACTGCAGGAACACAATGTTCAGAATGATGTTCAGGACGAGCGAGATCGAAGCCACAATCACCGGCGTTTTCGTATCCTTGGTCGAATAGAAGGCCGGCACGATCAGCTTCACCGTCGCCAGTGCCGGCAATCCCACGGCGTAATAAAGAAGGGCCCGCGCCGTCAATTTCGTCGATTCGGCTACGAACAAGCCGTGCTGGAACAACACGCGAATAATCGGCTCTCTCAAGATCATCAGGCCGAGGGCTGCCGGAATGGTGATGAAGGCCACAATTCGCACGGAAAACGTCAGCGTTTTTTTCAATCCCGCGTAATCGTTTGCCGCAGCCTGATGCGACATCATCGGCAGAATTGCCGTCGCTACAGCGATTGCGTACCCGCCCAGCACCAATTCCATGACCCGGTCCGCGACGTACAACGCCGTCAAACTGCCGCGCGGCATGATCGCCGCGTTCGCAAAGTAAGTATCAATGAAGAAATTGATCTGTCCAATGCCGATTCCGAAAAACCGTGGAATCATCAACGCGGCCACTGCTTTGATCCCCGGGTGAGAAAACGAAATTCCAAAATCGAATCTCATTCCCTTTTGCACCAGCATCGGTACTTGCACCAGGAACTGCAACGCTCCGCCGACCAGCACACCCACCGCGAGTGCGATGGCAGGTTTGTGGAAGTAATGCCACACGAATCCCATCGAAAAGAAAATGATCGACAAATTCAGGAATACAGGCGTCGCTGCGGGCAATCCAAAGATGTGAAAGCAGTTCAGAATTCCCATCGCCAGCGCGGCCAGCGAAATGAAGAAAATATACGGGAAGATAATGCGATTCAGTTCGACGGCCTGCGACCAATCCGTCCCGCCAGAACTGAACGTGAACGCTTTCACCACCGCGGGAGAAAACACGATTCCGAGTACCGTAATGACTGCCGCTACGAGTGCCAGAGTCCAGAAAAGCCGGTTGGCAAAATCCCAAATGTCTTTTTGCGATTTTTCCCTCATCCAGGTCGTGAAAACCGGAATAAAGGAGGCCGTCATCGAGCCTTCGCCCACTAGCCGACGGAAGAGGTTCGGGATGCGGTACGCCAGCACGAACGAATCGGCGGCCAGCGAAGTACCCAGCAAAAGAACGATTCTTTGGTCCCTCACGTAGCCCAAAATGCGGCTTATGATGGTTACCAGCGTTATGATCGAAGCGGATTTTAGGATTTGCTTCTTGTCGGTCAACGGGTGGCCCTCCAAGGCCTAACCCCAATGAAAACAATAGGTTGACAGGAATTTCGCGCTTAACATAACATACGTTTTCACAAACTGCAAATTTTCAGTCTGATAAGCACTTTTGGGAGCTAAAACCCTAACTTTGAAGCACCGAGCCCCAGCCTCGACTCACAAGAAGGTCGTAGTCTCTCTGTCTGACCGCAAATCCTTGCAGGGATACCTCAACCCGTCCCGGCTCGGCCAGATCGACCCGCTCGATCTCCTTACGCCCGACGGTTCGCATGAGCAGATACCGCTGGAGCGCATTCGTTCGCTGTATTTTGTCCGCGAATTCAATGGCGACTTCGAGCCCGAACGCAAATCCTTCCTCTCGCGCCCTAAACTGGATGGTCTCTGGATCCGCCTCCGCTACACCGACGGCGAAACCCTCGAAGGCGTCGTTCCCAATGACCTGCTCTCGCTTCTCGACAACGGCGTGCAACTCACTCCGCCCGACCTCAGCTCCAATACCGACCGAATCTTCGTTCCCCGCTCCGCCATCTCATCGCTCACAGTCCTCGGTGTGGTCGGCATAGCCCGCCGCAAACCCGCCGCAGCCACAACCGCCGCTCAACCCAAATTGTTTTCGGAATAGCTGGCGATTTCTCTTCCCGGCTTCAAGACTTGCGTCCTCCACCAAAGATGCAGACTGCCCTCGTCAAACGATTTAAGCAACTTCGTGGTAGCATGGCGCAAGAACAATGCCACAAACAGCTTTAGCGAAAAATACGCGAGAAATTTCGAAGGACATCAATAGGCTTCGGGCCGAAGATCAAAGCATCCATGACTGGTATCGTTTTGTGCTGTCATTTCCCCCGCATCTAGTCCGAACTTACCTTTCACAATTTGGCGTCGGCCAGAGCGAAACAGTGCTCGATCCTTTCTGCGGGACTGGAACTACGCTTGTTGAATGCAAAAAAATGGGAATACGAAGTATTGGAGTCGAGGCGAACGCTCTTCCTCAGTTTGCGTCTAGCGTAAAAGTGAATTGGGGTGCAGACTCGCGCGAGCTATTGCGTCATGCAGGAAAAATAGCCACAGCCGCATGCAAAAGGCTGGCTCTGGACGGCTTGGAGGAATACGAAAGTTTGCCCTTGTTCAAAA
>JAFDVY010000036.1 GCA_018268785.1 Acidobacteriota bacterium | reverse complement strand
GATGGGTTTGAAAAAGACATGGATTTTTACGCGGCGAACGCGTTCACCGTGGAGCCGCTGCCGAAGCACGGGATGAAACCATATCCCTATGCGCCGGGCCAAGAATTCCCGGAAGACGCCGAGCATCAGAAATATCAGCTCGAATACAACACGCGGCAACGTTCAGGGCAAATGCCTGCGGATTTGCAGTATCACTATCCCAAGCGGTAGGGCGCGCGGCTTGCATAAAGCCCACTCATAACGGAGCCTTGCGCGTGTGCTGAAAGTGCCCGGACCTTGCTAAAAGAAGCAGATTCCCCGCGCAAAAGGCGTGCGAGGAATGACATGGGATTAGATTGTTGCTTTCCATGAGCGTGAGTTGGGACGCTAAGTGTTGTCGAATGAACAAGCTCTTGAAAAGGCCCCCATACCCCCGGGCAATTCAGATGAATATCAAAACAAAGGGCTTACGAGAGAGGCAATTCGTATGAATGTGATTCTAAAAGACTTGCCATAAAACAAAAAAGCAGCAGGGTGGCTGCCGCAGGCGGAACATGCGCAATATTGCTCTTGAGTATCGTGCCACAAGAGGAACCTGAAGTCAAGGAAAATCTCGTTGGGGCAAGGTGAAGGTGAGACCTTGTGGTTCCTTGCCTGCCGACCGATTCGCCGCCAAGATGGCGGCGGTACGAACTAAAGGCGCGGCGCGAAGAGATGGGACGGCTCGGTTGTCGAAGTGAGCGCAAGGTTAAGCGTGGCAAAGGTTCGCGAGAGAGGAAGACTCACCTGAAGGGGTAAGCGACAAATGCAGCGAGACTACTTTGCGGCGGATTCGACCTGCGCGAGGATTTTTTCCAGATCTTTGGAGGAGTAGTAGCGGCCGTTGGCGATTACCGCGGCGATTTTTTTGGTGTTGGCGATGTCTTCGAGCGGATTGGCTTTCAGGAGGACAAGGTCGGCGAGCTTGTCTTTTTCAATTGTTCCGAGCCTGTCTTCCAGACCAAAGAAACGGGCGGGGTTTAGGGTTGCTGTTTGCAGGGCTTCGAGCGGAGTAAATCCGGCTGCGACAAAACGCTGCAACTCTTCGTGAAGGCTGAAGCCAGGGAAGATATAGACGCCGGGCGGCGTGTCGGTGCCTGCGAGGAACGGGACGCCTTTCTTGTGCATCAACTGAACGACTTCCAGTTCTTTTTCCAAGAATTTCTTGCGAGTGGCCAAGTCGTCGGTGGCGTAGCCCTGTTCGATCTCGCCGGTGAAGCGCTTCCAGGCGCCGGTTTTCCAAGAGGATGGGACGAGTTTGGCGCGATCCTCTTTGGAAAAGTCGGTGACGTCAAGCAGATTGCCGCCGCGCTCCCAGACGAGCGTAGGGCATTGCCATGTCTGATTTTTTGCCAGCAGTTCGGCCAGAGCTGTGGCGCGTGCGGAATCATAAGTAGCGAGAAAGCGCGTTTCGGTTTTGTTCCCTTTGAGGAATTCATCTTCCATCGGCGAGCTTCCTTCAAAGATACCGATCAGGTGTTCAAAGCTTTTCATTCCTGCTTCGGACATTTCGCTAGCACGAACGGAATCGGGGACGTGGCCTTCGAACGGGATTTCCTGTTTTTTGGCTTCGTCGGCGATGGCGAAAACCGCTTCGCGTGGGATGAGCGATTGCAACTTGATGAAATCCGCGCCGCGATTTTTTAGATCGGCGACGGCGCGTCGTGCGTCTTCGGGTGTGGCGATGGCGAGGGAACTGGGGAAGCGCGGCTTGGGGCCGTCGAGCATTGGACCGGAAGTGTAGATGCGCGGGCCGAGAAGGCGGCCGGATTCGATTTCGTCACGCCAGGCTTGCACGATTTGCAACTCGCTGCCCATGTCGCGGACGCCTGTAATGCCATTTGCGATGAAGAGAGGCAGAGAGATGTCTTGCGCATCGGGGAACCAATCTCCGAATACGAGATGCACGTGCATATCCCACAGACCCGGAATAAGGAACAGGCCGCTACAATTGACACTCGTGGCGTTACGCGGAAATTTTGCGGATTTGGCCGGGCCAATCGAAACGATGTGATTGCCGTCGAGGATAACGGCCTGGTCGGATTGGAGTGTGCCAGTACGAACGTCGACGACTGTGACGTGATTGAGAAGGAGCGCGTCTCGCGACAAAGCATTTTGAGCTTTGAGTGGCGCGCACGCAGCAAATGCGAACGTGACGAGAACTGCGACTGCAAACCGGATTCTTCTTGCGCGTGCCATTGCTCAGCATTGTAGCGGTTTTGTGAGAATGAGGAGCAGCGTGGGTACGGAAATGATTGGTCGGCCAACAGCGCGCCGCAAACACCGCAGCGGAGGCTTTGGTTCAATTGGTCCTTGCGAGTTTCTGGATTTGCGAAAACTAGTCCCAGGGGATTTCGAGCCAAGCGCGTTTTTTGGCGCTTTCCGCGATGGTTTCGCAGAGGATGAGTTCGTCGTGTCCGGTGGAGAAGGTCGGAAACGAACGCGGAGCCTTGTAATCGCCGGCGTCGAGATAAGCGTAATAGTCTTTGAAAAGTTGGACGAATGTGTCCGGATAGCCTTCGGCGTGACCGCCGGGATAAGCGGCGTAACCACGAGCGGCGGGGCTGAGCAGCGAGGGGTCCTTTATTAAGGAACCGTTGGCCTTTTCGCGGCGGCCGATCCAGAGCGTGTTGGGTTCTTCCGCGTTCCAGGCGAGCGAACCTTCGCTACCGTTCACTTCAAATCCAAGACTGCATTTACGGCCGGCGCTGACCTGAGAAACGCTGTAAAGGCCGCGCAAATCGTTTTCGAAATGGACGAGGACGCTGGCGTAGTCATCCGTGGTGATGGGAACTTCGTCGAACGCGCCTTCCCCCGCTTTTGCGAAAGATTCGACGCGGCCGCGCGGCTTGTGACGCGTGTGATGAATCGTGGCGAGATCGGCGCAAATTTCCGTGATCTTGCTGCCGGTGACGAACATGGCGAGGTCCATCCAGTGAGTGCCAATGTCCGAGACGGCGCGAAGATCGCCCCCGAGCTTGGATTCAAGACGCCAGTTCCAATCGGAAGGGAAGAGCAGCCAATCCTGATGAAATTTTCCGTGAACAAGAAGCGGCTTGCCGATGGCGCCGGATTTCACGAGGGAACGCGCTTCCTGGCAGAGCGGGTAATAGCGAAGATTGTGGGCGACGCCGCCGACTTTGCCGGTTTCTTTTTCGACGTCACGAAGCATGGCCGATTCGCGCGAGTCCATGGCGAGCGGCTTTTCGCAAAGGACGTGCTTTCCCGCGCGAAGAAGAGTGCTGGCTTGTTCGAAATGAACATGATTTGGCGAGCAGATATGCACGCAGGTGATGTCTTTATCCGCCGCGAGCTCAGCGAGGGTCGCATAGGACTTTTCGAGGCCGAGCGATTTTGCCGCGGAACTGCCGCGTTCGGCCGTGCTGAGCATTCCCCCGCACACGGGAATGTCAAGGCGGCGTAGCGCTTCCAGGTGTGCGCGGCCCACGAATCCAAGTCCAATGATGGCGACGGATTGTTTCATAACCAACGGCTCCCCGAAGAGTTTTTCTTATCCAAAGCGAACCGCATTTTACGCCGGTACCGGAAGAATAGGCACGGGAAATAGAACGAAGGCTTAGGATTTTTCGGCGAGCAGGCCTGCTTTTACTTCCTGCAATTTCTTTTTTACTTCCTTGTCCGCGTCGGGGAACTGCAGATTCAGCTTGTCCAGTGCCTCGATGATCGCGGATGCGACCACCAGACGCGTGTACCACTTGTTGTCCGCGGGAACCACATACCACGGCGCATATTTGGTGGCCGTGTTGCGAATCATGTCTTCATAAGCGGCTTGATAGTCTTTCCAGTAGCCGCGTTCCTTGACGTCGGCCATGGAAAACTTCCAGTTTTTCTTGGAATCCTCCAGGCGCTCGAGGAAGCGTTTCTTTTGCTCTTGGCGGGAAACGTTCAGAAAAAACTTCAAGACGATCGTGCCATTGCGCGTCAGATAGCGCTCGAATCGCCGCATGTCTTCAAAGCGTTCTTCCCAGATATTTTTTGTGACAAGGGAAGGAGGAAGCTTTTGCGACTCAAGAATTTTCCCGTGCACTCTGACGACCAGCGCTTCTTCGTAGTACGAACGATTGAAGATGCCGATCTTTCCGCGCGCAGGAACGACTTTGTGGGCACGCCAGAGGTAGCCGTGGTTGAGCTCCTCCGCGCTTGGCGTCTTGAAGGAATAAACGTCGCAACCCTGTGGATTGACGCCGGACATCACATGCTTTACGACGCCGTCTTTTCCGGCGGCGTCCATCGCCTGCAGAATAATGAGCAAGGACCAGCGATTCTGCGCATAGAGCTTTTCCTGCATGCGGCTCAGCAGCTTGACTCCGTTATCAAGCAGTTGGGTGGCGCTTTCCTTGTCGCGAAGTCTTCCGGTATCGGCTGGATCGAAATGCTTCAGGCGAAATTTCCCTTGCCCGTCAACGCGATACGGTGCAGTCAATTTTGCGGCGGTCTTTTCCAGTTTGTGATCTTTCATGGCAGCGGAAAGTTTAGTACAGGAGCGAGACGCCGCAACCAGCATTTTGGCATTGGCTCCTGCGCGTATAGAATCTGCCGCATCGTCCATGACGACACTCGCCCGCAGGCTTGGACTCAGGGATTATTTCGCGCTGGCGTTCGGCACGATGATCGGCGCCGGCTGGCTGATCGTGATGGACGATTGGCTCGGGCGGAGCGGGCCGCTTGGAACGATGCTGGCGTTCGGAATCGGCGGAATCGCGCTGCTGCCGGTGGGCTGGGTCTACGGAAAATGGGTGGCGCGTCTGCCAGACGCATCGGGCGAAGCGGCGTATGCAGCGCAGGTTTTTCCGGCGCTGCCCAGTTATTTGATTGGTTGGATGATGACGCTGGCGTACGTGATTGTCTGTCCGTGGGAGGCCGTAGCGCTTGGAAAATTGGCCGCCTATTTGTATCCGGGGTTGAATCATTTTGAGCTGTACGCCGTGAATGGGCATCCGGTCTTCCTGCCGAGACTGGCACTGGGAATTCTGATGACGTTGTTTCTTGCGTTTCTGAACTTTCGCGGAATTCGTGCAAGCGCATCGTTTCAGAAATGGGTCACGACGGCGGTGCTGGCGTTGTTTGCCGTGATTCTGATTGCGAGCGCGTCGCGCGGATCGATTGTGAATTTTCAGCCTCTGTTTTCGGCAGCGCCGCTGGCCTCCGTGATTTTGACGCTGCAAATTGTTCCGTACTTCATGACGGGATTCGAAAGCGTACCGAAGGCCGCGGAGGAATCCGCGCCGGGATTTGCGTCCGGTGGATTTTTTCGCGCCATAGTTCTCGCACTCTTTGTTGGCGCGGGATTCTATGTGCTTTGCATCGGCGCGGTGGCGTTTGCCGCTCCCTGGCAGCAGTTGACTGGGAAGACATTCGCGACCGCGGTTGCATTCGAACATGCGTTTCGCGCCGCCTGGCCGGTGCGCATCATTCTGGCGATGGCGTTTCTGGGGCTGTTCCAATGCTTCAACGGAAACTTTGTCGCCTCGAGCAGATTGTTTTTTTCGTTTGGACGCAACGGCTCGATTCCGAGACGATTCGGCGCCGTTCATCCCGTATATCAAACGCCGCATGTCGCAGTTCTTGTGGTGACCGGGATGACGCTTATCGGCGTCTTCCTTGGAGATTCCTTGCTCGTGCCGGTCACGGAAGTTGGCTCCATGGCTTCCGCGGTCGGCTGGCTCTCGGCATGTGTTTCATTTTTTCTGGTAGTGACGAATGTAAAGAGCCGCCTGATTGCAGCAGTTGGTGCGCTGGTCGCGCTGTCGCTGCTGCTTATGAAGCTCTTGCCCATCGTCCCCGGCCACTTCACGAAATGGGAATGGATTGTGCTTGCGATGTGGATTGGGACTGGGCTGGCATTTTGGAGGCGAGGCGCACCGAATCCGAAATAAAAATTGGAATTAGCGAATGCTACACGCCGTTCGCCTTTCCCGGGCAACGCAGGTATTCTCTTTACTCCATGATTCCTTATTTGCATTTGTTTGGGCCGGTTTCAATTCCGACATTCGGTTTAATGGTCGCGTTGGGGCTTTTCACAGCCGCATACGTCGTGCAGGCGGACTTCCGCAGGCGCGGGTCCAACGCCGACGCATTTCTAATCATCGGAATGGCCGGAATCGCGGGAATCATCGGCGCACGGCTCTATCACGTGCTCGAGACTCCACACGAATTTTTCGCGGATCCCTGGCCGATGATCTGGACGCGCTTCGGATTTGCCTGGTTCGGCGGATTAATTGGCGGTTTTATCGCGCTGGTAATCCTCGCGCGCAGCGAAAAAATCCCGATTCTTGAATTTTTGGATTCCTGCGCGCCGGGCGCCTGCGTTGGCTATGCGATCGGCCGGATCGGCTGCCTGCTTTCCGGCGATGGCGACTACGGAATCCCGACTTCCTTGCCATGGGGAATGAGTTTTCCGAATGGCGTCGTCCCGACCACGGAGCGCGTCCATCCGACTCCTCTTTACGAATTTATCGCATGGATGTTGATCGCATTGATTCTCTGGAAGCTCGGCAGCGCAACCATCCAGAAGGGCCAGGCCACGGGAGGCCGCATTTTCTTTTACTACTTGATTCTCACGGGTATTGCGCGATTTCTGGTTGAACTCATCCGCATCAATCCGCGCTCCTTCTTCGGAATGTCCAACGCGCAGGCAGCCAGCGTGGCGTCCGTATTTCTTGGTGTATTTTTGCTGATTAGCCTAAAGCGCAGGCAAACGGCGTAAGCCGTGCTAGATCATCTGGCGCAAAACGTACTGTAGAATTCCCCCGTTCTGGTAGTAAAGAATCTCCTCCGGCGTATCCACGCGAGCCAGAACGGAAAATTTCTTTTCTGCCCCATCGTCGGACTTCGCGCAAACAGTAAGCGTTTTTCTTGGAGCCAGCGAAGTAACGCCTTGAATCTCGTAGGTCTCCTTGCCTGTCAGGCCAAGAGATTGCGCCGTTTCGCCATTCACAAACTGGCACGGCAGAATTCCCATGCCGACCAGATTGCTCCGGTGAATTCGCTCAAAACTTTCCGCAATCGCCGCGCGCACTCCAAGCAATCGAGGCCCCTTCGCAGCCCAGTCCCGCGAAGAACCGGAACCATATTCTTTCCCGGCAATCACAATGAGCGGCACGCCTGCCTCGCGATATTTCACTGCTGCATCGTAAATCGTCATCTGCTCGCCGCCGGGTTGATAGGTCGTCCATCCGCCCTCTGTCCCCGGCGCGAGTTGATTCTTCAATCGAATGTTCGCAAACGTGCCGCGCATCATTACTTCATGATTGCCGCGCCGCGCACCGTAGGAGTTGAATTCATGTGGCTTCACGGCATGTGCAATCAGGTACTTTCCCGCGGGTGAATCCGTGCCAATCGAACCGGCGGGCGAAATGTGGTCCGTCGTGATGCTGTCGCCAAGAACCGCCAGTACGCGCGCCCCATGCAAATCCGCCAGCGGCGCCGCGGTCTTCGTCATATTTTCAAAATAGGGCGGCAGTTTGATGTACGTGGACTTTGCATCCCACTGATAGAGATCGCCCTTCGGCACGGGCATGGATTTCCACATCGCGTCGCCCTCGTAAACGGCGCTGTATTCCTTGGCGTACTGCTCGCTCGTAACCGAAGCGCGAACCGTGGCTTCCACTTCTTGCGGCGTGGGCCACACATCGCGCAAATAAACCGGCTTGCCGTCCGAACCAGTGCCGAGCGGTTCGGTGGTCAAATCCAGATCCATGCGTCCGGCGAGCGCATAAGCCACCACCAGCGGCGGGGACGCGAGATAGTTCGCCCGTACCAGCGGGTGAATTCGCCCTTCGAAATTTCGGTTTCCGCTGAGCACCGCGACCGCGACCATATTGTTCTCTTTGATCGCCGCTCCGATTGCCTCCGGCAGTGGCCCGCTGTTGCCGATGCAGGTTGTGCAGCCGTATCCCACAAGGTTGAATTTTAGCTTGTCGAGAAAAATGTTGAGCCCGGATGCGGCCAGATAGTCCGTAACCACTTTCGAACCGGGCGCCAGTGACGTTTTTACCCACGGCTTGACTTGCAAGCCGCGCTCGACGGCTTTTTTCGCCACCAGTCCCGCCCCGAGCATCAACGAAGGATTCGAGGTATTCGTGCAACTGGTGATCGCCGCGATGACGATGGCGCCGCTGGAAAGATCAAAGGAATCTCCATTGTTTTTCACGTGCGCTTGTTTCGCGGAAACGCCTTCGACCACTTTCGTAAACGAAGACTTCGCTTTGCTGAGCGGAACGCGATCCTGCGGTCGCTTTGGTCCGGCTACAGTGGGCTCCACAGTGCTCAAATCCAGTTCTAAAGTGTCGGAAAACACGGGGTCTGGCGTCGAATCCGTGCGGAAGAGCGCTTGTTCCTTGCAATAAGCCTCGACGAGCGCGATCTGTTCGTGCGGACGCGCCGTGAAATGCAAGTACGCGAGCGTTTCCGCATCGACAGGGAAGAAACCCATCGTCGCGCCGTATTCCGGCGCCATATTCGCAATCGTTGCGCGGTCGGGAACGCTCAGGCTCGAAAGGCCGCTGCCGTAAAATTCCACGAATTTTCCTACCACGCCTTTCTTGCGCAACATTTCTGTAACGGTCAGAACAAGATCTGTCGCCGTAGCGCCTTGGCTCAATCGGCCTTTCAATTTGAAACCGACCACTTCCGGAATCAGCATCGAAGACGCCTGGCCCAGCATTGCCGCTTCTGCTTCAATGCCGCCGACGCCCCAGCCGAAAACGCCGAGCGAGTTGACCATTGTCGTGTGCGAATCCGTGCCGACAAGCGAATCGGGATACGCTTCCATGCGATTGCCGTTCGGCACGGCACAAACCACCCGCGCGAGATATTCCAGGTTCACCTGATGGCAGATTCCCGTGCCCGGCGGAACTACTTTGAAATTCTGAAACGAAGTCTGTCCCCAGCGGAGAAAAGCATAGCGTTCGACGTTTCGCTGGAATTCGAGCTCAGCGTTCAACCCGAAAGAGTTTGCCCCGCCAAAGCTATCCACTTGTACGGAGTGGTCAATCACAAGTTCGACCGGAAAGAGCGGATTGATGCGCTTTGGATTGCCGCCAATCTTGTTTACCGCTTCGCGCATCGCAGCAAGATCGACGATGGCCGGCACTCCGGTGAAATCCTGCAACAAAACGCGCGCGGGCATGAACGCAATCTCTTTTTCCTTGCCGCCTGGAATCCACGTGGCGAGGGCTTTGATGTCGTCGGCGCGCACAGAGCGGCCGTCTTCGCAGCGCAACAAATTTTCAAGCAGAATGCGCAGAGAGAAGGGAAGTCTTGCCAGTGTGCCGACGCCATGCTTCTCCAGGAGCTCAAGCCGCTGCACATCGAAAGCCTGCGCGCCTACATTCAGTTTGTCGCGCGTATTGAAGGAGTTCGTCACCGAGATGGTCATCTCGTCTTCCTTTCGGGGAATGAGGAACACTCTATGATAACCGAATTGACGGGCTTGGCGCTGGCCTCGGATTCGGCCCCAGCGTACTCTGGCGATATACTTGAGGCATCGTGAACATTGTTTTGATTTCGACGTACGAACTGGGGCGGCAGCCGTTCGGCCTGGTCTCTCCCGCGGCGTGGCTGCGCGAAGCGGGGCATCAAGTCAGCTCTCTTGATTTAACACGTCAAAATTTAGACGACCGGCTCATCCGCGAAGCGGAATTGTTTGCGATTTATTTGCCGATGCATACGGCGACTCGGCTGGCCGCGAAATTAATTCCAACCCTGCACGATAAGAATCCAAGCGCCAGGATTTGCTGCTACGGCTTGTATGCGCCGATGAACGCGGAATATCTGCGCTCTCTTGGCGCGGAAAAACTGATCGGCGGCGAATTTGAAAAGGAATTAGTGGAGTGGGCGAGTAGCGCCACGCTGAACGACAAGAATTCCAGCGTCACCTCGATGGAGCGGCTGCCATTCCTCGTGCCGGATCGCGCGGGCCTTCCGGCAATCGAAAAATATGCGCATCTTGTGATGCCTGATGGCGGCTATCGCATCGTGGGCTCAACGGAAGCCAGCCGCGGTTGCAAGCATCTTTGCCGTCATTGTCCGATCGTCCCGGTTTACAAAGGCGTATTTCGAATTGTCAGCAGGGAAATCGTGATGGAAGACGTTCGCCGGCAGGTTGCAAGAGGAGCGCAGCATATCTCTTTCGGCGATCCCGATTTCTTCAATGGAATCAAGCACGCCGTCGCGCTGATGGAAGAATTCCACGCTGAATTTCCTCGCGTAACTTACGACGTCACCATCAAAATCGAACATTTGCGCAAATACGAAGACCTGCTGCCAAAGTTGCGCGATACTGGCTGCCTTTTCGTTGTCAGCGCGGTCGAATCCGTGGATGACGCGACTCTCACGGCGCTGGATAAGGGCCATACGCGCGCGGACTTTCGGCATGTTGCGCGAAAATTCCGCGAGCTTGGTTTGACCCTGCATCCCACGTTCGTTCCTTTTACTCCCTGGACCACCGCAGAAGGCTATCTGGACCTGCTGGGCGTCTTGCACGCTGAGGAATTGATTGAAAACGTAGCGCCGGTGCAGCTTGGAATCCGGCTGCTCATTCCGGAAGGCTCACGCATGTTGGAATTGGAAGACGTTCGAAAAAACGTTGGTCCGTTCGATGCCGAATCGCTCGTCTATCCCTGGAAAAATGCGGACCCAAGATTGGACACATTGAGCGAAAGGATTCAAAGCATCGCTGCTGCCGCGGATTCCTCAAAATGGCCGCGCGCAAAAACGTTCGAAGCCATTTGGAAAACTGCCCATGCAGCCGCGGGATTTGCCGCACCGGAATTGAAACACTCATCGGCAAAGGCTGTTCCGTTCCTGAGCGAACCCTGGTATTGCTGCGCGGAGCCGACCAAAGATCAGCTCGTCTCGCTGGGGATCGCCGCAACGGCAACAAAAGCCGCGCCGGCCCCGGTCTCTACCGAAAGTTTCATTTGAGGCGCAACGAACTCTCTCATGCCCCAGAAACGCATCTTATTGTTTGCCGCTAAACTCGGGTATCAGACACGTAGCTTCGAAGAAGCTGCAAAAAAACTCGACGTCGAACTCGTCTATGTCACGGACCGCTGCCATCAACTCGAAGACCCCTGGAACGACCGCGCCATCGCTGTGAAATTCGAATCGCCGGAAGTTGCCGCGCATACGGTCATTCAGCATTTTCGGGAAATCCAGGTGGACGGAATCCTCGCACTTGGCGACCGCCCCATGGCCGCGGCTGCTTATGCCGCGCGTGGGCTAGGCATCGCACACAACCACCCTCTTTCCATCGAAGCATGCCGCAGCAAGCTCCGCATGCGCGAAGTGTTCCGCGATGCCGGCCTGCGCACTCCGTGGTTTCGTAAGATTCCACTCCATCCTGCACCTGAGCCCGCTCTCCTTGGCATTACCTACCCTTGCGTCTTAAAACCCCTTTCGCTCTCAGCAAGTCAGGGCGTCATCCGAGCAAACAATCGCGTTGAATTCCTGGCCGCCGTTGCAAGAATTCGCAATCTCCTCGCTTCCGCCGAGTTGCAAGCTTCGCGGGAACCCAATCTTAATCACCTCATTGTGGAAGGCTATATTCCCGGCGAAGAAGTTGCCGTGGAAGGTGTACTGGCGAACGGTACGCTGCGCATTCTTGCCAGTTTCGATAAGCCCGATCCGCTTGTCGGTCCGTATTTCGAAGAAACTATTTACGTGACGCCGTCGCGCCGCTCCCTTGAGATGCAACAGGAAATCGAACGCACGTTGCGGGACTCGGTCGCAGCGATTGGTTTGACCTATGGCCCGGTTCATGCAGAATTCCGCATCAACGAAGACGGTGTCTGGCCGCTCGAAATTGCGCCGCGGCCCATTGGTGGGCTCTGCGCTCGCGCGTTGCGCTTCGGTCCTAACTCAACCGGGGAATGGATTGGGCTGGAAGAATTGTTGCTCAGGCATGCGGCGGAGCTTGGAGAGACGGGTCTTGCTCGCGAATCGCAATCCGCGGGGGTAATGATGATTCCCGTTCCGCGCAGCGGAATCTACGAAGGGGTAGCCGGGCTGAAAGCTGCGAAGGAGGTTGTTGGAATCACAGACATCCTGATTACGGCCCGAGAACACGACGCCATCGCCGCCTGGCCTGAAGGTTCAAGTTATTTGGGGTTTATTTTCGCGCGCGCCGAAAAGCCGCAAGAAGTCGAATCCGCCCTGCGCGAAGCTCACGCCAAACTGCAATTCCAAATCGTGCCAACTCTTCCTGTGGAACATCCTGTAACGGGGAAAATCAAGACGGCCGGCTAACTCTCTCAGCCCTTGGCTTTTGGCGGAACATATCCTTCAGGCAATTTAGCGCCTGGCCCGAAAAAAAACTGTTCCAACTGCTCTTCCATAATCTTCTGCGAATTGGGATCCAGCGGATTCAGCCGGTACTCATTCATGATCATCTTTGAATGTTCGATCCAAAGTTTCCACGCGTCTTTCGAAACGCTCTCGTAAACGCGTTTGCCGATCTCTCCCTTCCACGGTACCCGGTCCAGCCCGGGCAGTTCTTTTCCGAATTTCACGCACTTCACCATCCGCGTTCCCGGCGCGACCGGTTCATTCGACGGTGTCGGTTCGCAACTGTCGTTTGCCATCAAACTCCTCCGTGATTCTCCGAACTTCCACCTTACTGCAACTCCTTCCGATTTTCTAGCGCGGCTGCTTAATATACTCAATTTAAACTATTGCAATTCTCGCTCAGTTCTGGGAAAAGTGAAGTTACCACCCCAGGTGCATGTTGCCGAGTCCCAGTCAGAGGTTTCAGCCAGGCCCCCTTGCCGCCGAAATCATTCGGCAGTTGACTCAACTTCATGGCAACAAAATCATTTCTCGATTCTGGCGACGTGATCTCTCCCTCTGGCCCACCTATCGTCCCAAGAGAGAATTCACTCCTCAAGTTCTGGGCTGGCTGAATCTGGCCGACAACCTGGAGGCAAGCAGCGAGTTGATAGCCCGCCTGGCGCAATCTCTCGAAACGGAAGGCTTCACCGATGTAGCCTTCCTTGCCGTCAGCAGCTCCAGCTTGGCCGCGGAATTGGTTTCCAGTCTCGGCCTGCGTACTCGCGACGCAAAATTCCATGTCTTGAGTAGTGTCAAGCCTTCCGCCATTAACGCGCTTGTAACCCGGCTCGACCTCAAGCGCACTCTTTTTCTCGTTGTTACCAAGACCGGAAAAAATCTTGAAATGCATGCCCTCCTTCTTCACCTTCTCGCCAAGACAAGATCCGCGGGTCTTGTTTCTCCTTCCCGGAATTTTGTCGCCATCACCGAAGAAGATTCCTATCTCTCTGCGATTGCCAGGGAAAACCATTTTCGCGCTGTTCTGACCGAACCTGCCGGTTTCCGCGGGCGCTTCTCCGGCGTCGCGCATTACGGCCGGCTTCTTTCCGGCCTTTGCGAAATGGACATTCACCGAATTCTTGCCGGCGTTCGAGAAATGCGCGATCGTTGCATGGTCGAAGACTTGCAGCAAAACCCTGCCGCGCAGCTCGCTGCGTTCCTGGTTGCTATCGCCATTACCGGCTTTCACCGCCTCTTCCTCCGCAGCGCCCCTCAGCTTTCCCCGTTTGCAGAGCGTGTCGCTCATCTGCTTGGCGGCAGCACATGCAAGGAAGAAAAGGGAATCGTCCCTTTCTTCGAAGAATTCCCCGCCGGCGGATTCCAAACCGGGTTCAGCCTTTGCCAAATGCAACTGCACCAAGGCGATGCCCCGACTCTTCTTCCAGGGATTCCCGCAATGTCCATCGAAATTGGCGGCCTCGAAAATATCCCGGCCGAAATCTTCAAGTGGGAAATCGCGACAAGTCTTGCTTGCTCGCTTCTCGGCGTGAATCCATTTGAAGATCCTGATTTTGGCGAGAGCCGCCTTGCCGCGGGTAGCTACCTCGAAAAAATCGTTGTAGATGGAGTACCCGAGGCCGCCAATCCGCGTCTCGTGGAAGGCCAGCTCGCTCTCTATGTGGAACGCGGCCTTCGTCATGAAATCTCCAGTCTGAGTCTCGATCAGGCCCTTGCGTCCTTTTTCTCCCTGGTCTCGCCCCAGGGCTTCTTCTTTCTACAGAATTTCGCCTGGAATTTGCCCTGGGTAATGAAGCGCACTAGGTCCATCGGCTCGCGGATTTCCGGGCAACTCGGCGTTCCCACGCAATTCCTCAATGGTCCTTCGTATCTCCACATTCACGGGCAATGTTACAAGGGCGGGCCGCGCGGTGGGCTGGCTCTCATGATTACATGCGACCCTATCGAACGTATCGAAGTCCCCGGCGCTGGCTACACATTCAGCGACCTCGCCCTCGCCCTCGCGCGCGGTGACTTTGACGCCATGGCCCATCGTGGACGCCCCGCCATTCGCATTCATCTTTCCGGCGCGCCGGAACAGGCGCTCACTGAGCTTGAGACTGTAGTCGCGAAAGCCCTAAAGCTGGTCCGTCGCGCCAAATAGTGCGCAAACAACACTTTGAAACAATTCTCAGGTATCTTTGTGCGCTGCCTTACTGCTTACTTCACGCGGAGGTTACATGCCCGAAATCGATTCCATCTTCTGGGATATCGGCGGCGTCGTTCTCACCAATGGCTGGGACCGCAATTCCCGCAAAGCCGCCGCGGAAGCCTTTCACCTCGATTGGGAAGAGTTCTCCGATCGCCACGAGCTCTCTTTTCCCGCGTTTGACTGCGGCCAGATCACGATGGAAGAGTATCTAAATCGCACCCTTTTCTACCGTCCGCGCAGCTTTTCCCGCGAAGAGTTCACCGCCTTCATGTTTGCGCAATCCAAGCCGCTCCCCGGATCCCGCGAAGTTCTCGATGCCGTCACCACCGCAAAAAAATACTTCGTCGGCGCCATCAACAATGAGCCGCTCGAGCTCAACGAATATCGCATCCAGGCCTTCCAGCTTCGCCGTAACTTTCTCGTCTTCTTCAGCTCTTGCTACGTTCACTCTCGTAAACCGGAGTCCACAATCTTCAAAGTCGCTCTCGAAGTTACGCAACGTTCCGCCGAACGGTGCATCTTCATTGACGACCGTCCGCTGAATTTGGAAAGTCCCAGGAAGCTCGGCTTCAACACTATTCACTTTCAGAACCCAGACCAATTGAAGTCTGACCTGGCTAAGCTCGGGGTTGAGGTATAGTTTTTTGAGCCTGTAGCCCGCGCTCTTCTTTGCGCGTCTTATTTCAAGGAGAAAGCATGGCTGCCGATACTGTGCGTTCCGCGTCTTATGGTGGTGTCACCGAGCCGTGCACTGTAGTTCTGTTCGGCGCTTCCGGCGATTTAGCCAAGCGCAAAGTCATTCCCGCCATGTACGACCTCGCCGTTCACAATTCCCTCGGCGAACGTTACGCCATTGTCGGCTTCGCGCGCACTCCCATGAGCGATGAAAGTTTTCGCTCCACCGTTGGCGAAGCCGCGAAAGGAATTTCCGAAGTCGGCCCCATCGACCCGGCAAAATGGAATGAGTTTGCGTCCAATCTTTTCTACAACGCCGGCGATTACGCCGACCCCGGCGCTTACACCGACCTCATCAAACGCCTCGCCAGCCTTGAAGCCTCGAAGCAACTAGGCGGCAATCGCCTCTTCTATCTTTCCACTCCCCCGGAAGTCTATCCCGACATTATTCAGCAGCTTGGCAAAGCCGGCCTCGCCAAGCCCGCCAACGAAAATTCCTGGGTCCGCATCATCATAGAAAAGCCCTTCGGCCGCGACCTCGCCACCGCAAAAGAACTCAACAAAATGGTCCTGGGCGTTTTCGAAGAAAAACAGATCTATCGCATCGACCACTACCTCGGCAAAGACACTGTCCAAAATCTCCTCGTCCTCCGCTTCGGCAACGGCATCTTCGAACCGCTCTGGAACCGCAATTACGTCGACCATGTCCAAATCACGGCCGCGGAAACGCTGGGCGTCGAGCGCCGCGGCGGTTTTTACGAAACCGCAGGTGCGCTTCGCGACATGATTCAGAGCCACGTCTTACAACTTACTTCGCTTACTTCCGTCGAACCTCCCGCTTCCTTCGACGCGACCGCCGTTCGCAACGAAAAACTGAAAGTCCTGCAATCCATTCGTCCCTACGATCTCGAAGGCGTCGCCCAGGCCGTCGTGCGCGGCCAGTATTTTCCCTCCACCGTTAACGGTAAGAATCTTCCCGGCTATCGCCAGGAACCCGGCGTCAACCCCAGCTCCAAAACCGAAACCTTTGTCGCCATGCGCGTGCTCATCGACAACTGGCGCTGGGCTGGCGTTCCGTTTTATCTTCGCACCGGTAAGCGCCTTGCCAAGCGCACCACCGAAATCATGATCCAGTTCAAGCGCGCCCCGCATGTCGTCTTCCGCGGCAAAGAAGTCGAAGCCAACCGCCTCGTGCTCAATATTCAGCCCGACGAAGGCATCTCCGTCTCCTTCGGCGCAAAACGTCCCGGCACAGAAATGAGCATTGGAAACGTCACTATGAATTTCAGCTACCGCGAAGGTTTCGGCGAATCCACTCGCAGTGCGTACGCCACCCTTGTCAACGACTGTGTCCGTGGCGATGCCACTCTGTTCGACCGCGCCGACAGCGTAGAAGCCGCCTGGTCTCTAGTCGATCCCATCCTCGACGTTTGGAGCGCAGCCAAGAGCGCCACCGTCCCCCAATACGAAGCAGGAAGCTGGGGTCCCAGGGAATCGGACACCCTGCTCGAACGCGATGGCCGAAAGTGGTATAACCCATAGTCCTGATTCGATAGACTTAATCCGTTTCAATACCTTAGGAGATCACGTTGATCCTTGCGGGCGATGTCGGCGGCACCAAATGCAATCTCGCGCTGTTTTCCGAAAAGGACGGCAAGCTCACCTGCGTCTTTCGCCAGCGCTTTCGCAGCAAGGATTTCGCTCAGTTTGACCTTATCGCAAAAGAGTTCGCCCGCCTGGCCGCTTCCCATCTCAATGGAGAAAAAATCGAAGCCGCCGGCTTCGGCATCGCCGGCCCCGTAATCAACAATCGCGTCCGCGCCACCAACCTTCCCTGGATGATTGACGCCGCTGTTCTTTCCCAGGAACTGCGCGTTGAGGAAATCGTCCTCCTCAACGACCTCGGCGCCTGGGGCCACAGCATCGAGTATCTCGATCCCAAACAGTTTTGCGTTTTGAACGAAGGCAAGGCCGAACCCGGCGGCACGCGAGGTCTGCTCGCCGCAGGCACTGGTCTCGGCGAATCGCTCCTCGTCTGGAATGGCAAACGCTACCAGGTCGTCCCATCCGAAGGCGGCCACTCCGATTTCGCCCCGCACACCGAGCAGCAGATCGAACTCCTGCGCTTCATGAAGCGCCGCTATCCCCAAGTCAGTTGGGAACTGATTCTCTCCGGCCGCGGCTTCCGCACCTTGCATGAATTTTTGTCCAGCACCGTCAAGCACGCTTCCTTCGACGATCCCGACGCCGATCCTGCGCCTGAAATCACAAAGAACGCCCTCGCCAAGACCTGCCCCGTCTGCGTCGAGACCCTCGACCTCTGGACAGACATCTACGGCGCGGAAGCGGGCAACCTCGCTCTGAAAGTCCTCGCGCTCGGCGGTGTTTATGTCGCCGGCGGCATCGCCGTCAAAATCCTCGAAAAAATGAAAGACGGCAGATTCTTCCAGGCCTTCAAGGACAAGTGGCACTTCGAAGGTTTGCTTAAGAACATTCCTGTCTCCGTCATCCTCGACGAAAACGCGCCGCAACTCGGCGCAGCCTACGAAGCCCTCCGCCTCATCCGCGGATAATCCCGTAGCATAGGCTTCAGCCTGTGCTCCGATGGCCTCCCAACTCTGTGAAAGCATAAATCACGCCCGGTTCACCCAAGCGCGCTTTTACCCTTAACCTTACCCTCTTGAACTTTTCTCTATGAGCTCTGTGACTCTGTGGCGAATAGGTTCTGGAAATTCCGCGCCTTCTTTTTCTTTTCTCTTTTCCATCCGTTGCTAATCTCTCCTCGTGCCCTCTCTCTCCGTCTACTTCGACGAATGGAAGCCCGTTTCCAAACCCGCCGCCATCTCCTGGCTCGTCGCCTATGCCCTCTTCCTTTTCTACGCCGCCATCAACGCCCCCAATTTCCTCTTCATTGATTTCGCCAATCTCGCCATCCACGAAGCCGGCCACCCGCTTTTCGGTTTTTTTGGCGGTTCGGACCAGTTTGGTTTTGGCTACACACTGACGATCCTCGGCGGCACTCTGCTCGAACTCATTGTTCCGCTCGCCTGCTTCGTTTTTTTCTTCTTCAAACGCGAAACCACTGCCGTCGCCTTCTGCTCATTTTGGTTCTTCGAAAATTTTCTTTACATCGGCACGTACATGGCCGACGCCCGCGCTCTCCAGCTTCCCCTCGTCGGCTCCGGCGATCACGATTGGAATATTCTCTTCGGCCAGTGGGGCTGGCTTCGCTATGACGTCTCCATCGGCCATACCACGCGTTTCCTCGGCTGGCTCGGCATGATCGCCACGATGGCCTGGCTCGCCTTCCGCTCTTCCCGCTCTGCTTCCGCAGCTTCTCAGTAGGCGCGCGATGTATCGTGCTCTCTTTGCCTTTGCCGTGCGATTAGCTTCGCAACATCCAGATCTCCGTCCTCGGAGACTACAGTCCGCCACCACAAAAATTATTACTTGGGCTACGAATAGTTCGAACACCAAAGTCGGTTCAGGTTCATAGTTGACGGGCCCTTACCGTATCCGCTATATAACGACACCAGTGAATATGCTCCGAATCGCGCGATCCGCGCGCTCTCATAACCCGGCTACCTGAGGAGGAAGACTTGAAGCTTAGAATTCTCAGAATCCTGTTTGCAGGATTCACCTTGGCTCTGAATTTGCAGCCCTCTTGCACCCGCGCGCATCAGCAGCCTCAACCCAAAATCTCCAATTATGACAAGGAACGGGTCCTCCAGATGCTGGACACCATCTCCAAGGACATCAAAAAGCACTACTACGATCCGAAGCTACATGGTGTCGACTGGGATACCAATGCGAAGGATTTTCGCGCCCGCATTGAGAATTCCGACTCCCTTAATCGAGGCCTCTCTGAAGTTGCTGCAGCTCTCGACGTGCTGAATGATTCGCACACTTTCTTCATTCCGCCGCCTCGTCCATACAGACACGACTATGGCTGGCAGATTGGTATGGTTGGCGACAAATGCCTCGTGCTCGCGGTCCGCCCGAAAAGCGACGCAGAAACCAAAGGCGTCAGGCCCGGGGATCAGGTGGTCACGATCAACGGATTCACGCCTCTGCGCGAGAACCTCTGGAAAATGAATTTTGTTTTCAATGCCTTGCGGCCTCAGCCACAGCTGAGATTGTCCGTCCTTTCTCCGGACGGTACGAAGAAGGATATCGAATTAGTTGCCGCCCTTCGACAGCTTCCCCAAGTCCGAGATCTGACTGGTGTCCATATTTTCGACTACATCCGCGACTTGGAGAACAATTTGGACCTAACAAAGATGCGGTATACGGAATTGGATGGCGATATTCTTGTCTTGAAAATGCCTCAATTTTCCGCCTCGGAAGGCACAGTGAATAGTGTGTTGAAGAAAGCTCGTCACAAGAGTGCCTTGATTATCGATTTGCGTGGCAATCCCGGAGGTGCGGTCACAACATTAAGGGAAATCGTCGCCAATCTTTTCGATCATGACGTGAAAATTTGTGAGCGCGTTACCCGTGAATCATCAAAGCCGCAGCAGGCGAAAACAATCGGCAAAAATGCTTTTACAGGCAAACTGTTTGTTCTTATTGATAGCAGGTCGGCGTCAGCTTCGGAAATTCTCGCTCGTGTCGTACAGCTTGAGAAGCGTGGCGTCGTAATCGGTGACCGAAGCGCCGGCGCGGTTATGGAGTCGATTCACTATTCGTACAGCCTCGGATTCGACACAATTGTTCCATACGGCGCTTCTATTACCGATGCGGATCTGATTATGAATGACGGCAAGAGCCTGGAGAAACTTGGCGTATCGCCCGACGAAGTCATGCTCCCCGCCGCCATCGATCTGGCCTCAGGCCGCGACATTGTCCTCGCTCATGCCATCGAACTGGCCGGAGGGAAAATTTCTCCCGAATCTGCGGGAAAAATGTTCCCGCCGCTGTGGCCGGCCGAATAGCCGGCCACTCAATCCTTTCGTCATTTTCGTGCCAACCATGCATGGCGAGGCTACATTCTTGTTTGTTTCAAACACAGCGTCGGATGTTAAATTAGATGCGGTCATGCCCCGTACTTTTCTTGACGCCGCTCTCGAAACTGCGCTCGAAGCCGGCAAAATTCTCCGCGAAGAGTACGCGCGTCCACCAGAAATCAAATACAAAGGCGACGTCGACCTCGTCACGCAAGCCGACAAGCGCAGCGAACAAGCCATCGTCGACCGTCTCTCAAAGTATTTCCCGGCGCACGCCATCGCTGCCGAAGAAGGTCTCGGCAAAGATCATGATGCGGATTATCGCTGGCACGTCGATCCGCTCGATGGCACCACAAATTTTGCCCACGGCTACCCCTGCTTCAGCGTCTCCATCGCGCTCGCTCATCGCGACCAGGTTCTTGTGGGTGTCGTCTACAATCCTATTTACGAAGAGCTCTTCGCCGCCGCCCGCGGGGAAGGCGCCACGCTCAACGGCAAAAAAATCTCCGTCTCAAAAGTTCCCACTCTTTCCACCAGCCTTCTTTGCACCGGCTTTCCCGTCCACAAGCGCCAGTCCAGTCCCAACATTCATTACTATTACGACTTCACACTACGCTCGCACGGCGTGCGGCGCGACGGCTCCGCCGCGCTCGATCTCGCCAGCGTCGCCGCCGGCCGCTTCGATGGCTTCTGGGAATTTGGACTCCAGCGCTGGGACACTGCTGCCGGAGTCCTCCTCGTCGAAGAAGCCGGCGGAAAATTCACCGATTTTCACGGCGCGCCTTATGCTCTCGGCGGGCCAGTCCTTCTCGCCACCAATGGACTCATCCACGAAGAGATGCGCAAAGTAGCCCTCGAACTTTCCCGCCGCGATCCCAATTCCGCCCCGCAACGCCCTGTCTTGTAAGGGCTTCTATTCAATTACCCCTTCCTGATACTCGCCTTACGTTTTTTTAACGCTCGCCCCGCTAACCTCATTTGGCAGCGGAGCCTTGTTCTGAGCCGCGTCCGCTTTCCAGGAGAAAAAATGCACGTTCCAAATCGCTTGATCGTTGCCGCGTGTTCGCTCTTAATTTTGAATTGTGCGGCGTCCCGCTTCTCTCTTGCCGATGACTCTTCAAAATCCGGCTCGGCTCCTAAGCCTGCGACTGCCGCCAACGCCTCCGCGCCTCCCGAACTGACCGAGCGCGAACGCTGGCTCCTCGATCGCGTTGAAAAACTTGAACAGCGGGTAGCCGAGCTGGAAGGGAAGCACCTTCCCGTAGCCGCGCCGCTTGCCGCAGAAGCCTCCGCGTCCGCGCCGGGCGAGACAGCACTCGCCGTTCCTCTAACTGTCTCGCCCGCTTCAAATACGCAGCCTGCAAACCAGCAAGCGCCGGGCTCGCCCAAAGCCGAACCCTTCGCCTTTGCCGATTTCACCTGGCTCAACGGCAATGCTCGCACCAAAGAGCCTGCCTTCGACACAAAATTCTTTACTCCAGAAATTCGCGTGGATGCGGACTATATTTACGATTTCCATCATCCGAAAGACGACACCATCGGCGGCTCTAGCGAAGTCTTTCGCGCAAATGAAGTCCATCTCACGCAACTCGGCGTCGGCGGCGATTTTCATTTTGAAAACGTCCGCGCGCGCCTCATGACGCAGTTCGGTCTCTACTCGCAAACCACACCTCGGAATGACGCCAGCCCTTCCCGCGGCCAGTGGAATCTCGACAACGCCTATCGCTATATTTCCGAAGCCTACGGCGGCTATCATTTCAACGCGCTGCACGGCGTCAACGTGGACGCCGGCATCTTCATGTCCTACGTCGGCCTCTTCAGCTACTACAATTTCGACAACTGGGCCTACCAACCCTCCTACGTCTCTTCCAATACGCCGTGGTTCTTCAATGGCGTTCGCGTACAAGTTTTCCCCACGGAAAAATTTAAGATCGAAGGCTGGCTCATCAACGGTTGGCAATCCTACGGTCGCTTCAACAATCGGCCTGGCACCGGCATGCAGTTCCTCTGGCGCCCCAACGGCTGGCTCAGCGTTCTAGGCAACCAGTACATTCTCGGTGCGGACACGCTCAACAATCCCGGTCGCATCCGCTATCACACGGACGACAGCATCCAGATCAAGTATTACGACAACAAGGAAAAGTTTTTCGATAAAGCGGCATTCTCGCTTACCGGAGACATGGGTTGCGAGCACGGCGGCGGCGTGAGCTGCGCGGGGAATTCCCCAAAAGGTCCGAAGCAAAGTTTTCTCGGCTACATGCTCTACAATCGCGTGTGGTTTGACAACGACAGGTACGCGCTCACGCTCGGCGGTGGAAAAATCAACAATCCCGGCCGCTACCTGGTACTGATTCCGCCCGTCAACGGGGCAACCGCCGCGAGCGGCACGCCTTATTTCACCGCAAACCCCGGCGATCCGTACAAAGCATGGGACGCTTCTGCAACATTCGATTGGATGCCCAGTCAATACATTACTTTCCGCTGGGAGTTTAATCATCGCGCTGCAAACGTTCCGTACTTCTCTGGCTCCGGCGGCGTCACGCCTCCCGGCGGCAACAACGGTGCGCCCGGCTCGCTTGTTTGCCTGCAGGGCTTCGTGACTTGTGACGGCTCACGGTCCAACACCTGGTTTCCCGACCTTCGCAAAATCGAAAATCGCCTGAACCTCGCGATCCTCGTCAAATTCTGAAGGTTGGATAAGGAACGTCGCACGCTATCCCGAGCGAAGCGAGGGATCTGCTTTTCGCAAGAAAAGAAAAAGGCCGGAGGAAAATCTCCGGCCGTTTTCCATTTTCCAGAATGTTCGTCCTACTTCTTCGCGCCCCACTCCTGGTACATCTTCTGAATCGTCGGCCCAATCGAAAATCCCCAGGAAAACGTCGAAAGCTTTGAGAATTTTTCGGGTATTACATACTGGTGCTGCGCTTCTTCCACCGGCACGCCGGCCTTATACATCTTTCTTGCCTGTTCTTCGATGTCGTCAAACGTCGAGCGAAACATCGCCAATTCCGATTGTCCGCATACCTGTCCGTGCCCCGGCACAAAAATCGTGTCCTTGTCCAACGACGCAAACATCTTCAGCGTATTGCGCCAGCCGGAAATCGTTGCCTCATCGTCGAACGCAATCGGAAAGTAGCCGTTAAAGAACAGATCCCCTGTATAAACCACATTTTGGTCCGGCACGCGCACGATCATGTCCGTTCCCGAATGTCCAGGATAGTGCTCGATCGAAATTGCCAGTCCGCCCAAATCCACTTTATGCGGTCCCATCGCCGGATCGATTGCATGATTCGGCAACGCAAGTTGCGCCGCCGCCACCATGCCATACACATTTCCCACGGTCGCAATGTCTCCCTGCAAATGCTGTTTCGCTGCCTCCGATTTCGCGCTCGCCAACTGCTTTTCGAGCGGGGCTACCAGTTGTTCTTTCGTCAGCCTCTGCCACGTTCCGTAGTTGTCATATATCCGTTTCGCCGTGTTTACATGTGCCCACAAGCCAATTCCATTGGCTCCATACACAGCATTTCCCAACGAGTGATCGAAATGATAGTGCGTATCCAGCGCGCCCTTTACTGGAACCTGCGAAACCGATCGAAGCGTCTCCAGTTGAAACGCGGCTCCCGCCGTGCTCACAAATCCTTCAATCAGGAGCGCCGAGTCCTTGCCCGCAAGGAACCCGCCGTTGCACATCGTCTGCAAACCCTTCGTCGTGTCCGAAATCGTTGCGTACAATCCATTCCCGACTTTTCGCACCGATGCAAATCCTTTATCCACCACGGGCGTTGCCGAAATTCTCGCATCCTGCGCCAGATTTTCCCCCAGCGCCCGCAGCGGAATCATGCTCGCCGCCGCATACATCGCGCTCATATAGGACGTCTGCGCCAGAAATCTGCGCCGCGACACTTCTTGCATCTTGTTTTGCATGGCTTCTCTCTCTGAATTGCCTGGAAGGGATCTCGTCACCGCAGGACCCACAGTCTAGCAGATATCTTCCCACAGGGAACGGGGTTTGCTTTTTCGGCTATTGGATGTGCGAACGTTCGGATTCGATTCTCATTCCGGCTCTATCCTAGAGGAGTGCTGTCGCAGTTTTCCTTGTGATTTACACCTTGGAGTCATTGTGATGAAAAAGCTGACCTTGTTCGCCATTGCCTTGCTCGCTTTCGGGCTCCCTGTCCTACCCCAGGACGATTACAAACCCAACCAGGAAGCCGACCGCCAGGCCATCACCAATCTTGAGCTGGGTCTTGCTCACGCTATCCAACTCAACAACTCCACCATTTTCAACTCAGTTCTCAGCGACGATTTCACCGGAATTACCCACTACGGAGAAGTCATCAACAAAGCCAAGCAGATTCAGATGATTCAAACCTCTCCCATCACTTATTCCTTCGTTCATTGTTCCGACATTACGGTCAAGATCTATCGCGACATCGCTTCCGTCACAAGCCTCCGGACCGAGCGCGGCGTGCTCGAAGGGCAAGTGTTTAACCGCCAATTCCGCGTTCTGCGTCTTTACATGAACACACCTCGTGGCTGGCGTGTCGTTGCTCAGCAGGAAACACAGCTTCCCGGCAAATAGTGGTTATTTGATTTTTATTGAAAAAAAGTGACCAAAGGCGCGTTCAGTCGTTTTTCACACCGCGTTCCGCATTCACAGCAGCGCCAATCACTCCGAGTTCATCGTTTTCCTGAATCATCTCGAACCGGCTCCCCTGCAGCGGGCTCATTTTGACCATATCGTGTACTAACCGGTCCAACAATCCTGCATCAAGAAATCCCGCATTCGGCCCGGTCACATAAAACGGCCCAGGTCCCGCCATGTGAATCGAAGTTGCGGAAGCAGCCGCCAGCGCGCGATGGCACTGCAATACAAATTCCGCACAGCGTTGATCACCCGCCTTGGCGTTCGCAAAAACCTCTTCCGGCTCCATATCCAGAAACCGCATTCGCATCGCGCGGTATCCTAGGATTCCTTCCAGGTGTCCCACGCCGCCGCATCCGCAGAATTTTTCTTTGGGATCCAGCGTTACCACCGAGTGCCCGCCTTCCCAAACTCCTTCGGTCCACGGGAATCGTCCGTATCCAACGCCGTTTCCAATCGCCCACACGCGATTCAGCTTGTGCAGCACACCTCGCGTCGCCGCAATTCCGGCAGCCGTCGCATCCGCATCATTGAATAGCCCCACCGGAATCTTCGATCCATCTTTCGCTAGCGCCGCTGCCACTGCGTTTCCCAGCGGAAATCCCTTCATCTGTTGCAGGTTTGGCGATTCTTCCGCCATTCCGTTTCGGATGATTCCGGGGAACCCGATTCCCACTGCGTCCAGTTTCTCGCCCTTCGCCACCGCCTTCACTTGCATCGCAATCGTCATCGCGATGTCGTCCGCCGGCATCGCGAGCAGCGCGTCATGCGTCGCGCCTTTTTCCGGGAAGGAACGCACCCCGCCCACGACCTTGTTGCCCTCTACGAGCCCGGCCGAAATTCTCTGTACCACATGGACGCCAACGAACTTGCCCATGACTCGCCTTCCGTTTCCCGCCTTGCCGTTCGCTTCTAAACGTTTGCCAGTTTGTTCAACCCGTTGAACGCCGCTGCCTTGTAACATTCCGCCAGCGTCGGATAGTTGAACACGGTGTCTACAAAATATTCCACCGTCCCCTTGAGCGCCAGCACCGCCTGCCCGATGTGCAGCAGCTCCGACGCGCCTTCTCCAATAATGTGCACGCCAAGCAGCTCTTTCGTTTCCGGGCTGAAGATCAGTTTTAGCCGCCCCGTCGTATCTCCGCGAATCTGCCCGCGCGCAATCTCCCTGAAATAGGCGATGCCGATTTCGTACGGCACGCCCGCATCCGTCAGTTGATCTTCCGTCTGCCCAATGAACGAAATCTCGGGAATCGTATAAATCCCGTAGGGATAGTGCGCCGGGTTCGAGTGAATCTTGATTCCAACTGCGTTCGCCGCCGCGATGCGCCCCTGCTCCATCGAAACCGAACCCAGGCTCGGAAATCCGATCACATCGCCCACCGCGTAAATATGCGGCACCACGGTACGGTAATCCGCATCCACTTTGATTCTTCCGCGCGAATCCGCTTCCAGACCCGCGGCCGCCAGATTCAGTTCATCCACATTCCCTTGCCGCCCGACCGCGTAGAGCAGCGCGTCGCCATTCACTTTTTTCTTGCTCTTCAGGTTCGCGACAACCGTCTTGTCCGGCAGTTCTTCCACGCTTTCCACTTCCTCGTTCAACCGCATCGTCACGCGCCGGTCGCGCAGATGGTACGACAGCGCTTCCACCATCTCCGCATCCGCAAATTCCAGCAACCGCGGCCGTTTTTCAATCAGCGCCACGCGCACGCCCAGCGTCGCGAACATGCACGTATATTCCACGCCGATCACGCCGCCGCCCACCACGATCAGCGTCTTCGGAATCTCCGGCATCTGCAGCACTTGGTCGCTGTTGATGATGTTCCGGTTGTTGAACGGCACCAGCGGAGAAATCGCCGGCTTCGTCCCCGTTGCGATGATGACGCTCTCCGCCTGATAATCCGATTGCCCGCGCGAGCTCACCACGCGAATCTTGTGCGGATCGAGAAAGTTCGCCACCCCGTTCAGCACTTCAATTCCGTTGCGCGAAAGCTGCGCCCGTGTCACATCGATTTCGGTCTTGATCACGTGCTGCGCGCGAAACGACAGATCCGCCATCGTGATCTGGTCCTTCACGCGGTAGTTCACCCCATAAATGCTCTGCCAATAGAATCCGGAAAGATGCAGCACTGCTTCCCGCATCGTCTTGCTCGGAATCGTTCCCGTATTGATCGCTACTCCGCCCACCACTTCCATCTTTTCGATGAGCGCGACCTTTTTCCCGAATTTCGATGCTTGAATGGCGGCCCGTTGTCCTGCCGGACCGGAGCCGATCACGAGTAAGTCGTAGCTTTCCATGAGTGGTTTCTAATCGCCGCTATCCGTTGATTGCCCTACAGGCCGCGAAGTATATCACCGCGGTCATTACCGCGCTTTCACAGATACTTGCAAGTTGATTTCCGCTGGCAAAATTTCCTCTTTGCAAATTGCCGCTACCTGAATAACCTAGTGCCCGGCGCCCGGGGTACCCAATGGCCTCTTCTCCTGTTCCGAACCGAACCACCCATCTCGGCGAAACGCAGCGACGCGATGCCTGGTGGCTCGAACTTCTACCCATCATCATTCTCTTTGGTGGCTTCGGCATTTACGCCACAGCCCGCGCCTTTGAAGGCAAGTTCTATGAATGGGGACCGTATCTCTCTCCGTTTTATTCGCCCCTGCTTTCCTTCAGTTGGTGGAGGTTTTCTCCTGCGCTCCTCATCCTCGGCGCGCCGCTCGGCTTTCGCACCACTTGCTACTACTATCGCAAAGCGTACTACCGCGCTTTCTTCCTCGATCCTCCCGCTTGCACTGTGGGCGAGCCCGGCTTCCGCAAGAATTATTCCGGCGAACGGCGTTTTCCCTTCATCCTGCAAAACGTCCATCGCTACTTCCTTTATCTGGCGATCCTGTTCCTGTGTTTCCTCTGGTACGACGCCATCAGAGCGTTCGTATTCGATGGCAAATTCGGGATCGGCCTCGGCACGCTGATCATGTTGCTCGACGTCTGCCTCCTCACTGCTTACACTTTTTCTTGTCACTCGCTCCGGCACATCGTCGGAGGCAAACTGGACTGCTTTTCCTGCGCCACGTTCGGCGTCCCCCGCCACTCCGCTTGGAGCCTTGTCAGTGTCCTCAATGAACGCCACATGATCTTTGCCTGGGCCAGCCTGGTTTCCGTGGGCGCCACCGATTTCTACATCCGGATGCTCGCTTCCGGCGCTTTCAAGGACATCCGAATCCTGTGACCGCTAATTACGAAACACACGAACACGACGTTTTAATCATCGGTGCAGGCGGCGCGGGGCTCCGTGCCGCTCTCGAAGCGCTCGCGCAAGGCGCCCGCGTCGGGCTCGTCTGCAAGTCGCTTCTCGGCAAAGCCCACACCGTGATGGCCGAGGGCGGCATCGCCGCAGCCATGGGCAACGTGGACAAATCGGACGACTGGCGCACGCACTTCGGCGACACCATGCGCGGCGGAAAATTTCTCAACAACTGGCGTATGGCGCAGCTTCACGCGCAGGAAGCCCCGGATCGCGTCCGCGAACTCGAACAATGGGGCGCTCTCTTTGACCGCACTCCTACGGGCGACATTCTCCAGCGTGCGTTCGGCGGCCACACCTTCAAACGGCTTTGCCATGTCGGCGATCGCACCGGCCTCGAACTCATTCGCACTCTCCAGGATCGCGGCGTCGAACTCGGTATCGATGTCTTCATGGAATGTACGGTCACGCGCCTTCTCAAGGACGGCGACCGCGTCGCCGGAGCGTTCGGTTATTGGCGCGAACAAGGCCGTTTCGCCGCCTTCAAAGCAAAATCCCTTGTCATAGCGACCGGCGGCATCGGCAAGGCCTGGCGCGTTACTTCCAATTCCTGGGAATACACCGCCGACGGCATGGCCCTCGCTTACGAAGCTGGCGCGGAATTAATGGATATGGAATTTGTCCAGTTCCATCCCACGGGAATGGTCTGGCCGCCGGGAGTGCAGGGAATTCTTGTCACCGAAGCCGTTCGCGGCGAAGGCGGCATCCTTCGCAACAAACTCGGCGAACGTTTTATGGAGAAGTACGACCCCAAACGCATGGAACTCTCGACGCGCGATGTGGTGGCACGCTCCATCTACACGGAAGTGAAAGAAGGCCGCGGCTCCGAGCACGGCGGCGCGTTTCTCGACATCTCTCACAAGCCGGCCGAGTACGTGAAGAAAAAGCTTCCCAGCATGTATCACCAATTCAAGGAACTCGCGGACGTGGACATCACCAAAGGCCCGATGGAAGTTGGCCCCACCTGCCATTACATGATGGGCGGCATTCGTGTAGATGCTGAAACCGCGGCGTCTACCGTTCCCGGTTTGTACGCAGCAGGCGAAGCCGCCGCTGGTCTGCACGGTGCGAATCGTCTTGGCGGGAATTCGCTTAGCGATCTTCTTGTCTTCGGCCGCCGTGCCGGGAAAGCCGCCGCCGAATTTGCTGCTCAATCTTCCGCGCCAAACATTGATCCTTCTCAGCTTGCCGATGCGGAAAGGGAAATGCTCGCTCCGTTCGAACGCGCTGACGGCGAATTTCCATACCCGATTCACCACGATTTGCAAGAAACGATGGGCGCTCTCGTCGGAATTTTCCGCAACGAAGAAGATCTCAAAAAAGCGCTCGTTCAACTAGATGGACTCAAGCCGCGTCTGGCCAAAGTCCGCATCGATGGCTCGCGCATGTTCAATCCAGGCTGGCACCTCACGCGCGATTTGAAAAACTTGCTGCTCATCTCCGAAGCCGTCACGCGTTGCGCTCTTGCTCGCCGCGAAAGCCGCGGCGCCCACAGCCGCATCGATTTCCCCAATTACGACACGGAATGGGAAAAGAAAAACAACATCATTTCGAACGAAGGTGGTTCCATGAAGTTGCAGCAGCGCCCCGTTCCCGAAATGCCCGCGGAATTAAGGCAATTGCTCGAGGAGAAGAAGTAGCGTAGGCACTCTTGCCTGCGGCAGCATCTGTGTCAAAGAGGCTTGAACGGGAGCCCGTTTGTAGTGGCCGGTCTTTAGACCGGTGCTTTTAGGGGTTTGCAAAAAGGAGTCTCAATGCCCGATGCTCTTCTTCGCGTTTTCCGCGGCGACAAGGACGGCGGCCAATCCGTCGACTACAAAGTTCCGCTTGCTCCCGGCATGGTCGTCCTTGATGCGCTTCATTCTATCCAGGCCCATCAATCGCCCGATCTCGCCGTGCGCTGGAATTGCAAAGCCGCGAAATGTGGCTCCTGTTCCGCCGAAGTCAACGGCCGCCCGCGACTCACCTGCAAAACCCGCATGGATTCTCTCCCGCTGGATCAACCCATTGTTGTCTCGCCGTTGAAAGCATTTCCCGTCATCAAGGATCTCGTCACCGACGTTTCCTGGAATTACAAAGTCAATCGCAAGATTCCCGCGTTCAAACCCAAACCCGGTGTCGAATGGAAAATGGATCAGCGCGACGTTGACCGCGTCCAGGAATTTCGCAAGTGCATCGAGTGTTTTCTCTGCCAGAACGTGTGTCACGTTCTCCGCGACCACGGCAAACACGAAAGTTTCGGCGGCCCGCGTTTTTTTGTCCGCACCGCCGGCCTCGAGATGCATCCGCTCGACAGCGTTTCGCGCATACCTCTGTTGAAAAACGAGATGGGCCTGGGCTACTGCAACATCACCAAATGCTGCACGGAAGTCTGTCCCGAGGAAATTCACATTACCGACAACGCCATCATCCCGCTCAAGGAACGCGTCGTCGACGAATACTACGATCCGGTTACCATGCTCTTCCGCAAGATTCGCGGCTCGTGATAACTCTTGAGTTCGTGTAGTGTAGGGGCTTCAGCCATCTGAGCAGCTCGTCGTTCTTGGGTTTACGTAGTGGCCGGTCTTTAGATCGGTTCTTCTGGGAGGCCCTCATGGACTACCAACTCAAAGCCATCTCTCGTGCCGGAATTCCTGAAGCCCTCGCCAAAGTCGAACTCTACCGCTATCTCAACGAGCCAGAAGAATCGGAGTCCATCTGCCGGGACATTCTGGCCGTCGATCCCAAACAACAACTCGCTCTTCGTCTGCTCGGCCTCTCCATCACCGACCAGTTTCTCGGCGGCATCGGCGATCGTTACCGCGAAGTCGAGGAAATTTTTCAAAGGCTCTCCGACCCTTACGAGCGCAACTACTACACCGGGATTCTCTACGAGCGCCGCGCCAAAGCTCAGCTCTGCGCAGGTCAATCCCCGCATACCCTTCTTCCTCTTTTCGAACGCGCCTTGAACTGTTTCGGAGAAGCGGAAAAAATCCGGCCCGCCGGCAATGACGACTCCATCCTCCGCTGGAATCGTTGCGTCCGGCTCCTGCAATCCCCAAGCTTCACCTGGGAAGAACAACTCATTTCCTTCGATGCGGACGACACTCCACCCCACTGACGAGGCGTTGATTACCATGAGCATTGAAACGAACGTTGCTGATCACTACACACGTGGACAACTGGAAGATTCCATTCTTCAGGCATTGGCGCGGGCGGGAAAGGACGTAAGAAACCTCAAGCATGACGACCTGGCAGTCCTGGACGAATTTCATATAGGCGGCCGCGAAGCCACACAGGATCTCGCTGCTCAAATGGATTTGCGTCCGGGTCTTCGCCTGCTTGATGTCGGAAGCGGAATCGGCGGCCCAGCTCGCTATTTTGCCGCGGAACAAGCATGCAAAGTGACTGGCATCGATCTTACGGAAGAGTTTGTGCAGGTCGCCAGGAGCCTGACCCATCGCACCAACCTGGACAACTCGGTGGAATTTTTCCATGGCAGCGCTCTCGCACTTCCGTTTGAACCGGCAACTTTTGACCGTGCCTACACGATCCACGCGTGCATGAACATTAAGGACAAACCTCTGCTCTTCCGCGAAGTACGCCGCGTGCTCAAGCCCGGAGGACTCTTCGCCATCTTCGATCTGATGCGTATCGGTGAAGGCCCCATTCGCTATCCCGTGCCGTGGGCGCCGACGGAAGAAACCAGTTTTGTTGCCCACGTAAATGACTATAGCGAGGCACTCTCTGCGGCGGGGTTCCAGGTCACTCACGAACGCCGGCGTGGCGCTTTTGCTCTGGAGTTCATGCAGCGCGTGATGGCCCGCGTGGCTCAGAGCGGACCGCCAGTGCTTGGTTTGCATTTGCTGATGGGGGAACAGACGAAACTTATGCTCAGCAATGTCAACGCTATGGTGCAAGAAGGCGTTCTCGAACCCGTCGAACTCGTTGCCCGGGT
>JAFDVY010000035.1 GCA_018268785.1 Acidobacteriota bacterium | reverse complement strand
CCCGGCCGGAATCTTCGGCGATTTCTACCGCTGGTACTTTCGAAAGGTTCTCCCGAAAGTCGGGGGAGCAATTTCCGGTGACGCCGCCGCATATAAATATCTCCCGTCCTCAGTTTCCCGTTTTTTCCGACCTGAAGAATTGTGCGATCTCATGCGTTTTGTCGGCTTGCAAGACGTACGGGCCTTCGTCTGGACTGGGGGCACGGTGGCCCTGCATACGGGCATAAAGGCGTAAGTCAAGAGCGGATTCCTCGCTCCGCTCGGAATGACAGAATCTTATTGCGGGACGCATGGAGGGGATCGCTTACGCTAGTTTTCGAGGCCAGAGGATTTTAGTTTTGTGGCGAGGATTTTTGCAGAGATGCCGAGCTTTTCGGCGGCGCGCGTTTTATTCCAGCGGCAATCGCGCATCGTGTTTTCGAGCAGAACTCGTTCCGTGGCTTGCACGGCTCGCGCGACAACCTCTTCCATCGTTCCGTCCCAGGAGAAGTGCGCGGGCAACATTCCCGCAGGGAGCGTTTTCGTTTCCGGCTGCTGCGCCTGCAGTTGCAAAGTTTCTGAAGAAAGTTCGGAGCCGTCGCAGAGAATCACGGCGCGTTCGATGGCGTTTTGCAGTTCGCGCACGTTGCCAGGCCAGCGGTATTCGAGGATACAGTTCTTTGCATCGTCCGAAAGGTGCACGCCAGGCTTGCTGAATTCACGGCCGAACTTGGCGAGGAAATGTTCAGCGAGAAGAAGCACGTCTTTGCCACGCTCGCGAAGCGGGGGAATCGTCAGCGGTACGGCGGAAATGCGAAAGTAAAGATCTTCGCGGAAGGATTTGTCCGCGACAGCCTGCTGAAGATTGCGATTTGTGGCGACAACGATGCGAACGTCGACTTCGATTGATTGCGTGCCGCCAACGCGCTCAAACCGCCGTTCTTCGAGAACGCGCAAAAGTTTTGCCTGAATCGCCAGAGGGAGTTCCCCGATTTCGTCGAGAAAAAGCGTGCCGCGGTGGGCGAGATCCATTTTGCCGGCTTTGCGTGCGCCAGCTCCGGTGAACGCGCCGCGCTCGTGGCCGAACAGCTCGTTTTCGACGAGTCCTTCGGGAATGGCGGCGCAATTGAGCGCCACAAAGGGCTGTTCGCGGCGCGGGGAAAGATGATGCACAGCGCGCGCGAAGAGTTCCTTGCCCGTGCCGCTTTCCCCCAGCAGCAGAACAGTCGAGTCGGTCTGCGCAACACGCTGCAGTTGCTGGCTGATTTCGCGGATCGAAGCGTGTTCGCCGACGATGCGTGGGAAGCCGTAGCGCGAGGAAAATTCTTCGCGCAACAAGACATTTTCGCGAAGGAGTTCCTGTTGGCGAGCGGCGCGCTGCACGAGAACTTTCAGGTGGTCGAGATCGACGGGCTTTTGTAGAAAATCGAATGCGCCTTCCTTCATGGCGCTAACGGCTTCTTCGACGGAGCCAAAGGCAGTAAGAAGAATCACGGGAATCGTGGCGTCCGCCTGCTTGGTTTCCCGGAGCACGTCGAGTCCCGATGCTCCTGGCATTTTCAGGTCGGTCAGGACGAGTTGATAGCGGCGGGCGCGAATCTTTTGAATAGCTGCGCTTCCGTCGGGGGCTTCTTCGACGGAATAGCCGTTGCGTTCGAGCGCTTTGCGGAGCATGGCGCGCAGCTCGTTCTTATCTTCGACAAGGAGAAGAGGTTCCATCTCCTTCGTTTGTAGCATGGAACTGGCGGCATACCTGACGGGACGTGGGACAGGTGTGCAAGGAGGCTAAACAGGGCGCGACAAGTTCAGCGGCATGGCTGGAGGGGAAAGGCTCACCCTGAAGGTGAGTTACAGAGCTTAGATGGGAAAGAGGGCTATTCGCGAGCCCAACCTGCGTCGCCGCCTTCTTTGCGAAGCTGATCTTCCATGTCTTCCATATGCTGTTTCAGGTCGGCAATTTGCTTTTTCTTGGCATCGATTTTGGCGGCCTTCTGGTTAATGTCGTCGCGCGTGAGCTGTTCCTTCATGGCCTTGGTCGGGTCGGAGTAATACTGAAGGCCAGCCTTGTTTTCTTCGCGCTGGAGAACGTCGAGTTCCTTTTCGGCCTGAGCGATTTTGGCGCGCTGTTCGCCAAACGCTTTCCGCCACTTTTGTTCTGGCGTTAGCGCACCCTTGGGAGGAGTCGTCGTGCTGGTGTCCGTGGCGGCAGGAGTTGCATCGGATGGTGCGGGAGCTGTCCCTACCACCGAAATGTCGCTCTTTTTGGTGGAGATATCGTCTTCGGTGTAGACCTTTTTGGGCTTTGGCGCGTTCTGCTTTTCTTCTTTAGCTTTTCGAGCGGCTTCGGCCAGGGCATCGCTGGAACCGGACTGCTGCTGAGAATCCTGCTGTTGCGCATGGGCAGGAAGCGCGACGAAGAAAGCGGCCAGGGCGAAGCCGGTCGTGAGTTTCATGATTTTGCCGTGCATGGAGACACCTCTCATAGGGGTGGTCAGGCCTTCTTGTCGTTAGATGCGCCTTGCTTCAATTCTACCGCTTCCGGGGCGCGGCGGGAGAGCGGTAGCGTAACGATAAATGCCGCACCGCCTTCCTGGCGGTTGCGGGCTTCCACCTGGCCGCCGTGCTGGAGAATGATCTTTTGGACGACGGCCAGGCCAAGACCGGTGCCGTTGGGCTTTGTGGTGAAAAAGGGCCTGAAAAGTTTGGGAAGGGCATCGCGGGAGATGCCGGGGCCGTTGTCGAAAATGGTGATGCGCTGGTAGCCGGCGCCGTCGCGCTGGAGGTTTTCGCTGCGGACGATGACTTTGCCGCCGTTGGCGGCGGAGGAGCAGGCTTCGGCGGCGTTGCGCGTGAGATTCAAAAAGGCCTGGCGGAGAAAGCTTTCGTCGCCGGCGACTTCGCCAAAGGGGCCTTCGTGACGGAGGCGAACGTTGGGGATGGCTTCGCCGACTTCGGAGACGACGCGTTCGATGACTGGTTCGAGGGCGACTTGGTCTTGGGAAATGTCGAGGGGACGCGCGTACTTCAAGAATTCGGTGACAACTTTTGTGATGTTGCGGGTTTGTTCGAGGATTTTCTCAGCGTTGTCCGCGGCCTCGGGATTTGAAGATTCGGACTGAATCATTTGCGCGTAGCCGGAGATGGTGGCCAGGGCGTTTTTGAATTCGTGCGCGATTCCGGCGGAGAGTTCGCCGAGTGCGGCGAGATTTTCCTTGAGCTGCATCTGTTTTTGCAGCGAAGCGAGTTCGGTCAGGTCGGTGAGTAGGCAGATGACGCCGCTGACGCTGACGTCGTCTCCGCCTTTGCGAATGGGGGAGATAGTCACTCCGAGCTGGCGAATGTCACCCGCGGCGTCTCGATGTTCGATTTGTTCGCGACGGAAGATTTTTCCCGTGGCGAGGCAGTCGGAAATTAGCCTGGAGAGATCGGAGCGGTCGCCGAGGGCTTCGCTGAAACGGCGGAAGCCGAGGCCGCGCTGACCGAGTGTTTGCTCGGCGGCGGGGTTTGCGCTGGTGATGATGCTCTGCGCGTTGACGACAATAAGGCCTGCGGGCATGTTGCGGGTCACTTCTTCGCTGAGACGCTCGGTGAGATCGGCGCGTTCGCGTTCTTCCTTGTGCAAGCGTTCGAGCTCTTTTTCCTGTTCTTTTAGTTTTTGAATAACGGCCTGCATGCTGGCGGCCATGAATGCGGAGGCATTTTCCGTGTGAGCAGGAGAATTGTTCGGGCCTGCGTTGCGTTCTGGAGAACTTTGAAAGACCTTGCGCAAGAGAAGAATACCGCCAACGAGGATGGCAAAGAGCGCGATCCCCGTTCCGGTCAGGACGCCCCAGGGAATGTCGGCGGTTTTGGCTTGCAACAGCAAGGCTTACCTCATGAACCGATAGGCTTGCATGTCAATCCAACGACTGAAAAAAACGACGAGCAGCGCGGCGATGCCGAGAAATGTTCCGAGAGGCAGTTGATAACGGCTGGAGATTGTCCAGCGCAGGCCGGATACCGAGCCGAGACCTTTGCGACTCGCGCGCTCAGCTACTTTTGATTTCCACCCTGTGAGAAAAAGGACCACCACAAGAAGGAGGCCGACAATGCTGCCAAGCAGCGTTCCGAAAAGAAGTGTAAGGAAGGTGCCTTGGATGCCGAGAAACGTGCCGACCATGAGCATCATTTTGACGTCGCCCATGCCCATGCCTTCGCGGCCGCGAACAAGTTTGTAGAGAGTGGCGGCAGCGAGGAGAAGAAGACTGCCAGCCGCGGCCCCGAGGACGGCGCAAGTTACGCCGAGGATGGAAGGGTTGCGCGCGAGAATGGGGAAGCGGTCAACGATACGCAGACAGGCAGGATCAATTGGGCCGAGGCGAACGGAGAGTGCGAGGCCGAGTCCGAAGCCGAAGAAATTTACTGCGTCGGGAAGAATGCGGGCGCGAAAATCAGTGACGATCAGAATGACCATTAGGCTAACGAAGAATAGCCATTTGAAGGTTTCCGGTTGGAGACCGAAGGTAAGAAAGCAGGCAACGAAGAGGAAGCCGGTCAGAAGCTCGATGGCGGGATACATCGAAGAGATTGGGTGACCACAAGCACGACATTTGCCTCGGAGCCAGAGCCAGGCGAGGACGGGTACGTTGTCATAGGCTTTGATGGGTGTTTCGCATTGGGGGCAGCGCGAGCCGGGAGACACGATAGACAAGCCTTCCGGAATCCGCGTGATGCAGACGTTGAGAAAGCTGCCAATGATGAGACCAAACAAGAAAAAGAGGGCAATGACCACAATTTGACTGTGCCATAGGATTTGGCGAGCCTCAATTACTGGTCTGTGCTGCGTGCCCGATGGCTAACAGGGATGCGGATTTGGTCACATCAGGCGTGGGCGGTAAACTATCGAACAGACAGGGTTTCAGAAGGTAAAAGACGGCGGATTGAACGGAAGCGATGAACTGGTTTGAACAGAGAATTCGGCGGTACGAGCACCGGCGTTGGACCACGGACGACAACCGGATGGTGCGGCCGTTTGCGTGGGGGCTGGAGCATATAGGAGGGGAAGCCAACGCGAATGATGAATCGGCCCGCGCGTTTTTGAGCAAGTACTCGACGCGAGCGATTGAAAAGAGCGGAGAGTGGTATGAACCTGCTCCTGCGACGGATTACAAAGTAGATAGCGAGGATGTGCTGACGTTTACGAGCGCGATCGTGTCGCCGTACCCGAAAAACAACACGGTGCATGCGCAGATTTTTCGCGGAAAGAAAAAAGAACCGGCGGTTTTACTGCTTCCAAACTGGAATGCAAAATGGCGCGGGCAGCGCGGGCTTTGCGAATGGTTGCAGCGACTTGGGATTACGGTTTTGAAGATGAGCATGCCGTATCACGACCGGCGGATGGCACAAGGGCATGAACGGGCGGACCAGTTGGTGGGGCCGAATGTTGGGCTGACGATTCAGGCGAACCGGCAGGCGGTGCAAGACGCGAAGTTGTGTTTACGGTGGCTGGAGCAGCAGGGTTTTTCAAAGATTGGGATTCTAGGAACAAGCATTGGCTCTTCGATCGGCTACATCACGATGATGCATGACGCGGGCGTGCATGCCGGCGGATTTTTTCATGTGTCCACCTATTTTGCGGATGTAGTGAGCGGAGGCATGACGACGAATCACGTGTGGGAAGGGATGCGCGAGAACGTGACCGTGGATGAGTTGCGGGAATATTGGGCGCCGATCAGTCCGATGCCGTATGTCGAACGGGGAATGGGCGCTGGAAGAAAATCGTTCATGGTGTACGGGAAATATGACCCGACATTTTTGCCGGAGCTGACGGAGCAGATGCTGGATGCGTTGCACAAGCATGGAGCGAATCCAAAGACGATGGAGTTGGCGTGCGGGCATTATTCGCTGGAGTTGGCGCCGTTTTCGTATATTGCGGGAATTCGGATGCTGCGGTTCTTGAAGGGGGCGTTGGTGTAGTGCGCTGCTCGTCGGAGCCGATCTGAAGATCGGCCACTACACGCTTCGGAAATTAGCGGACGAGATTGGCGAATTGTTCTTGTGCGATTAGTTCACTGACAGCCTTGATCTCGGCGGCTAGCGGACGGTCGGCGACGACTTTGGGAGATTTGGCGCGGGCGGCTTCGTAGGCTTTGGTAGAAATTGCACCGGTTTTTAGCGGGGCGAGAAGATCGATGCCCTGGCAGGCACAAAGAAGTTCGATGGCCAGGATGTGGCGGAGATTTTGCAACATGCGGTCGAGGCGGCGTGCGCCGCTCATGCCCATGGAAACGTAATCTTCCTGATTGCCGCTGGTGGAAATGGAATCGACGGAGTGCGGCGCGGCGAGCGCTTTGTTTTCGCTAGTGAGCGCAGCGGCAGTGACCTGGGCGATCATGAAGCCGGAGTTGAGGCCGGGCTCGGGCGTAAGGAATGCTGGAAGCATGCTGGTGAGCGGATTGGTCATCTGCTCGATGCGGCGCTCGGCGATGCCACCCAGTGTGGCGATCGCAATAGCGACTTGGTCGGCGGCCATGGCGAGCGGCTGGCCGTGGAAATTTCCTCCGCTGACGATGTCGCCTTCGCCTTTTTCATTCACAAAAACGAGCGGGTTGTCCGTGGCACTGTTCAGCTCGACTTGGGCCATTGCTCGCGCTTGCAATAAAGAGTCGCGGACTGCTCCGTGGACTTGTGGCGTGCAACGGAGACTGTATGCGTCTTGCACGCGCGGGTCTTTTTCGGAGGAGCGGTGGGACTCGCGGATCTGGCTGCCTTCGTTGAGATGGGCCAGATTTTGGGCGGTGCGGGCAGCGCCTGGGTACGCGCGCGCGTGCATGATGCGCGCGTCGAATGCGCCCGGGCTGCCACGAAGTGCGTCCAGCGAAAGTGCGGCGGCAACGTCGGCGGTATCCACGAGGACATCGGCGCGATAAAGTGCGACACCGAGCAAAGAAAGCATGCCTTGCGTGCCGTTGAGGAGCGAGAGACCTTCCTTGGCTTCGAGCGAGACGGGAGAGATGCCCGCGTGCTTGAGTGCGTCCGCGCCGGAGAGAATTTTTCCGTTCACTTCGGCCTGGCCTTCGCCGATGACGACTTGGGCGAGATGGGCGAGGGGCGCGAGGTCACCGGATGCGCCGACGGAACCTTGCGACGGTATTACGGGATGGATTTTGTTGTTGAGCAAGTCGCAGAGGGTTTGTACGACGGACGGGCGAACGCCGCTCAGACCTTTTGCGAGCGCATTGGCACGGAGAAGAATCATGCCGCGTGTTTCGTCGCGGCTGAGCGGTTCGCCGACGCCGCACGCGTGCGAGCGAACGAGATTGACCTGTAGCTGGCGAACCTGTTCCGTGGAAATGCGGACGCTGGCGAGTTTGCCGAAGCCGGTATTGATGCCGTAGGCGGTTTTTCCGGATGCGACGAGTCTGTCTACCACAGCGCGGGACGCGTTCATGCGATCAATCGAGGATTGTGAGAGCGAGACCTGTTCGTCGTGCGCGACGACGGCGTGCATCTGTTCGAAGGTCAAGTCGTTGCCGCTAAGAACGATGGTCATGAGAATTTACTTTCGGTAGCCGCGTGGGCGGATTTCATTCCAAAGATAGCTCGATATTTTTCTGGGAGAAGTTTGGGCTTGCCGTTCTTGCCGCAGATGACGTGAGTGGTTTCTCCGGAAGCGAGCAGAACGCCGTTTGCTTCACAAAAGATTTCATAGCCGAAGCGGATGACGCGGTTTTTTGTTTCGACGATGCGAGTGCGGACGCGAAGGATTTCATCATAGCGCGCCGGATGGTGATAGCGGCATTTCACATCGGCAACGACGATCTGGCAATCGTCCTCCAATTCCATGCGCTTGTATTCGACGCCGAGCGCTCGCATGAGTTCGACGCGGCCGACTTCGAACCAGATCAAATAATTGGCGTGATAAACGACGCCCATCTGGTCGGTTTCGACGTAGCGGACGCGCACACTCGTATCGTGAAATTCGCTCATAGCGACGGGCTAGTCCTCACCTTGCCAGACGGGTTTGCGCTTTTCGAGGAAAGACGCGAGGCCTTCTTTGAAGTCTGGCGTGCAGCGGATGCGGGCGTTTTCAAGCACGGCGCGTTCCAGGTCGGCGTCGACTGATGCGGCGGCAGCGGAAGTGAGCAGACGTTTTGCGCGAGTGAGGCTACTGGGGCTGGCGGCGACGAGTTGTTCGCTAAGCCCTTCGGCGCGGGACATCAGCTTGTCGGAGGGAACAATTTCAGTGACGAGGCCCAGTTCCTTGGCTTCTTTCGCTTCGACGAGGCGTCCAGTGAGGAGAAGATCGCGGGCACGCTTGTCACCGATCTGGCGTGTGAGAAAAACGGAAACGATTGCGGGAAGAAAGCCGATTTTAACTTCGGTGTAGCCGAATTTCGCTTCAGGTACCGCCAGAGTGAAATCGCAAAGCGTGGCAATGCCGCAGCCACCGGCAAGCGCGTGGCCATTGACCGCTGCAATGAGAGGTTTGGGGAAACTCCAGATGCGCCGGAACATGCGGGCCATGCGGCGCGAGTCTTCCTGATTTTCCTGCGGCGTTTGCTGGGCGAGTGCGGAGAGCATTTCCAGATCCATGCCTGCGCAGAAAGCAGTGCCTGCTCCAGTGAGGATGACGACGCGAGTCTTGGTCTTTTCAATTTCGTCGAGAGCGGTAAGCAGCTCGCAAATCATTTTTGCGGAGAGTGCATTGCGCTTTTCGGGGCGGTTGAAGGTGATTTTCGTGGTCGGGCCGTGGTCTTCGAGAAGCAGCGTCGTGAAGTTGTGCATCGGCCCTCCTCAGTTCACCAGCGGTGCGTGAGCATAGGTCGCACGAATTTCATTAGTAAGTTTTACGACTTTTTCGAGTTTGAGGCCAGTCTGTTCGGGGCCATAGCCGGCCAGGCTGAGAGCGGCGAGCACGTCTTCAGTGGCGATATTGCCGACGAGATCGTCGCCTGCGAAGGGACAACCGCCGAGGCCGGTAAGCGCGCTATCAAAGCGGCGACAGCCTGCGTTGTATGCGGCGAGGATTTTGTCTGCGGCACCCATAGGTGTGCTGTGCAAGTGAACGCCGATTTCCATTCCGGCGACGCAACTTGTGGAACGACGAAAAATTTCGGTGACGGATTCGGCGGAAGCGGTGCCTGCGGTGTCGGCTAATGAGACAGTTTTAACTCGGATGTCTTTGAGCCACTCGAGAGTTTCTTCGACGATTTCGGGGCCCCAGGGCTCGTCGTAGGGATTGCCAAAGGCCATAGAAATGTAGACGACTAGGTCGCGGTTCGCCGCGCGCGTTTCCCTTTGGAGAATTTCAACTAGTTTGCGGGATTCATCGCGGGACATGTTGGCGTTGGCGCGGCGGAAATAGGCGGAGATGGAGTAGGGGTAACCGATCGTGGTGACGCCGGGAGTTTTTAACGCGCGCGCAAGACCTTTTTCGTTGACGACGATGCCGATGATTTCGGGCTTGGCGATATCGTCAGGCAGGGAATCGTTGAGCCGCGCCATGACTTCTTCGCTGTCGGCCATTTGTTTGACGTGTTTGGGCGAAACGAAGCTGACGGCGTCAATATGCTTGAAGCCGGCGAGGACAAGTTCCTTCAAATAGCTGGCTTTGAACTCAGTTGGAATGAATTCGTGGATGCCTTGCCATGCGTCGCGGGGACATTCGATGAGCTTTACGTTTTCCATATTCAGGTTTGCAAGACTCCGGTCTTGAATTCTTTGATTTCTGGATTTAGCGCTGCTGTTTCAAGAGCGATGATGAGAGCATCTCGCGTTTGGGCGGGATCGATGATGGCGTCGACCCAGAGTCGGGCGGCGGCGTAACGCGGGTCGGCTTGATGTTCGTAGGTGGCGCGGGTGGTATCGAACAATTCCTTTTTGACCTTTTCGTCGACCTTCTTGCCTTCGCGTTCGAGTTGCTTGAGCTTTATCTCAACCAGAGTCCCAGCGGCTGCGTCGCCGCCCATGACCGCGTAGCGCGCTGTGGGCCAGGCAAAAATGAAGCGCGGATCGTAGGCTTTGCCGCACATCGCGTAATGACCAGCACCGAAACTTCCGCCGCAGATGACGGAAATCTTCGGCACAACACTGTTGGACACCGCGTTGACCATTTTTGCGCCGGCGCGAATGATGCCGCTCCATTCGGCGTCCTTGCCAACCATGAAGCCGTTCACGTCGTGGAGAAAAATCAATGGAATCTTGTTTTGATTGCAGTCGAGAATAAAGCGTGCGGATTTTTCCGCAGCTTCGGTGTAGATAACGCCACCGAATTCGATGCGTTTTTGATCGGAGCCGCGCGCTTGGGTCTGCACGTGTTTCTTTTGATTGGCGACAATGCCGACGGCCCAGCCGCCGATGCGCGCGTAACCGCAGAGCACGGTCTCGCCATATTCGGCGCGGTATTCTTCGAATTCGCTGGCGTCCACGATGCGCGCAATGATTTCTCGCATGTCGTATTGCTTGCCGGGATCATTCGTAAAGACGCCGTAGATTTCCTCGGGTGGGAAAAGCGGATCGCGCGTCACCGTTTTGTTGAAGATTGGCGCGGGAGCGTTGCCCATTTTGTCGACAAGCGCGCGGATCCTTTCGATGCAGGAGTCGTCGTCGGGCTCGCGAAAGTCCACCGTGCCGCTGATTTGCGCGTGCATTTTTGCACCACCCAAATCTTCGGCAGAAGTTTTTTGGCCGATGGCGGCTTGCACAAGCGCGGGCCCTGCCAGGAAAAGACCGGAGCCTTCGGTCATGAGGACGTGATCGGTCATGACCGGGAGATACGCGCCGCCTGCAACGCACATGCCCATCACAGCGGTGAGTTGCGGAATGCCCATGGCGGACATAACCGCATTGTTGCGAAAGACGCGGCCAAAATCGTCGGTGTCGGGGAAGACGTCTTCCTGGAGCGGGAGGAATATTCCCGCGGAATCGACGAGGTAAATGACCGGAATGCGATTTTCAATGGCGATGTTTTGCGCGCGGATGACTTTTTTGGCGGTCATCGGGAAGAAGGCGCCGGCTTTTACCGTGGCGTCGTTGGCGATGACCATAAATTTGCGGCCACAAACCGTGGCCAGGCCGGTGACGGTCCCAGCGGATGGTGCTCCGCCCCATTCTTCGTACATTTCGTAGGCGGCGTAGAGGCCGAGTTCGAAAAATGGCGACTTGGCGTCAATAAGTCTTGCGATTCGCTCACGGGCAGTGAGGCGGCCTTTTTTGTGCTGTGACTCGATGGCTTTCGCGCCGCCGCCTTCACGGATTTTCTGTTCTTCGTTCTTGATTTGCGTGAGGAGTTCGACGATGCGGCGTGTGTTCTTTTCGAAGTCGGTAGATTTGCGGTTGACGCTGGAGTTCAGAGTGGACGCGGTCACGCAGCTTCCTCGCGGCGGAAGTTCGCCATAAGTGAGTATAAGGTTTCGGGGAAAAATGCGCGAGTTTGGAGGAGCAAATGGCGCACTGTCAACTCGGCTGTGCGGTTCGCTGATGGATGAAGTCGACGATGTCTTGCGTAGAGGTCCCAGGGAGGAAAATCTGGGCGATGCCCGCGGCTTTCAATGGGGCGATGTCAGTTTCGGGAATGATGCCGCCGACCAGGACGGTAACGTCGTCCATGCCTTTTTCTTTAAGGAGCTTCATCAGTTGGGGGCAGATGGTGTTGTGCGCGCCAGAAAGAATCGAAAGGCCGATCACGTCGACGTCTTCCTGGACGGCGGCGGAAGCAATCATCTCCGGAGTCTGGCGGAGGCCGGTGTAGATGACCTCCATGCCAGCGTCGCGCAGGGCGCGGGCGATGACTTTTGCGCCACGGTCGTGGCCGTCAAGGCCTGGCTTGGCGATTAATACTCTAATTTTTTTCTCAGGCATGATTTGATTTTGGCCTCTTCTCTGCGATCTCTGTGGCCTCTGTGTTAAGAGAGACCGTGTCATTGTTTCGAGACATGATGAATCTGCGGATGCCGTCTTTCAATACCGGAACGTTGAAGTTGATCAGAAGGGCTAAAGAGTTACCGGACAACCTCAAGTAGGTCAAAACAATTGCTTCGTGAATTGGACCGATTCCGTCAATGGATTTCAGCTCGACAACTATGCGCTCTTCCACCAGAAGATCGAGGCGAAAGCCGCAATCCAGCTTAACTCCCTTATAAACTAGCGGCACAGGTTTCTGCTTGGAGAAGCGAATCCCTTTTAGATGCAATTCATGGCAGAGACATTCTTCATAAGCGGATTCCAGCAGGCCCGGCCCCAGCAATTTGTGAACTTCTATGGCCGCGCCAATGATTTGCCCGCTGAGTTCAGTGTCGTTCATTAGATGTTTATTTTAACGCAGAGTACACAGAGGTCACAGAGAAGAAAAATCATGTGATGGCAACTTCTTCGTAAGTGCCGAAGGTGTCGCGCAGTGCGTCGCAGATTTCGCCGAGGGTGGCATAGGATTTGACTGCGTCGAGGATGAATGGCATCAGGTTGTCTCTTGTTTTGGAAGCGGTACGGAGTGCGGAGAGGCGTCGGACGACATCGTCGTTGGAGCGCTCGGCACGAAGCTTTTTCAGGCGAGCCGCCTGGCGATGCGCCACTGTTTCGTCGATCTGCAAAATGTCCAAAGGTTTCTCTTCGGAAACGAATGCATTCACGCCGACCATAAGCTTTTCTTTGTTATCGAGTTCGCGCTGGTAACGATAAGAGGCTTCGGCAATTTCGCGCTGCGGGAATCCGCGTTCGATGGCGGCAACCATGCCGCCGAGGGAGTCAATCTTCTTGATGTAGTCCCATGCGCCGCGTTCGACTTCATTGGTGAGCGTTTCAACGAAGTAGGAACCGCCGAGCGGGTCGACGGTGCTGGCGACGCCGGTTTCATGCGCAATGATTTGCTGGGTGCGAAGAGCGATCGTTGCGGCAAATTCAGTGGGCAGCGCCCATGCTTCGTCCAGCGAATTGGTATGCAGCGATTGTGTGCCACCCAAAACGGCAGCGAGGGCTTGCAACGCGGTGCGAACGACGTTGTTGTATGGCTGCTGCGCCGTGAGCGAGCAGCCGGCTGTTTGCGTGTGAAAGCGCAGCGCATAGGAGCGGGCACTCTTTGCTCCGTAACGCTCGGTCATCGCCTTGTACCAGATGCGGCGCGCCGCACGGTACTTGGCGATTTCTTCGAAGAAGTCGCTATGCGCGTTGAAGAAGAACGAAAGCTGCGGGGCGAACTCGTCAATTTCCAAGCCGCGGCGCAAACCCCACTCCACATATTCCATGCCGTCGCGCAGAGTGAACGCAAGTTCCTGAATTGCAGTCGACCCCGCCTCGCGAATGTGATAGCCGCTGATGGAAATTGTATTGAACTTGGGTGTGTGTTTTGCGCCGAACTCGAACGTATCAATCACGAGCCGCATGGATGGCTCGGGCGGGTAGATGTATTCCTTCTGTGCGATGTATTCCTTGAGGATGTCGTTTTGTAATGTGCCGGAAATTTTAGAGAGGTCGGCGCCCTGTTTTTCCGCTACGGCGAGGTACATGGCCCAAATCACGGCTGCTGGCGAATTGATCGTCATCGAAGTCGTCACGTTCGACAGAGGAATCTGGTCAAAGAGAACTTCCATGTCGGCAAGGGAGCTGATGGCCACACCGCACTTGCCGACTTCGCCTTCGGAAAGCGGGTGATCGGAGTCGTAGCCCATCAAGGTAGGCAGGTCAAAGGCTGTGGAAAGCCCTGACTGGCCTTGCGCGAGGAGATAGCGGAATCGCTCATTCGTATCTTCCGCTGTGCCAAAGCCAGCGAACTGGCGCATGGTCCAGAGACGCCCGCGGTGCATTGTGGCGTGAATGCCGCGAGTATACGGCGGCTCACCGGGCTGGCCAAGATCGGCGTCAGGATTCCAATTGGGAAGGTCGGCTGGAGTGTAGAGACGCTCAATCCGGTGACCGGAAATCGTAGTGAATTCGGCCTGGCGCTCCGGGCTCTTTGCGAGCGTCGGCGCAAGCGTGTTCTTCTCCCAGGCTCTTTCGCGCTCGGAAGGACTGCGTTTGGCGAATGATTCGGCTAACGAAGAAGTCTTGGTGTGAGTGTCTGCCATGGGAAATTGCGGAGGGCAGCGCTACCCGCGATGCCGTCCATAACAATTTCTAATGCTATGCGAAAGCGAGGCCAGGGGCAAGAATTCGGCGCGGTTCAGTTGCGCCAAAGTGGCCCACAATTCATACCCTTGAAAAACAAGAGCCGGACCGCTTTGGGCGGCCCGGCCACGTTTCCAAGATCAACAGTGAGAATTTATCTTTCGCCGGCTTTGGAATCGGTCTGCGGCGTGTTGTGGCTTTCGATGTCGCGGTAAACCTTCTCCATGCCGACGACCTGGCCATTAATCGTGCCGGGAATCAAAGTGGCTTGCTCAACTCTGCCAGTCTTGGCGTCAGCGATGGAGACTCGATTCACTTCAAGAGTGCGCCCCAGAGCGCGTTCGTAGTTGGCTTTGGCCTCGACCAGGTCGGTCAAGGCGCGGAGCTCGGTACCTTGTGCAGCGATCAGGTCGCGCTGGGTTTGAATGACGAGATAGACGGTGGAAGCGCCAAGCTGATATTTCTTCTGCTCGGCGTCGAAGGTCTGCTGCTGCAATTCGCGGGCTTTGGCGGCAGCGTCAACGCGAGCGCGGTTTTGTTCCAGCGCGATGTATGTGTTGCGAACATCAAGCAGGGCGCTGTTCTTGAGCTGCTGCATCTGCGCTTCGATCTGGCGTTGGGTGAGGATGGCGCGCTGGTTATCGGCCTGCGCGGAACGATTGCGGATCGGAACCGTCAGGTTCAGGGAAACGCTGTAGTCCGGAAAATTGTTGTGGAAGACGGAAGACATGGCGTCGCCGAGGCCCCCCTTTACGACTTGCGTGGTGAGGGGCAAAGTTATTGGCACGAACGCGTTGATCTTGTTGCCCGCACCGTCTATGAGCTGAGTTCCTTGGACTGTCTGGGAGGTAAGAACCTGGGTCTGATTACCGGCCAAACCTACCGAGCCGTACTGCGCCTGCAACGTGGCGGTTGGCAGCAGAGCATTGCGAGTCGCTTTCAAATCGATCTGGCCGTTTAGAAGGTTGATGGCCATTTCCTGCACGTCCGGCCGCTTTGCAAATGCTTCGCTGACGGCTTGTTCGAAAGAGGGCGCTTCAATCGCTTCGGGCTTGGAAGGCAAATCGGTGGGGATGATTTCCAGATTCACCACGTTTGCCGCAAGCGGGTCTTTCGTGATGGCGTTCTTCAGCACTTGCTGCTGCTGGAGTTCGGCAGTTTGCGCCACGATCAGGTTCTGACGGTCTGTGGCGAGCTCGGATTCGGCCCGCGTTACGTCAAGCGGAGCCATGGTGCCGATTTCGAGTTGTTTCTTGTTGTCGTTGTAGAGCTTTTCCGCTACGGTCACGGCCTGTTGCTGCACTTTCACGTTTTCGCGCGCATAGACCAGTTCCCAATAGGCTGTGATCGTGTTCGTGACGGTGGTGATCGCCTGCTGCGCAAAAGACAGGTCCGCAATCTTGCGGTTGTTCTTGGCAATGCGAATGTTGCGCGTGTTCACGCCAATGCCGAAGCCATTCAGCAATTGCTGCTGGAAGCCGACGAAGATGGAAGACTGTACTGACGGGTTAAACAAGTTTGCCGGGGATGTGGAAGAACTGCGCGTATTGTCCCAGGACGTGAAAAGTGTCGTGCCGGTGTGAAAGCCCTGGGTGAATTGCGTGTTAAACGTCGAGGTATGCAGGCGCAGAGCGGCCAGCGCGGACTGGCCCGTGCCCGTACCGGAAGTGAGCGGGTTGTTCACGGGGATGCTGCGATCGTCAATGCTGAACGCGGAGGTAATCGTTGGATCAAAATTCAAAAACGGAGAATTGGCCGTGGAACCAGCAAAAAGAGCGCCTGGCGGAACGCCGCCCACTCCGCCTGCTTGCGCTTTCAGGATGCCTGTGTCGGCAAGCCAGGGGTTGTAGCGAAATACGACGATATCGAGGTTGTTTTGCAGGGCCAGTTCGACGGCGTCCTGCAAGCTCAGATTCAATTTACCGTCCTGGATCATCTGGCCAATGCGCGGCGAATTGGTCATCGCGAATGGCTCGACCTTGATGGGGGTATAAGGCGCGAGCAGATTTGGAAACGGTTTTGGCGCGCGCGTATAGTGATATTTTGAAACGCCCAGCGATACAGTGGTCGCGGCGGCGTTTTGAGCCGGCGCTGGAGCGGCCGGGGCATCCTGCGCATAGGTCAACAGAGCAGGGCTGAACAACAGCGCCCAGGCCAGACTAGCGGCAACCAGAGGTCGAACAAACGTCTTCATCATTTTCAAGGCTTCCCCTCGCGTTAGAATCCCACTTACACCGTAAATTGTTTCTCAATTCAATAGAACGTTGGCGGAGCTGAATTTGTTTCAATTCGTTTCATCAAAAGGGACTTACGGCTGTCCCGCAGGCCCAGAGGCGGCGTGGCTGGCACGTTCACCACGGAAAATCAGTCTAACAGTCGTTCAGCTTCCTTGACAACGCAAACAGGCGCGGCTAGGCTGCTGACATTTCGACGCTTAGGAGCGACCCACGGTTAGCTGTGGGGGCAAAAGGAAGGCGTTTTTGGACTCCCGGCAGGAGTATTACAAGCTTTTTGAAGCGGCAGGAGCCGTCCGTAAGGGCCATTTTGAGCTCTCCAGCGGACTGCACAGCTCGATGTACGTGCAATGCGCTCAGGTGCTGCAATATCCGAGGTTTGCAGAGAAGCTTGGGCACGGTTTGGCGGGGCTATTCGCGAACGACCGGATTGAAGCAGTCGTGTCTCCGGCAATGGGCGGACTGATAATCGGGCAGGAAGTGGCCCGGGCCTTGCCGGAACTGCCTGGCTCGATCGGGGGAGGGACGCCGGCATTGTTTGTGGAACGCGATGCGAGCGGAAACATGACGATGCGGCGCGGATTTCAGTTGAAGCCCGGCCAGCGTGTGCTGGTGATTGAAGACGTTTGGACGACTGGCGGCTCGACGCTGGAAGCGATTCGCGTGGTGGAAGAGGCGGGCGGTTTTGTTGTGGCCGCGGGAGCTTTGATTGATCGCAGCGGCGGGAAGATTGAGTTTCCAGTGGAAGCCCAGGCGCTGCTCGATTTGCCGATTGCGAGTTATGAGCCGGACGATTGCCCGCTGTGCCGCGAAGGCAGCGCGGCAGTGAAACCGGGAAGCCGGTTTGTGCGCAGCGCTTCCTGACCGTTAAGCTATTCCTCCACGCATGCGCTATATAAAACTCACGATTGCCTACGACGGTACGGATTTTCACGGTTGGCAAATTCAGAGAGATAAATCCACGGTGCAGGGCGAGATTGTGAATGTGCTGCGCCGTATTACGCAGGAGCAGATTCATTTGCATGGCTCCGGGCGGACGGATGCAGGTGTGCATGCGCTGGGCCAGGTCGGGAGTTTCAAGACACAGTCCACATTATCATCTGAGGAATTCCAACGGGCATTGAACGCGATCTTGCCGCCCACGATTCGCATCATGGAAGCGTCCGAGACGGGGCCGGACTTTAATGCGCGTTGGTCGGCGCGGGCGAAGGTTTATCGGTACCGGATTTATCGAGGGAAGGTGGTGCCGCCGAACGAATGGCGGTATGTGCTGCACTATCCGTTTCCACTGGATGAAGAAAAGATGCGGGAAGCGGCGGTGAAATTTGTTGGCAAGCATGATTTTGCTTCATTTGCCGCATCCACGGGTTCAGAAGACGACGACAAAGAGCGCAATACCGAGCGTGAGATTTATTCGACCGAACTGATTCGCAGTGCGGACAATGAGGAGCTGATCTTTACCGTACGCGGAAGATCGTTTTTACGCTACATGGTGAGAAAGATTGTTGGGACGCTATTGGATGTCGGGCGAGGACGATTGCAGCCAGAGGACATCGATAAATTGTTTGCGCTGCGTGATCGCTCGAAGTCCGGTCCAACCGTGCCGCCGCAAGGGCTGTGCATGGTGAAGGTTGAACACGAGGAAGCCTGGAAAGTCGGCAAGCCCTAGCCGCGGATATCGCGCCTCTTGCGTGCGCTATACTTTCGGCGCAATGAAGGATTTGCTTCCTCGAACCATTACTTTTCAACCCGCCAGCGACCAGTCGCTGCTTATTCACTTTGGTAAAACTATTTCCCTGAACACGCATCGTCAAATTGTTCGGTTCCTAAAATTGCTCGAGTCCGAGCCGGTGGAAGGTGTAAAGAACCTTCATCCGGCGTATTGCTCCATGTTGGTGGAGTTCGATGCCCTAAAATTTGGGCATGCGGAGATTGAAGCCCTGCTTGCTCCTTATCTTGGGCGGCTGTCACAAGTGAGGCTTCCCGCGGCACGGCTTCGGGAAATTCCGGTTTGCTATGGCAGTGAGTTTGGGCCGGACCTTGCAGAAGTCGCCTCGATTCACAAGCTTTCTTTGGATGAGATCATCCGGCTTCATTCTTCTGTGACATACACCGCATTTTTTCTCGGCTTCGTACCTGGCTTTGCTTACCTCGGCGGCTTGCCAGCCGAACTGGCAACGCCTCGGCTTGCTTCGCCGCGCAAGAGCGTACCGGCGGGCAGCGTGGCGATTGGCGGAAACCAAACGGGCGTTTACCCAGCATCGACGCCGGGTGGTTGGAGACTGATTGGCAGAACGCCATTGAAATTGTTCGATCCCACGGTAGCGCACGCCAGTTTTTTTGAAATCGGGGACGAAGTTCGCTTTGTGCCAATCAGCGCGGAAGAGTTTGCGCGAATGGCGGCGCGATGAGTGTTCTGACCGTGCTTGCGCCCGGACTGCTCACCACGGTCCAGGATCTTGGCCGCGAAGGATACGGACCGATTGGCGTGTCCGCGTCGGGCGCAGCGGATGCGTTGTCGCTGCGCGTCGGGAACAGACTTGTCGGAAACCCGGAAGGTGCGGCGGGAATCGAAATGACGTTGTTGGGTGGGCAGCTTCAGTTTTCGCAGGACGCGACGATTGCATTGACTGGAGCTGATTTCGGCGCAACGCTCGACGAGCGCGCGGTTTTTCAATACTCGTCCATTTCCGTGAAGGCAGGGCAGATTGCGAAATTTGGTCCGACAAGATCTGGCGCGCGGGCATATCTTTGCGTTCGCGGAGGCATTGTCGTTCCAGAATTTCTCGGGAGCCGCTCCACCCATTTGTTGAGCGGACTTGGAGGAGTTGAGGGCAGGGCATTGCGCAACGGGGATGTTTTGCCGGTTGGAGAGTCCACCCCTTTGCCGCCGATGACGACTTTGAGCCAGAAATTGCGGGCGGGGGCCGCTCCACGGAAAACAATTCGTGTGACGCGCGGACCGCACTGGAAGAATTTTTCGAAAGCCACGCAGGAAAATGTTTTGCGGCAAACCTATGTCGTGACAGAAGAAGCGAATCGCATGGGGATTCGACTCAAGGGAACGCAGTTCGAACTTGCGTCGGGCGGCGAGATGATTACGGAAGGTGTTTCTCTTGGCGCGATTCAAGTGACGCCGAGTGGGCAGCCGATTATCCTGTTTGTCGAGCAGCAGACGACTGGTGGATATCCGAAAATTGCGAATGTGATTGCGGCGGATCTTTCCAGCGTGGGGCAACTGCGACCGCGAGACGAAATTCGGCTGGAGCTGGTTACGATGGAGACCGCACGCGCATTGTATCGAGAGCAGGAGAATCTGCTCGCGTCATGGAAATGAGCGAGATGCAGCGCATAGATCTGAATTGCGACATGGGCGAACTTCCGGAGGCCGTTGCCGACGGATCACAAGAGTTGCTGATGCGCTGGATTACCTCCGCAAATATCGCGTGCGGGGGCCACGCTGGCGACGCAGAAATGATGGAAACGACTATTCGCCAGGCGCTTAAACATAAGGTTGCCATCGGCGCGCATCCGGGCTATCCCGACCGCGAAAACTTCGGCCGCTTCGAATTGAAAATGCCGGCGCGCGAGGTTTCAGACTGTGTTTTTGAACAGGTCTCGGCGCTTGCGGCGGTCGCTGCACGACTCGGCGCAAAAATTCGCCACGTGAAGCCGCACGGTGCTCTTTACAACCAGGCCGTGCACAACGCCGAACTCGCTGGAGCGATCGCCGATGGAGTCTCGCGCTGGAGCAGCGAAGTTGCCCTGGTCGGCCTTGCGGATTCGCCGATGCTGGATATATTTCGAAAAGCCGGATTCGAAGTCGCAGCAGAAGCCTTCGCCGACCGTCGCTACGAACCGGATGGGACTTTGCGTCCGCGTAAATTTCGAGATGCATTGTTGCATGAGCCGGCGGACGCCGCGACGCAAGCCGTGAGTATTGCCACGCGCGGTATGCTGTTAGCGCAAAACGGTTCGGAAATTTCCGTCCACGCGCGAACGCTCTGCATTCACAGTGATACGCCCGGCTCAGACAAAATTGCCGCCGGCGTTGCTCAAGCGCTTCGCGCGGCTGGGGTATCGGTGCAGCCGCTTTGAGCGTCGTGAGTTCGTCACGGACGGCGCCTTAAGCTAGAATCTCCGCATGGCCACTCAAGCCGTTTTCGTGGACACGCTGCCCTCCTACAATCCAGCCACGGGAGAAGTTGTGGAAGAGATTCGCCGCACTAGTCCAGAAGATGTTCCTGCAATCGTTGCGCGGGCCAAGACGGCTCAAGAAAAATGGCGCGAAACTTCGATTGTTGAACGCTGTGCGTTGCTTGATCGTTTGAAACAAGCGATGCTCGCTGCGCGAAACGATCTTGCAACCATCGTCGTGCGCGAATCGGGAAAACCGTACGTAGAGGCGCTGTTCTCGGATGTTTTCGTTTCACTCGATACGGCCGCGTACTATTCAGCGAATCTTTCAAAGCTCCTAGCTCCTGAGCGAGTGCCGCATCACAGTTCGGCGGCGAAGTTGAAAACGGGCCGCCTCTTTTACGAGCCGGTTGGCGTCATCGCGATCATCAGCTCGTGGAACTATCCCCTGGCAATCCCGATGGGGCAGATTATTGCGGCGGTTGCTGCGGGAAACGCCGTCGTTTGCAAAACGAGCGAGTTCACGCCGAAGTGCGGCGAACAAATCGGAAACTTGTTTTTGGATTCAGGATTCCCGGAGGGTCTTGTCAACATTGTTCAAGGTGGAGGTGAAATTGGCCAGGCGCTGATTGACGCACGCCCCGACAAGATTCTTTTCACCGGCAGTGTCGCCACAGGACGGCGCGTGGCCGAGGCGTGTGCGAAACACCTTATTCCCAGCGTGCTTGAACTGGGCGGCAAAGACGCGATGCTTGTTTTGGAGGATGCAAATCTCGAAGTTGCATCGAGCGCCGCGCTTTGGGGGAGTTTTACCAACTGCGGACAAGTCTGTCTTTCCGTGGAGCGGCTTTTTGTCGAGAAATCTGTCTGCGTGAGTTTCCTTGCGCTTTGCGTGGAGAAAACAAAGACTCTGCGGCTTGGCAATGGCGCAGATCCTTCCACGGACGTCGGTCCATTGATTCGCCCGCAAAATGTCCAACGAATGAAGGATCTGCTGGCGGATGCAGTGGAGCGTGGAGCGAGAATTCTTTGCGGAGGCAACGCGCGCCCCGACCTTGGCGAGTGCTTCTTTGAACCGGCCGTCATCGCCGGCGTCGATTCTTCCATGCGACTCTTCCAGGAAGAAACATTTGGTCCAATTCTCGCCGTACAAGCAGTTCAAAATTCCGAAGAAGCGATTCGATTGGCCAATGATTCACCCTTCTCGCTCTCCGCAAGCGTGTGGACTTCCGACAACGAGCGTGGCAAACAAATCGCTTCGTGTCTGCGTGCTGGGGCGGTAATGATCAACGACGCCATCAGCTATTTTGCGATTGCCGAAGCTCCACACGGCGGATGCAATGCCAGCGGCTGGGGACGCTCGCACGGCCGCGCGGGATTCCTCGAAATGGTCCAGCCGAAATATGTGGATGTGGATGGGCTAGCCGGCAAGGAAAAGCCGTGGTGGTATCACTACAATGCATCGCTTGGCGCCGCCGCGGACGATTTCTTGAAATTCGAATTTGGCGGACTGGGCGCAAAAATCAGTCACGCACGCGGAGCGTTGAAGACGTTCTTCCGCGACCATGGATTCAAAAAAAAATGACTTCCAGTTGCGCGTAGACCTCTCGTGCGCTTAACTGAAGACTGACGACCAAGGACTGACGACTACGTCTCCAACCCTATGGCTTTGAACGAATGGATCTACGATTGGAACGACGCCTCGCCGCCACTGATTCCTCCCGGCACGCCGATCCTTTTGAATGACGAGACGCTGCGTGACGGCCTGCAGAATCCGTCGGTCTACGATCCAAGCATCGGCGAAAAAATAGAAATCCTTCATCTGATGGAAGCGCTTGGCATTGAGTCCGCGAATATCGGACTGCCTGGCGCTGGCCCACGTGCTTATGAGCACACAGAGGCGCTTGCGCGTGAAATTGCAACGAACCGCATGCGCATCAAGCCCAACTGTGCAGCCCGCACCCACGAAAATGACATTCGTCCGGTCGTGGAGATCTCGCAACGCACCGGCATCTCTATCGAAGCAGCGACGTTTCTAGGTTCCAGCCCGATCCGACGTCTGGTCGAAGACTGGACGGTCGACCATCTCGAACGCACGACAGAAAACGCAGTTAAATTTGCCGTCTCGCATGGTCTTTCATGCATGTATGTCACGGAAGATACGATTCGCACCGATCCTGAGACCGTCAAGAGGCTTTACTCAACGGCCGTTCGCAACGGCGCCCGTGCCGTCGTTCTTTGCGACACGGTCGGTCACGCCACGCCACAGGGCGCGTACAACCTCGTTCAATTTATGATGAAAGAGGTTGTGAAGCCGAGTGGCGAAAAAATCCGCGTCGACTGGCATGGGCACAACGACCGCGGCCTCGCCGTGGCAAATTCCCTATGGGCGCTTGCGGCCGGCGCGAATTCCGTTCACTGCGCTGCTAATGCTCTCGGCGAGCGTGTCGGCAACACGCCGATGGAACTGATGCTCGTCAATCTCACTTTGCTGGGCTTGATCAATCGCGATCTTTCCCGCCTGAAGGAATATTGCGAAACGGTGGCAGCCGCGACGCATACAGCGATTCCGCCGAACTATCCGGTCATCGGCAAAGACGCATTCCGCACAGCGACCGGCGTTCATGCCGCCGCGCTCGTCAAAGCATTCAAGAAAGGCGACATCGCGCTTGCCAATTCGGTTTATAGCGGTGTTCCATCGCACATGTTCGGCCTCGATCAAGTGATCGAAATCGGCCCCATGAGCGGAAAATCGAACGTCCTCTTCTGGCTCGAACGCCACCGAATTCCCGCCGATGAGGCGACGGTAAGTAAAATCCTCGACGCAGCGAAACATTCCGCTCGCGTCCTGACCGACAGCGAACTTCGCGCCCTCTGCTCAGGAGTCATTCCCCATTGATGCGCAAACGGGCCCTGCAACTCTTCGTGAATTGCGCCGTCGTTTCCGTTATTCTTCCAAGTATGCCGGCACGCTCCGCAATTCCGTTTTCTTCGGGACGCGCCGTGCATTCCGCTCAGTTCGCGCAGAATCCGCAGACTCAAGCCGCGCTGGCCTGGTTCAAATCGCATCTCGCATGGATTAACGACGAACAGGCTCGCCTGACAGAAATTCCGGCACCGCCATTTGCCGAAGGCCAGCGCGCCCAAGCCGTAAAAGTTCTGCTCGCAGCTTTCGGTCTCGAAGTTCATCTCGACAAGGCCGGCAACGTCATCGGGGAATTGCGCGGAACCAACGAGCGCGAAGTTGTGCTGATCGCTGCGCATCTGGATACAGTTTTTCCGGCTGGAACCGATGTAAGAGTGCGCCGCGAAAAAGATCGCATGTACGCGCCGGGAATTTCTGACAACGGTACAGGTCTCGTTTCGCTGGTCGCCATCGCGCGGGCGTTGCATGAAGCTCGCATCAAGCCGCAGCGCACGATCCTTTTCGTTGCTGACGTTGGCGAAGAAGGCGAAGGCAATCTGCGCGGCATGCGTGCGCTTGTCGAGACATATCGCGACAGGTTGAAAGCTGTTGTGGTTCTGGACGGCTCCGGCACAGACCATGTCACGACCAAAGCGCTCGCTTCGCGCCGCATGGAAGCTGTCATTACCGGACCCGGGGGACACAGTTGGTCGGACTTCGGCATACCAAATCCGATTAACGCGCTTGTTCGCGGTTCAGTTCGCTTTTTGAATACGCGCGTGCCCGCGACGCCGCGCACAACTTTCAATCTTGGCCAAGTCGAAGGCGGCACTTCCGTAAATTCGATTCCTCACGAAGCCCGCCTGAAAGTTGACGTGCGCTCCGAAAGCGAAGACGAGCTCCTGCGCCTGGAAAACGCTCTGCGCGAATGTATGGCCGCGGGCGTACGCGACGAAATGGAATCCGCGCGCGACCGTTCGAAAGGCAAGCTCGAGTGGAAAGTGGAAATCCTCGGCAGCCGCCCGGGCGGAGAACTTGCCGGCGATTCGCCATTGCTGGCCGCTCTTCGCGCAGCGGATGACTACGTTTCCAACGCTTCGCGCATCGAGCGCGCTTCAACCGACGCCAACATTCCTCTTTCGCTCGGAATTGACGCCATTGCCATCGGGGCCGGCGGCAACGGCGGCGGCGCACATTCGCTCCAGGAATGGTATGAACCTGCCGGTCGCGAACTCGGGTTGCAGCGCGCCCTGCTCACGACCCTGGGGGTCAGCGGCATTGCCAATGAGAAAGGGAAATGATGGCTAAAAGAACTTTCTTTTTGTCGTTTTCAGTTTTCGCAGCCCTCTCGCTTTTTTCCGGGCAGCGTCTTTCGGCGCAGTCCATGAGCCTGGAGAAAGATGCGCCGCTAACGATTTACAGAAATGCGCATATTTACACAAACGATCCCGGCGTGCCATGGGCCGCTGCGATGCTTGTGCGTGGAGAAGTGATTCTCGCAGTTGGCGATGAAGATGAAGTTACCGCCCTCTCTGAAAAAGGCACGCACATTGTGGATCTCGATGGCCGCTTTGTTATGCCTGGCTTCAATGACGCACACGTGCACTTGGGTGAAGCTGGTTACGATGCACTCACCGTTCGTCTGCAGGGAGCGCCAACGATTCAAGAACTTCAGAAGCGCCTTGCCGCTGCCGTTGCCGGAAGCAAAGAAGGAGAATGGATCACAGGCTCGGGCTGGGATCACACGCTTTGGCCGGACAAGAAATTCCCCACACGGGCGGACCTCGACAAAGTCGCTCCAGAAAATCCCGTTTTCCTGGTGCACATTTCAGGCCACGTTGCAGTCGCAAACACTCTTGCGCTGAAACTCGCCGGTGTGACGGCAAAGACGCAAAGCCCCGCGGGCTCGGAAATTGAGCACGACGCGTCCGGCGAGCCTGACGGCATGCTGAAAGAAGACGCCATGGGCCTGGTGAGAGCCAAAATTCCTCCGCCAACCGCCGAACACCGCCGAAAGGGAATTGAACTCGTGCTCGCCGACGTTGCTGCAAACGGAGTTACGTCAGTGCAGGATAATTCCGCGTGGGAAGATTTTCTTGTCTATCGCGAATTGAAGAAGGAAGGGAAGCTCACAGCGCGCATCACGGAGTGGCTGCATTTTGCGGAACCGCTGGAAAAACTGGAAGCACAACGCAGGGATGGCGGCACAACCGACCCCTGGCTCCGAACCGGCGCGTTGAAGTTCGTTTCCGACGGCGCGCTCGGATCACGAACGGCTGCGATGATTGCGCCGTACTCCGACGATCCGAAAAACACCGGTCTGTTGGCAATGGAGCCCGAAAAGCTCACTGCCATGGCCATTGAGCGCGACAAAGCGGGCTTTCAACTGAATTTCCACGCCATCGGCGACCGCGCCAATCGCGTGGCTCTCGATGCCTTCGAGGCTGTCGCCAAGGCAAATGGTCCGCGGGACCGCCGCGATCGTATTGAACACGCCCAAATAGTCGCTATGTCTGACATTCCCCGTTTCGCCAAGCTCCAGGTCATCGCTTCCATGCAGCCCTCGCACCAAACCACGGACATGCGTTGGGCGGAATCGCGAGTCGGTCCCGACCGCATTAAAGGCGCTTACGCCTGGGCGACCATGCAAAAGTACGGCGTGCGCCTCGCGTTTGGAACGGACTACGATGTTGAAGTCATCAGCCCGTTTCGCGGCCTTTACGCGTGCGTAACTCGGGAGCTTCCCGACGGTGGCCCACAAGGCGGCTGGCAGCCCCAGGAAAAAATTTCTCTTGCCGCTTGCATTCGCGCTTACACAACCGGATCCGCCTACGCCGAATTCTCCGAAGGCAAAAAAGGCGAGCTCAGAGCGGGCGAATTGGCCGATTTCATCGTCCTCTCTGACGATTTGACGCAAATCAAGCCTGCCCAATACACCAAGGTGAAAGTTCTGCAGACCGTAGTCGGCGGCCGCACCGTCTACTCCGCTCATCAACAATAAGTACTTACAGGACAAAAGGCGGGTAAGGGCCAAAAGCCTCTTTCAATAGGTAGGAAGTTTCGCATTGACACCGACGTCTCTGGACAGGTAGGTTTTCTTTACAGGGGTATGTCAGTCCGTATTTCTCCAGGCAGTTTTCCAGCAGGGATTTTGTCGAGCGAGCCACAAGTTCCGGTAAGGAACTCGTGGTTGTCGAAGCGCATGCGTTTTTTCGATTTTTTGATGTAATTGCTATTTTGCTAGGGGGAGTGGGTTCATGAAGCGATCCATCGCCGTGCTGTTCTTTGTTTTGACCTTCGCGATTGCTGCAACTTGCCAGACTTTTCGCGGAACCATTAAGGGAATTGTGACGGATGCAACTGGCGCATCGATTTCAGGGGCCAAAGTTACGATTAGGAATGCCGGCACTGGACTGGAGCGATTGGCGACAACAGCCGATGATGGCTCCTATTCGGTCCCGGAACTGCCGATTGGGAAGTACAGTGTGACCGTGGAGCAGACTGGTTTTAAGACTGCCGTGGTGAACGACGTCACGGTGACAGTATCGAGCGAATTGCGTGCGGACGTGACCCTTCAGCCCGGCGATGTTGCGCAGAGGATCGAAGTCCAGGGCGATTCGCTTCCCCAGGTAGATTCGACGAGCAATGTATTGGGAGGGATCGTCGAGTCGAAGGTTGTCACTAACTTGCCGGTTAACGGGCGAGACTACCAGAAATTAATTTTTCTTCTCCCGGGCGTGGCCGGATCGCCGGACCAGATCACGGATTCGCCTGGATCTTTCGGGACATTTTCCGTCAATGGCGCGCGTGGCCGATCGAACAATTTTCTGCTCGACGGCACAGACATGAACGATGGCTACCGGAACGACCCCGCCATCAACGAGGCAGGCGTTTTCGGCACGCCCGCGACGATCTTGCCGCTGGAAGCCATCGCGGAGCTCCGCGTGTTGTCGAATTCTGAGGCGGAATATGGGCGCAGCGCGGGCGGAGTCATCAATATCGTAACGAAGAGCGGTACGAACAGCCTCCACGGTTCAGGCTTCGATTTTTTCCGGAACAACGCACTGGACGCGCGCAACTATTTCAACGACAAAGCCAGCCAGGTGCAGAATCCTTTTCACAACAATCAATTTGGCGGCGCGCTCGGCGGCCCAATTCGAAAAGACAAGACATTCTTTTTCGCCGACTATGAAGGAATGAGGGAGAAGGGCGCTGAAGCAAGCACAGCATGCGTCCCGACGGCCCAGGATATCGCGACGGCTACGGCAAACAATGGCGGCGTTGTGAATCCGGTTGTCGCCGCGCTCCTGGCAAAGAATCCCTGGCCGGCTCCCGCGGGAAGCGTGGATTGTTACAACAGCGGCGGCAGCAATATTTCGCTGGCGACGCCGTTTTCGAACCGCGTGGACAGCGCGATTGTAAAAATCGACCACAGCATAAACTCAAGCAATTTGCTCACTGGCCGCTATTACATTGGCGACAGCGATCAGAGCTTTCCCTTGGCGCTGGTGGGCGGCGGATTGCTTCCCAACTACAACACCGCAACGCCGACGCGCGTCCAGCTTGTCTCTCTGTCTTACGTGGGGACGATTTCTCCCTCAATCGTCAACGAGATGCGGCTAGGATGGAACCGCTTCGCCGAAGGCTTCTTCCCGCAGGACCGCAGCTTCGATCCGACTTCCATCGGCTTAAACACTGTCGCGCCCGGCACGCCGAACGCGAGCAACTACAACTTCGGCCTCCCAAAAATCACCGTAAAGGGACCGGGAAGCAGCCTGGCTCCCCTCGGGGCAGACAACGGCGATCCCCGCCAGCGCGTTGATACCAATTGGCATTACATTGAAGGCGTGTCTTGGAAGGCTGGAAAGAACGACATCAAGTTCGGTTATGAATTCCGTAGGACCTCGGTTTCGCAGATTTTTAACCGCGGATTCCGAGGCACGCTCAGTTTCGACAACTTGGACGATTTCATTGCCGGGATACCGGACGGGGGCTCGCAACGACAGGGGAACACGAACCGTAACACCTTGGAAAATTCGCACGCACTTTATATTCAGGACAGCGTTCGGCTCACGCGGAAGTTCGTGCTCAACCTCGGTCTGCGCTACGACTATTTTGGAATCATTCAGGAAAAGCACGGCAACTTTACGAACTTCGATCCAGCTACAGGAGCCGACATTCTCATCGGCAACGGGCGTCTCTACCAACCGGACTACAACAATGTGGCTCCGCGCGTAAGTGCCGCCTGGGATTTAACGGGCAGATCCAAGACCGTGCTTCGCGCCGGTTGGGGAATTTTCTATGATGCCTTCTCGCACGACATGTTCATCGGGCATCTGCCTTTCAACAGCGGATTCGATCCAGGTCCGGCCTATACGGGCAACCCGGCTGCCGCGAATCCAATCTCTTCCGCAGGATTGTTCGGCGGGGCATTAAGCGCCGCTTCCCCTGTTTACGGCTTCCCATCGCTCATGAGCGACCGGTTTGGCGTGGATCAAAATATCCGCACTCCTTATCTGGAAAACTACAACCTGAACTTACAGCAGGAACTCACGAAGAACATTGCAGTGCAGATCGGATATGTCGGTTCGCAAGGGCATAAGCTGTTCCGCTTCCGCGATTTGAATCAGCCGACAGCCGCCAGTATCCATGCCTATGACTACCAGACGAATGGCTGCTGCGTGCCCGGACGATATACGTCCGGCGGAACGTACTTTAACTACGAGGAAAGCTCGGCAAACTCCATCTATCACGCGCTGCAAACCAGCTTCCGAGTCAACAACTGGCACGGACTGACTACCACGCTGAACTACACTTGGTCGCACTCGATCGACGATGCCAGCGACGGCGAGGATTTCGTCCCGAACGCCGCGCAGCCGAACGATAGCACCGCGCCCATCCGCTTTAATCGCGGCAACTCGAACTTCGACATCCACAATCGCCTGACGTGGAATTTCATTTATGAATTCCCGAATCCGGCGAGCATGAGAAAGCTGACCAATGGATGGGGAGTGAACGGGATTGTCACCGTGCAATCGGGCCAGCCCTTCCATCTCAACTACAATTTTGAAGACGACTACGACGGAAGCGGCGAGTTTTTCGGCCGGCCCGATCGGGTTGCTGCCGTCCATTACTCAAGCGACCCGCGCAACTTTCTGGACCTGACCTCCTTCGCCGTCCCATGCACGTTCGATGGAAATGGCAACGCGGCGACGAATTGCGTGTTCAGCGCGGCAACGGGAAATTCGATGCATTTCGGCAACGAAGGCCGCAACTCCCTCATTGGCCCGCATTTCCGCCAGTTCGACTTCTCTATTTTTAAGAACACCTCGATCACCGAACGCCTGAAGATGGAGTTGCGCTTTGAGGCATACAATCTTTTCAATCATCCCAACTTTGCAAATCCCTACTTGCCCGGCTTTATCGCGGACGCAGCTGCGAACGGTATAGCCAGCGGCACGGCAACCAGCCCCTGCCCTGGCGTCGCTGCCGGTCGCAGTTGTGGTTCCCTCGGCCTTACTGCCACGGGCGACGTGGGTATCGGCTATCCATTTCTCGGAAGCGGCGGACCCCGTACCTTGCAGATAGCCGCGAAATTCACATTCTAATTGTCCAGTTAGGCAAACAGCGGAAGCCGCTTCATGGCTTTTTCACAGCCGGTTTGCTAGAAAAAATACAGCTTGGTGATTTCGCCGAGATAATCTTTGCCGCTCTGGCGCTGGAACCACACGCGAACAAGGCGGCCCTTCCAGGCGGCGCAGTTCGCCATCTCGGGGGCGGGACGGCCCGGTCCTTCGACAATTTCGACTTGATCTAAATCCGCGGCGTGGTACCGGAGCGCCTGCCCGGAAGTCCCAAGTGTGATCGTTATTTCGTGTTCCTGGCCGCACACCGCTTCAGAAATTGCACCGTCCACGACCGAGGGCGCTCGATCAACGATCACTTTCGGTGCCGCGCCTTGCGCTCCATTGCTCTCGCCGTTTGGCGTCGATTGAGCGACATTCAAGCTGTCTGTCCGCTTCGTTTCTGTCTGCGAACCATTCTGCATTGCGGCCATCATTTCTTTCTCTCGCTTCTTCCGCGCGATCTGGTCCTTCACTCCCTCCATTGCCTGTTCTGCCATTCTTTTTTCTGCTTCCGTGCTGGCTGCTTTCTCAATCCTTTCCGCCATTGCCTCCGCATCCGCATCGCGATTCACGGCAAGCAGCAAGAAAGTGAAATTCATGGCGTAGGCCATATTGGAGGAATCGAGTTTCACCGCTTGCAGTTCCGCATCCACAGCCCTGGAAAGTTGGCTCGGCGAGTTTCGCAGCGCTCTGGCAAGCGCATCGTATGCTGGAGCAAAGTGTGGATTCAGCTTGATCGCTTTATCCAGATTCTCAATAGCCTGCGCATCCCCATCTTCTGAGCGGCCCATCCCTCGCGCCATCTGGGTGCCAACCATGTAGTAGGGTGCAAAGCTCGTCGTGCCCAGCCGGATCGCATCCTCCATCTCTTTGGTAGCATCTTGCCAGTTTCCCGCGCGATAGGCGGCTAGCCCCAGCGCTTCATGCAGAGCGGGTGAATTTGGCTCCTCTTTTGCTGCGGCATCCAGCAGTTCCCTGGACTCTTTAGGCCGCCCGTGAATTGCAAGGAACTCTCCCAATAAGGTCGAAACTTCCGCGTGGGAAAGCGTTCGAGACGCATAGTTCTTGTCCAGTGCATCCGTCGGCGGTTTTACGATTCCGTTGAAAAAGTTTCCCTGCCGCGTGTAGCTGTCCAGCGTGTCGCCGAATTTCTTCAAATCGCCGAACGCGAGCTTTGCTGCCACGATCTGATCGCCAGTTTTGGCATACGCATCCAGGAATTTCGCCAAAAGGTGCTCTTGGCGGGATTTCTCGCTGAGCATCAGGTAGTGCACCAACGCCCACGATTCAGCGTAAAAGACGCTCGTGCGATTCGCTTCATTGTAGTAAGGCGAGTTGTGGTCCACGGAAAGCAGAGTTTCAATAGGGAGCAGCCTATTCTGCTGAAGCACATACAAGTGCCCCTCTGGGATCAGCCCGATGCGTACTTCCTTCTTGTCAATGCTCGCATTGCCGAGATATTCCGCAAGTCCTTCGTCCAGCCACACTGGCACGTGAAAGAAATTCAGATGGACAAGCGTGTGCGTGTATTCGTGGTAGAGAACGTGGTATGGCCTGTCGCCCTCCAGATTCATTTGTAGAATCACATAGTTTTTCGTCGGTCCTTGCTGGTAGAGGCCGGCAGCGTGCGTGTGCCCCTTCACTTCGTACAGATCGGGCAGGAGTTCCTTCATCGTTGCTTCATTTTTCGCTGCGATGATTTCGATTGGCGTGCCTGTTTCGAACTGCAGTCCGGGGAAAGAACTGTGAAACATCGCGCGAAAGAGCTCAAATTGATCGCAGATTTTCCGCAGGTCCTTCTCGCCTGAGTTTCCCACCACCGTGAAGTGCGGACACTTCACTTCGACCCAGTTGTCCGCCGCCATCGCCGGAACGCTTGCAAGGAACATGCACACTACGCAGAAGAGAACCATGAAAACGCCGGTAGTCGTTACTTTGGAAGGCATCGTATCCGCATGTTAAACCGTCTGCTCGCGGTGTCAAGCGGGAGTCCGTCGCCCAATCTCGAAACTGAAGTAAACTGCCCGGCATCAGATCATGACGACCGGCTCCCCACAGCCTTCCTCCAAGCGGCTTCAAGCCGACATCGGCCTCATGTTCTGCACCATTCTGTGGGGCACTACATTCGTTGTCGTAAAGAACTCGCTCGATCGCAGTTCGGTTTTCCTGTTTCTTGCGCTGCGGTTTACCCTTGCCGGATTGCTGATGGCTGCCTGGCGCCCGAGCGTATTTTTCTCCATTGAAAGGGAAGAGATCTTTGCCGGCCTGCGTCTCGGCTTCTTCATGTTTGCAGGCTATGCCTTCCAGACCGCC
>JAFDVY010000034.1 GCA_018268785.1 Acidobacteriota bacterium | reverse complement strand
CATTGGCACGCGCGAAGGCCCGCGAATCGTGGACGATGTGGAACTGTTGCGCGACGCCCTCGTGCGCAAAGGCTGGCAGCTCGGCCGCGATCTCCATTACCAGCGCGTAGAGGGCGCGGAACACAACGAAGCGGCCTGGGCGCGGCGCGTCCAGCCCTTTCTCGAGTTCCTGTTTCCTGTGCGGTAATTGCAGAGTATACTGCGCGCCCTGAAGTTTCGGTTTCGAAAGCAGTGCGGGTCCCCGTGGAGAAGAATCCAATGGCTGAGCGGCCCCTCACAATCCTGTGCGTCACCTCCTACGAAAAAGGGCAGGAATTTTTGCGCACCTGCAAACACATGGGTTGCCGTGTGCTGCTGCTCACGGTGGAAAAGCTCCGCAATGGCGATTGGCCGCGCGACGCAATCGATGAAATGTTCTTCATGCCGGAGGAACTGCCGCTGGCCGAATTGATCAATGCCGTCAGTTACACCGCGCGAAACCAGAAAATCGATCGTATCGTGGCGCTCGATGAGTTCGACATGGAAAACGTCTCGGCCCTGCGCGAACACCTTCGCATCCCTGGAATGGGCCTCACAACGGTGCGGTATTTCCGCGACAAGCTGGCCATGCGTGCCCGCGCCAAAGAAGAAGGCATACTCGTCCCCGAGTTTGTCCACGTTCTGAATCACAACGACTTGCGGGAATTCATGGCCACCGTGCCTGGCCCGTGGCTGCTAAAGCCACGCTCACAAGCTTCCGGCATTGGAATGAAGAAAATTCACGCGCCGGAAGAGCTTTGGCCCTGGCTCGAGCGTCTCGGCGACGATCAATCGTCCTATCTGCTCGAACAGTTCATTCCAGGCAGCGTTTTCCACGTGGATAGTGTTGTCAGCGAACGCGAGGTCCTCTTTGCGGAGGCCCATGCGTATGGCGCGCCGCCGCTGGATGTTTCACACGGAGGCGGGGTCTTCACCACGCGTACTCTGCCGCGCGAAACGGCAGAAACACTCCAGCTTAAGGAATTGAACAGAGAACTGATGCGCGTGCTTGGCCTGATGCGCGGCGTCACTCATGCCGAATTCCTGAAAGCGCACGGCACTGGAAAAATCTATTTTCTGGAAATCGCCGCGCGCGTCGGCGGAGCGTATATCTCCGACGTCATCGAAACCGCCACCGGAATAAATCTCTGGCGCGAATGGGCCAAACTCGAAGTAGGTGCGGGGAAGACTCCGTACGAACTTCCGCCAGTATCGCGGGACTACGCCGGCGTCATTCTCTCCTTGGCTCGCCAGGAAAAACCGGACACCTCCGCCTATAACGACTCTGAAATTTCTTATCGCGTGAAAAAATACCATCACGCCGGATTTATTCTTAAATCGCCGCGCGAAGAACGCGTCCGCGAACTCCTCGATTCCTACGCAAAACGCTTTGTCACAGACTTTGTTGCCACGCAGCCCGTGCCGGACAAACCAACTTCCTGAGCCATCCTGAAAATAAGGTGTCCGAAGTACAGGTTTATAGCTGTCCTTAAGGGTAGTTACTTTCACGCACGGTTTGTTGATACGTTGTTTGCCCGGAGTGTCGCATGGGACTACATTCTGGGTTACCCCTGCAGCGAATTCGCACGGGGTCAGCTATCCCTTGGGAGAAGTCCGATGTGGGGTAATCAGAAGAAGCCGGAAACGCCGCAAGTCGCGCCACCGGAGTCGAAAAATTTTCCAGTGAATCAGCCGCCGAAGACCGCTCCGGCGACTTGGGAGGGAACAAACGCTATGAGTACAGATGCTCTGCGACCGATGGGTGCGACGGCTGACCGTGCAACTGCGCGGCTCGGACCGAGCCTCCATGTCAAAGGCGAAATCTCCGGCAACGAAGATCTGCTGATCGATGGATCCGTCGAAGGACTGATTCAACTCGATGAGCGGAAACTCACCGTCGGGGCCACCGCGAAACTGACTGCCGACATTATCGCCCGCGAGGTGGTGGTGTATGGCAGCGTGAAGGGAAATCTTCGCGCGAAAGACCGCATTGAAATCAAGAAAGACGGCTCCGTGAATGGCGACCTGACGACGGCGCGCATCAGCATTGAAGACGGCGCGTACTTCAAGGGCTCGATCGAAATCGACAAGAGCGCGGAAAAGGAATCCGGCAGCAGCGCGTTTTCCAAGTCGTCCTCGACCGCAGCGGCGACGGCCGGCCCGAAGACGATTTAATCGTTCCATCCCCAAAGCTTTTTCGGCGGCGCGAATCTAAAGTTCGCGTCGCTTTTCTTTTATTTCATTACTCCGTATGTACCTCATTTATATATTTCTCAACTTGACAAGTAAACAGTTAGGAGTATCGTTGTGCCCGTTTGGGGCATCTTGGGAGCTTTTCGATGGGACGTTCCGATCGCTGGACGCGGCAATCCGGCCACTCGCGCCCCGTCCCCGCATTCTGGCTCGCCGGTCTGTACCTATTAATGGCGGGCTGCGGCGGGAGTTCCGCGGCGGATGTTCAGCAGCCGCCACCGCCTGCGGCCGATTTCTCGCTCACTCTTTCCTCAAACACCGTGTCGGTCTCGCAGGGAGGCACTAGCTCTGCCGTCGCTGTTGGTGTCGCTCCCCAAAATGGATTTTCCGGCCAGGTTCAGATTTCTCTCAGCGCCTTGCCTGCCGGTGTGACGGAAAGCCCTGCCGCGCCATTCACCGTTAGCGCCGCCGCAAGTGCATCTCTTCTCTTCGCGGCAAACGCATCCGCAAACGCCGGTTCCACCAATCTCACTCTTACCGCAACCAGTGGGAATCTCACTCACAACTATGCCCTCGCGCTCACCGTTCAAACTGGCGCCGCAGCTTCGATTCCCAGAAACAATTTTGTTCACACCAACTCGATTGCAACTCTCGACAATCCCACAGGCGAACCGCATCATCGCCACCTTGCGCTGGACGTCGCACACCAATACCTTTTCGTGGCAAACAGGGCAAGGAACGCAGTCGAAGTGATCTCCACACAAAGCGCGGCAAAACTTGCGGAAATTGTCGCTCCAGGAGCGTCCAGCGCGGATATTTCCTCCGATGGCAAGACGCTTTGGGTTGGTTCCACAACGCAAGCCATCTACGAAATGGACACGTCAACTTTGCAAGTCCGCACTTCCCATGTGCTCGCGGGGCTTGCCCCACTACCTGAAACCGTCTTCGACCGTCCTGAAGAAGCTCTCGCAATGGCTGGCGGCAAACTACTCGTCCGAATGCGCCAGCCAGCAACTGCGCAATCTCTTCTCGCTCTTTGGGATCCCGCGGCCAATACGCTCACGAATCTTACGTCACTTGCGCCGCAAGTTTTCCAGAACGGACTTGGCCCAATGGCCAAATCCGCAGATGGCTCCCGCCTATTCGCTGCTGCGGCGGATTCCTCCGGCGAAGTCGCGCTATTCGATTCGAACGGCGCACTCATCGCCGGCCCGCAAACCATCGGTGGTGGTTCTACATCCTTCGCAGCAGCTAACAAGACTGGAACGCGATTCGCCATAATATTTTCCGGCGGCGAGGGCGCCCAAATCCAATTGTTCGATCAAACGCTCGACCCGCTCGGAAACTACACTGCGGCAAATCCCACAGGCCTCGTCTTTTCGCAAGACGGCTCGGTTCTTTACGTCAGCGAGCAATTTGGCGGCAGCTTTGTCGTTTCTTCTCTCGACGCAAACAATCTTCATTTCATGGCAAGAGTACCGGACACTGCCATTGCCGGCATTCCCACACAGCTCGAAGAATCCGATTCCACCAAACTTCTATTCGGCCTTTCTAATCGCGGAGTTAGCTTTGTCGACGCTGCCATCACAACGTCGCTTAGCCAAAACGCTCCAGTATTTTCTGCAGCGCCCGTCGCACAACCTTCCAGCGGCCCCAATTCGGGCAATACATCCACGATTCTTACCGGCGCAAATTTCACTGTGCCAGCCGCCATCGAATTCGGTTCGCAATCCGGAGCGGTACAAAGCGCCGGTTCCACCCAGCTCCAAGTTACCTCCCCGGCGAATGCTTCCAGCGGTCCGGTAAACGTATTCGCATTTTTTCAAAATAGCTGGATGGCTATTGCGCCGGACGCTTTTTCCTACGGGCCACAGATTCTCGAAGCACTTCCCAACGCTGGAAGCAAGAATGGCGGGGAAACGATCGCTATCTACGGTTATGGTTTTGGCACGGATCCTGCAAAACTCACCATAAAAATCGGCGGCGCATCCGCCGCCGTCCAGAAAATCGAACAAATCGATATGTTCGGTCCTTCCCTTGGACTCGACGCAGCTTTTCCGTTCCCGCTTCAACGGATAACTCTGCAAACGCCCTCCGGCGCTCCTGGCTACGCTGACATCGCTCTAAATTCTCCAGACGGCTCCGCAACTCTCTCCCGCGGCTTCTCCTATCTCCAAAGCGAACAGATTTTTTCCAAACCTGGCCTCTACAAATTTCTTCTCTACGATCAAAAACGCAAGCATCTCTATCTCAGTAACATTGATCACGTCGACGTATTCGATCTCGCCTCCGCGCAATTCCTCGCTCCTATCCAGCCGCCAGGAGGCCCGCCTCCAAACGCGGGCCTTCGCGGCCTTGCGCTTACGCCCGACGGTTCCCGGCTCGTCGTCGCCGATTTCGGCGCGCAAAGTGTTTACCTTATCAATCCTGACAATTCTTCCGGCAGCGCCTCGTTCGTCGGCGGCATTGCCGGCTATGCAAATTCCGGCCCTTCGCGGGTCGCTGCCACTAGCGCGCAAACCATCTTCGTCGGCATGAGCGCGGAAGGAGGCTCGCAATCCGGCTGCACTGCATGTCTCGCCCAGATGAATGTCAGCACTTTTCCGCCAACTGTCGCTCCCGCAACGCAACAGGAAATCTCCTTCCTTACTGGCTCCCCGCTGCTCCAAGCCACCGCCGCTGGCGATCAAGTTTTCTTCTCCTTCGCATCCGCTCCAGGCGGCCCAGTCGCCGTTTGGAACTCTTCCTCTCCCGGCCAATTCGAAACCTGGAATGCCCACTCTTCCACCATCGATCTCGCCGTCTCCGCCGACGGCGCTGCCATCGCTGCCCGCGAAAACTCTCAGACCTCCATCCGCGACGAAAATCTGAATCTCCTCAGCGCAATCGCAACCGGAGAACTTGAACGCGTTCCCACCCGCACCGAAGTTCCAGGTGCAGCGATGCATCCTAGTGGCGCCCTTCTGTATGTTCCTTTCCTCACCGGCCCCGCGCCAGACTTGCCTCCCGCCAAAAACGTTACGGGCGGTGTCGACATTCTCGACGCTCATTCCGGCGCGCTTCGACGCCGGATTTTTCTTCCCGAGCCCCTCGCCATGCTCTCCGCCGACGTTGACGGCCAGCACGGCAGCTTCCTCGCTATCGACGAAACTGGCCAGCGCATTTTCGCTCTAACAAATTCCGGTCTCACCGTTCTTCAGCTCGCCTCCGTTCCTCTCGGCATCGGTTCGCTCACTCCTTCAAACGGTCCAGCATCGGGCGGCACAACCGTCACGCTCCGTGGCAGCGGCTTCCAATCCGCCACCAAACTCACTCTCGCCGGGAAAAATATCGCCATCAATATCAAAGACGCCAGCACGCTCACCTTCACTGCTCCAGCCCTCTCCTCCGGCACGCAGCAACTCATCCTCAGCAATCCCGACGGTGAATCCGTTTCCCTCGACGCAGCCTTCACCGCAAATTAACCAGCTTCCACACGAAAACTTCTTTTTATTGGCATGCGCCTAACCTTTCCCTAAACTGTTTCATCGAAACAATCGTCATCATGCCGCGAAGCCCGACACAGGACACCGCCATGCAAACCAAAAAACTCGGCAACTCGGACCTTCAAATCACCCGCATCGGGTTCGGAGCATGGGCAGCTGGCGGTCCCGGATGGGAGTTTGCTTGGGGCACGCAGGACGACGCCGATTCCATTGCCGCAATCCATCGCGCCCTGGAACACGGCATCAACTGGATCGATACCGCCGCCGTCTACGGCCTCGGCCATTCAGAAGAAGTCGTCGCCCGCGCACTCCAGACATGGCCCGGCGCAGAGCCTTACGTTTTCACGAAATGCTCGCTCCGTTGGGACGCTGATGGGAAAATCAACTCCAGCCATTCCGCAGCTTCCGTCCGCGAGGAATGTGAAGACAGTCTCCGCCGCCTGCAAATCGATGTGATTGATCTCTACCAAATGCACTGGCCGCCGCGCGATAACGGCCCTCAACTGGAAGAAGCCTGGCAAACTATGGCCGCGCTTCAAAAAGAAGGTAAAGTCCGCTGGATCGGCGTTTCGAATTTTGACCCCGCGCAAATGCGCCGCGCACAAGCCATCGCCCCGGTCACTTCAAATCAGCCGCCGTACTCGATCCTTCGCCGTGCCATTGAAGCCGAGAATCTCCCATTTTGCCTGGAGCAGGGAATCGGCACGATCAGCTATGCACCCATGGCTTCCGGCCTTCTCACGGGCAGCATGAACCGCGAACGCGCCGCCGCGCTTCCCCCCGGCGATTTCCGTTCGCGCAATCCCGAATTCCGCGAGCCAAAACTCTCCAAAAATATTGAATTGGTGGATCGAATGAAAAACGTCGGAGCCCGGCACGGCCGTGGCCCCGGAGAAGTCGCCATCGCTTGGGTGCTGAAGAATGAAGCAATTACCGGCGCCATTGTGGGCTCACGCAGCGCCAAACAAATTGACGGCATCATCGGCGCCGCGGATCTGGCCCTCACGCCACAGGATATTTCAGAAATAGAGGGAGCCGCCGCCGCAGTCGCGCGGTAACCAGGCGCCCGTCAGGCGCTTATCAAGCTCGAAGATGATCCGCCCGCCAGTTCTTTACCATTTGCTTGATCTGTTTCCGGTCCTGCACCCTTTCGTCCAACACCTTGCGCGCCAGTTCCGGCAATTCCGCATCGCTTGCAAATCGCAGCGACACAATCTGCGAAATCGTCAACTCGTCATATCGCGCGTTCAAATCCGTAGGCAGCAGCCGCGCAAATCGCAGTCGTTCTTCCAACCGGATGACGCGGTCCTGCACCGCCAGCGCAAACAGCCGCCCGCACAACAGCGAAGCCAGCAACGCGGCCGCTACGACCACGTTCACAAATCCGTCTACCGAGAAGTGCGAAGTCCACAAGCGGTACAACGTCCACAAGAAATACAGCCCCAGCACTGGCAGCGCGAAAAAATGGAACAGCGGCACAAATTTTACGTGATTTGTATAGTTTTGTTGTTCAGCCATCGAGACTCTCCCTGAGACTCATGTAACGTTATCGATGCAAATGCAATCTCATTGGTTAGATGCAAATTGCAAAATTGCGCCCCGCACGGGCTCCAGCGCCCGTGCAAGAAAGAGAACGAGTATGCCGAAAGCCTATTGGGCCGGAAAACTCATTGCAGACAGTGACGCCTGCGTCGTCGTCGAAGGAAATCAATACTTCCCCCTCGAATCCGTCAAACAGGATTTCCTCAAATCGAGCAATCACACCACCGTCTGCCCGTGGAAGGGAACTGCCCGCTATTACAGTCTCGAAGTCGATGGTCTCAAAAACGAAAACGCCGCCTGGTATTACCCCGAGCCCAGCGAAGCCGCAAAACAAATCAGAGGACGCGTCGCGTTCTGGAAAGGCGTTCGCGTCGAAGTCTGAATCCCGCTGCATCCCCACCTGTGGTACACCTTGAATGTGGCACGGAAAACCCAGGCACAGCCTCCGCAGGAGGAAAAAGCGGCCGTCGTTTCTTCTCCACCCGAAGTGTCAGGCGGAATCGCGTCCATCACAACTGCTTTGCGCTATGCGCTCGGCGCCCCTGGCATTGCCCGCGGCGCTTCCACACTTGCGCGCCTCAATCAATTTGAGGGTTTTGATTGTCCCGGGTGCGCCTGGCCCGATCCTGACAACGAGCGCAGCGTCAACGAATATTGCGAAAACGGCGCCAAAGCGATCGCCGAGGAAGCCACGACGAAACGCGTCACGCCGGATTTTTTTCGCCAATGGAGCGTCGAACAACTCTCTCGCCAATCCGATCATTGGCTCGGCCAGCAAGGCCGCCTCACGCACCCCATGCTTCTGCAAGAAAATGCCGACCACTATGAGCCAATCGCATGGAAAGACGCGTTTCAGTTGATCGCAGCACGGCTCAACGCCCTCTCCAACCCGAACGAAGCGATTTTCTACACCTCCGGCCGCACGAGCAACGAAGCCGCCTTTCTCTACCAACTTTTTGTTCGTGAGTTTGGCACCAACAATCTCCCCGATTGTTCCAACATGTGCCATGAATCCTCCGGCGTTGCGCTCAAGCAATCCATCGGCGTCGGCAAGGGCACTGTGAAGCTGTCCGATTTCGATTTGGCGGACGCCATTTTCGTCATCGGCCAAAATCCAGGTACGAATCATCCCCGCATGTTGACAACTCTGCAGCGAGCCGCTCGCCGCGGAGCGACGATCATCAGCGTCAATCCGCTTTCTGAAGCCGGCTTGAGCCGCTTCAAACATCCTCGGGAAGTCCTCCATCTGCTCGGCAGCGGAACAAGGATTGCCAGCCATTTCGTCCGCGTCCGTCTCAGCGGAGATCTCGCCTTTTTTCGCGGTGTCTGCAAAGTTCTTCTTGAAGATGAAGCGCGCAATCCCGGTGCGGTTCTTGCCCACGGCTTTGTCCGCGACCATACGCATGGTTTCGAAGCATTTCGCGCCATGGCCGATGCAACACCTTGGAATGACATCGTAGAACAGAGCGGCGTTTCTCGCGAAGAAATCGCGCGGATCGCGCAACTCGTCAAAAACTCAAAGGCAATGATCTCCTGCTGGGCCATGGGGCTCACGCAACAGAAAGACGCCGTCGCCACCATCCAGGAAATTGTGCACATGCACCTGCTGCGCGGGCAAATCGGCCGCCCCGGCGCTGGAGTGTGTCCCGTGCGCGGCCATTCCAACGTGCAGGGCGACCGTACGATGGGCATTTCCGAAAGGATGTCGGACAGTTTTCTGGATTCGCTTCAATCCGCCTTTGGATTTGCGCCGCCGCGCACGCACGGTTACGACGTCGTTGGTTCCATTCGCGCCATGGAGCGCGGCGAGGCGAAAGTTTTTTTCGCAATGGGCGGTAATTTTCTCTCTGCCACACCCGACACCGAGCGTACTGCTGCCGCTCTGCAAAAGTGCACCCTCACCGTCCATGTCTCTACAAAACTCAACCGTTCCCATCTGGTTGCGGGGAAATCCGCACTGATCCTGCCTTGCCTGGGTCGAACTGACCGCGATTTGCAAAAATCTGGCGCACAATTTGTCACCGTCGAAAACTCGATGGGCATTGTCCACGCATCGCAAGGGAAGCTTGTGCCGCCGTGGCCTGAGCTGCCGAGTGAACCTGCAATCGTCGCGCAACTCGCTCAAGCCACACTTGGCTCGCGCTCCAAAGTGGATTGGCTCCATCTGGTCGAGGATTACGATCGCATTCGCGATCTGATTTCGCGGATCGTTCCTGGTTGCGACGATATGAATCGAAAAGTTCGCAAGCCCGGCGGATTTTATCTTCCCAATGCCGCTAGAGAAGGGAAGTTCATCACCGAGACCGGAAAAGCCAATTTCATTCCCGGTGCATTGCAGCCCCGCAAACTAAACGCGGGCCAGTTCCTGCTCACCACGATTCGCAGCCACGATCAGTTCAACACAACGATTTATGGCCTGGATGATCGCTATCGGGGCATTCATGGCGGTCGCCGTGTCGTGTTCTTGAATGAGGACGATATGCGAGAGCATGGCTGGAATCGCGGCGAGAAGCTCGATATCACCAGTCATTTTGCCGGGCCTGGCGGAGAAGAGCAGCGCGTTGCCCGCAACTTTCTCGCGGTTGCGTACGACATTCCCCGGCGTTGTGCGGCGGCCTATTTTCCGGAAGCGAACGTACTTGTCCCGCTCGATAGCGTCGCAAAAACAAGCAACACGCCCACATCGAAAGCGATTCTTGTGACGTTTTCCCGTGCTTCTGTGCAATAAACATAACCTCAGTAGCCGATGTAGGCTTGTTTCGTGTCATTCCGAGCGAAGCGAGGAATCTGCTTTTCGTGAAAGATCAGGAAGGGTCTGGAGGCAAAGTTATTTCCTGGAGGGAGTGGTACTACGCCACCGCGCTCGACGTCGAAGGCGCATCCGTATCCGGCGTTGCGCTCTGTGCTGTCGCCTGGAACCGCACCAGCAGCATCGTCAAATCGTCCGCCTGCCGCGCACCGCGCACAAAATTCTCCACCGATTCAAGAATGCACTTCTGCAAATGCTCCAAAGTCACGTCGCTCTTGTCGTTCAGCACTTCTTCGAGACGCTTCATCCCGAACATTTCATCTTCAGGGTCCATCGCTTCCGTCACGCCATCGCTGAAGAGCACCAGCGTATCGCCCGGCTCCAGTTTCAAACACGCCGCCGTATATTCCGCCTCTGGCACAAGCCCCACAGGATAAGACCCCTCCGTGAATGGCGTTTCCGCCTTTCCATGCCGGATTAAATAGGGCGAAGGATGTCCTGCATTGATGAACTCCAGATGTCCCTTTGCATCCATCACGCCGAAAAACATCGTTGCGTAGCGTCCCACTTCCGCGTGATCGCAAAGAAACCGGTTGATGTGATTGAACACGCGCGCCGGATCCACGCCAATCGTCAATCCGGAAAGCGCGCCTTGCAACATCGTGGTCAGCAGCGCCGCACCCAGTCCTTTCCCTGAAACGTCCGCGATCAGAAATGCCGTGCGGTCGTCATCGATTGGGAAAACGTCGAAATAATCTCCTCCCACCGAAAGACAGGGGAAGTTGCACCCGGAGACGTCCAGGTGCGCATAATCCTTGAAGCCCCGCGGCAGAAGCGCTTGCTGAATATCCCGCGCAATGTTGATTTCCGCTTCCAGCCGCTGCCGTTCGCGTTCGCGCTCCACAAGTCGCGCATTGTCCAGTGTGCCCGCCGCATCTGCTGCCAGCGCGTCCAGGATCTGCCGGTCCAATTTCGAAAACGCCGCCGGGCGCCGCGAATCCAAATACACCACGCCCAAAAATTGCCCGCGGCTGATGTCCATCAGCGATTCATCCGAGTTCGCTCGCGTCACCGAATACAAAGGGATCACCACCACGGAACGCAGGCCTTGCGCCACGATGCTCTGCGCTTCCTGCAGATTCATCTCCGCTTGCGCCAAATCTTCCGTGATCACCGCCGATTGCTGCTTCAAAGCCATCTGAATTGCCGTTTGCGATGGCGAAAGGCTTTCCGGCGGCAAACGCATCCCGCCATTTTTTCGCGCAAGCCGCACGCTCAATTTCCCCGAGTGGTCCGTCTCCAGCAGGAGCCCGCGATCCGCATTGGTCACGGAAATCGCATGATCCAGCATTTTTCCCAGCACGGAATCGAGCGGCAGTTGCGAATGAAGAAGCGTTGTCGCTTCCAGCAGCAAATTCAGCTTGTTCAATCCGCCGGACGATTGGTCCGTCTTCGTCATGTGTTCGATCCGCGTCAAAAACATCGGAATCGATTCGTCGCCGGATCTCTCGGACGACTGAAAAATTACTTCGTAGGAATCTTCGAGGCCAAATGAAATAACGTCGCCCGCCTGCAGCTCGCGACTCTCCACTTTTTCGCCGTTCACAAACAAGCCGCGCCGCTGCCCGCGATCCTCAACGTAAAACTTGTTCGCTTCGCTCACGATCGCCGCGCAGTTCCGCGAAATTCGGCGGTCATTCAATTGCAAATGGTTTCCGGTCTCCGCCCCGCGCCCGATAAAAAACGGCGTCTGCGTCACGCGCACGTATCGCTTGCCGCCGTCGTTTGAATGAACTTCCAGAACGGCTTCGCTGATCGGAAGGGCTTCAGGCATGTCTCTTTCCGGCGTGATTGTAGCACGCACGGGCGGCCCTTTTGCCATGCCGTGCCTCTTGCGAAGTTGCCCGCTTTGCATCCCTTGCAGGTTCTCTACACGGGGCCCAAAATGTTAAGACATTCCAAATTTGAGGCCGATTTTGCGAACCAGACTCCGTGTTTTTTTCGTTTGCTTGCTCTTCGCCGCGGTTAATGCGACCCGCGTCGCCGCTCAGCAATGCACGATCGTGCCTAAGGCTGCAAATCTCGGCGAAACTTTGCGCCTCACCTGCACTGGCGACGTCGCTTCAGCAAAATGGAATGACCGCACCATTCATCTCTTTCCTCAATCTGATGGCAAAAAGTTCGGCCTCATGCCGGTCTCGGTGAAAGACGCGCCCGGCCCCGACACAATTGAGTTTCTCTCGTCCCAAGGCGCCAAGTTTGATTCAGAAAAATTCACAGTCCGCGCCACGCGTTTCCCCTCCGAAAATGTCCGTCTCAGTGCGGACATTGAAGCGCTCCGCTCCACTCCAGAAGAAATCAAACTCCTCACCGATTTTCGCAATGGCGTTTCCGAACTGCGTTTTTGGCAGGATCCCCTCGCCCCTCCCGTCGATGGCTGTGTCACTTCTCCTTTCGGCGTGAAGCGTCTTCACAATGGCAAGCCCACGGGAGAATTTCACGGCGGCATCGATCAGCGCACTCCCGCCGGCGAACCGATTCGTGCCATCGCCGATGGAAAAATCGTCTACGCGCAAAAATTCAACGTTCTCGGTAACGCCGTTGGCATCGATCACGGACAGGGCCTCGGCTCCATGTATCTCCACATGTCGAAACTCGAGGTAACGCCGGGCTCCTCGGTTAAAAAAGGCGACGTTCTCGGCTACGCCGGCTCCACTGGCCGCTCCACGGGCCCGCATCTCCACTGGGTTCTGTATGCGAACGGCGTCAACGTCAACGCCGCGCAGTGGGTTAAGCTCGCTGCATGTCCCCGTCCACCCAAAACGAAGTAAAAAATTCAGCTCGAGATAAAAGCTTCACCTCTCTCCTTGTTCTCTAGTGTTTTTCCACTATTGCCGCAGCTCGCCGCTTTATCTTACAAACACAAATCCCTGAATGGGCCGGACTCTGTCCTGACCCCGCAGTCCGGGGTGACTGCTGAACTTCCGGGTCGGACGCCGGCCTGAACAATCGAAATCGAAAGAGGCTCAACGATGAAGTTGTCGTCGCAATGGGCGTTAGTCGCAATGTGCGCACTCATAATTTCTTTTTCAGCCGGCGCGCAGGAAACCACCGGCAGTATTCGCGGCACAATTCTTGACGCAAGCGGCGGCACCATCTCCGGCGCAACTGTTAGCGCCACGCAAATCGAAACCGGCCTCGCCAGAACCGTTTCCACGGATTCTACGGGCGCGTTTCTGATTCTTGCTTTGCCCGTCGGCCATTATCGCGTCGAAGCGGAAGCAAGAAGCTTTCGCAAATTCGTGCAGGATGGCATCAAGCTGGATGTGAACCAAACCGCAAGCCTCACGGTCCATCTCACCGTCGGTGGCGCGTCGGACAAGGTAGAAGTGCACGGCGATGCCGTTCTCATCGAAGCTACAAACACTGCCCTCGGAAAAACCGTCGGCGAACGTGAAATTCTCGATCTGCCGCTCAACGGCCGCAATTTTACGCAGCTTGGTGTCCTCCAGCCTGGTGTAGTTCCCATCACTCCGGGCCTTGCAACCGCCGGTGGTTCGCTGCGCGAAGGCCAGGCGTACTCTGTAAACGGCCAGCGCCCCGAATCCAACAATTTCTTGATTGACGGCGCGGACAATTTCAACGGCGTCGACGGCGGCTACGTAATGGCTCTCCCTGTTGACGCAATCTCCGAATTTCGTATTCTCACGCACACTGCAAACGCCGAATTCGGCCACAGCACCGGCTCAACCACAAATATCATCACGCGCTCCGGCACGAACAACTACCACGGCGCGCTCTGGGAGTTTATTCGCAACGATATGTTCGACGCGAAAAGCTTCTTCGCGAAAAATGTCGAACCGCTGAAGCGAAACCAGTTCGGCGGCGCGTTTGGCGGACCAATCAAGCGCGACAAGACATTTTTCTTTCTTTATTACGAGGGCCTGCGCAATCGACAGGGTGTAACCAGTGTCGCCACCGTCCCCAGCGCCGCTGAGCGCACCGGCAATTTCCGCGAACTATGTCCAGAAGGGTTCGACGCCGGCGGCCTCTGCAACAATCCCGGAAACCAGATCTACAACGTCTTTGCGCCTGCCCCGCAACCGATCCCATTCAACACTTTGCCCGGTATCAATCCCATTTCGCAAAATATTCTTGCGTTTTATCCGCTGCCCAATCTTCCGAACAACCAGTTCGTTGCAACGCAATCCAAACCGCAAAACGGCGATCAATTTGGTGTCCGCTTCGATCATTATTTGACCAGCAAAGACACGCTGAATTTTCGCTACAGCTTCAATCAGGGAAACGTCACCGATCCGCTCTCGACTTCCGGCGCAAACGTTCCTGGATTTCCAGTTGGCGAAGACCAGCGCGCGCAAAATTTCGTCGCAACGGAAACGCACACCTTTTCGTCATCTCTCGTGGGCCTCGCTCGCTTCTCCTTCCTCCGCAATAAATTTCTTTTCGGCGAACACATCAATCACACCGACTTGCAGAGCCTTGGCTTCACCTATTCTCCTTCGCTCGACGTATCCAGCGGGCCTCCTTTCGTTCAAGTCGCCGGATTTGCCTCCGTCGGCGATCCAATCACAGGACCTCGCAACAGTTACCAGAACACGTTCGACCTCAGTAGTTCATTGACCTGGATTCGCGGGCGCCACGAACTGAAATTCGGAGGCGGCTACGGGCACGATCAAATCAATGTGTTACAGGGAATTGCCACCAACGGATTTTTCGTTTTTGTCAATGCGCCGCTCACCAATTCGTTTGCAAGCTTCCTCATCGGCCAGCCGATTTTCTTCCTGCAAGGCAGCGGTGATTTCGCCCGCGGCTTGCGCGGGAACAATATCAACGCGTATGCGCAGGACACGTTCAAAGTCTCGTCGCGATTCACCGTAAATCTCGGCTTGCGCTACGAAATTCCGTTTCCGTACACCGAAATTCACGACCGGCAGAATCTCTTCGAACCCGGCGTCCAGTCCGTCGTTCATCCGCAAGCGCCGGCGGGTCTCGTCTATCCCGGCGATCCCGGAGTTCCGCGCGGCCTGATTCAAACGAAAAAAGATGCGTTCGCTCCGCGCATTGGTTTCGCCTGGGATCCAACCGGAAGCGGAAAGTGGCGCGTCAGTTCCGCGTACGGAATTTTCTACGATCCGTTTTACACGGGTCAGGGCGGGCCGCTGCAGGATCCCATCAGCGCGCCTCCGTATTTGCAAACGGCGCAGATTGGCGTTCCGAATTTTTCCGATCCGTACGCAGGCCTGCCTCCTCCAGTGAATGGTTTCACGCAGCCGATGACTTTGCTGGTTCTCAACAAAGATCTGAAATTGCCTTACGCGCAAGACTGGAATTTGAACCTCCAGCGCTCTTTCGGAGGCGACTGGCTTCTTGAAGCGGGCTACATTGGAACAAAAGGCACGCGTCTGCCGCGCTTGATCGAAGGCAATCCCACCACATTTGAACCTGGTGACACTTCGCAAACCAATGCGGATCGCCGGCGTTTGTATTCCGGTTGCACACGGACGAATACGAATCCGTGCACGTTTTCTTCCGTCGGCGAAATTGCCGGCATCACAAATTCCAGCTATAACGCCTTGCAGGCCAGTTTGAAAAAACGCTTTAGCCACGGACTTTCTTTCCTCGGTTCGTACACGTACTCGAAGGCGATCGATGATGTTTCTTCGTTCAACATCACCGGTTCCGCTTCGCAAAGCACCGCCGGCGAAAACGATCTGGCGCAAAATCCATTCGACCTCGGAAAGGAACGCGGCCGCTCGATGTTCGATGCACGCCATCGCTTCGTAATCAGTTACCAGTGGAATCTTCCGTTTTTCGAAAATGCGGAAGGGTGGAAGCGCGTCGCGCTCGGCGGCTGGCAAATAAACGGAATCACGACGTTCATGGGCGGCACGCCGTTCACGGTGTACGATTCCTCCGGCCCTTCGCTCCAAGGCGGCGCTCCGGAAATTTCCGGATTCCCCAGCGACCGGCCGAATGTAGTCGGCGACTTCACGAAAGGGACTTGCCAGCCCGACCCGAACGGTCCGATATTCCAAGCGGGAACGCCGAGCTGCTGGATCACGAGGGATGGATTCCAGCAGGTAACGCAACTCGGACAGTTCGGAAATGCGGGAAGAAATATTGCGCAAGGTCCCGGGTTTCAGCAGTGGGATTTTTCGGCGCTGAAGAATTTCCGCATTACGGAGACAAAGACGATTCAGTTCCGCGGGGAATTATTCAACATTTTCAACCGCGCGAATTTCGGGATTCCGGTTAACGATATAAATTCGTCGAATTTCGGAGCGATCACCAGTTCGCAGCCCGGAAGGCTTGTGCAGTTCGCGCTGAAATTTCTCTTCTAGAACTTTTTATTTTTTTGCTCCTTAGCGGGCCGCCGCGGCCTGGCGGCGGCTGACGTACTCGGTGACGTAAAAGTCAAAGAGTTCGTCGAGGCGGCGCGTGATGGGGCCGGGAGCAACGGGAATTTTCTGGCCGGCGATTTCGCCGACTCCGATCAAATTGCGATTTGTGGACGAGATAAAGACTTCATTCGCTGAAGCGAAGTCTTCGGGTTTCAGAGTCTGTTCCACGACGGAAATGCCCGCTTCCGGCGCGATTTCCATCAAGATGCCGCGCGTGACTCCTTCGAGGCAGCCGGAGTTGAGCGGCGGCGTGAACACCTTGTCGCCTTTCACGACAAAAATATTTGCGGCGGTACATTCGGCGACTTCGCCGCGTTCATTGAGCAGAACGACTTCGTCGAAACCTTCTTTTTGCGCCTCGGCGACGGCCCAGACATTTGGAAGCCAGGAAATTGTTTTTACTCCGGCGAGCGCGGAAGCAGCGTGGCGGCCATGTTCGCGGATCGCCAGGCGAACCGGTTCGCGATATTCGGGAAGCGGCGCGGTGTAAATCAACAAATCGACCTGCGGCATTTTCTCTTCGCTGCGCCACGCGCCAACCTGGTTGTAGATCAAATAGATTCTTGCGCATCCGTCGGAGACTTTGTTGGCGCGAATGACTTCTTGCAAATGCACGCGGACTCTTGCGCCGGTATTCGGAAGCGGCAAGCGAACGATGGCGGCGTCTTTTTCCAGGCGGCGCCAATGGCGTTCGTAGCCGAAGGCTTCGCCTTTCACGATACGAATGGTGGTGAAGAGGCCCCAGCCGCAGATGACGCCGGCTTGCCCCGGCGAGAGGCGGCAGTCTTCGACGGGCATGACTTTGTCGTTATGAAAAACGTGGCGATGGATCACGAGAGTTCCTCAAGTGTATTTTTCATCTCGATTGTATACCGGCACAAGGCGGCAAGGGGAAGGAGCGAATGCATTTTGCGCTTTGGGATATCCCGTAGAGGCATCCGGGATGCACAACCCGCACGCCCGGGTGGTTTTGCAAAGAGTGCGCAAACGATTGAAATGGGGAGAGTTGAGTCGTCGCGGACGGCGGAAGAGCGCAAAAAAAACGCGCAAAGAGCGGTGAATCGAGAAAATCAAAGCATTAACGCGGAGGTTACTGAGACCAGGGCACAGAGGACACAGAGGTGGGCCAGTCCTATGCAGGCTCTATTGCGACGGCGTTTGGAGGATGCGGAGTTTTGCGCCGAGCCATGCGGTGGGCAGAACGCCGACCAATAAAGCGATCGGATACCAGAGCGGGCCCATCTTTGGTCCGGCGACAACCGCACCTGCCACGCCGACAGCGCTTAGAGCGAAACCGATGGCGCCGCCGATCAAGGAATGTTTCATGGGCTTCCATGGGGCGAGAGTTGCGGTGATGTAGCTGCCAACCACTCCGTAAATCGTGCGATAGAGCGTAGCCCACATGAATTGTCGGTCACTATAGACGTGGCCAAGCGGAGGGAAGCCCGCAAATAGATGCAACAACTCATCCGTGCCGAAAGACAGCACGACGACGGCGACGAATGCGACAAGTATGGAAAGAATGCTGCGGAAAGTGTTTGGCTGGCCTTGAGTTTCCGGCATTTCCAGAATTCCTCCGTTCATTTTCGACACACAATACACGCTTCGCGGAGTTTTCGCAGGATTTCGTTGAGGCGCGCCTGGCTCATTTCCACACTGGCGGTCGGATAGAGTGAGGAATGGCGCTAGAACTGATTACTGGCCCGTTTGCTCAATACCCGCTCGCGGGCGACGCCGAAGGAAAAACAAATTCCCCGGGCAAAAACCGCCCGAGGAATGACAAAATACGTGTGTTTTAGAAAGCCATGCAATGGGAGACGAACATGCGCCGCTTAAGTATTCTTGCGATTGCTTTTGCAATGATTGCAGGAGCGGTTTCTGCGCAGACGCCAAGAGAATCGTTGTTGGTGCTTTCTAAGCATGACCGCACGCTGGCGATTGTGGATCCGGCGACGTTGAAAGTGGTGGCGAAGATGCCGGTTGGTGATGATCCGCATGAAGTGATCGCGACCGCGGATGGGAAGATGGCGTATGTTTCGAATTATGGCGGCGGAGGTGCGGGGGCCCTGCACACTCTGGCGGTGATTGACCTGGTGAATCAGAAGGCGCTGGCGCCGATTGATTTGGGCGCGTTGAAGGGGCCGCATGGACTGGATTTTGCAGAAGGAAAAGTTTGGTTTACGGCGGAAGCGGCGAAAGTGTTTGGGAGCGTCGATCCGGCGACGGGGAAAGTGGATTTTGTTCTGGGAAGCGGACAGAACCGCACGCACATGATTTTTGTGACCCAAGATTTGAGCAGGATTTTTACGTCGAACATTCAATCTGGGACGATCAGTGTTTGGGAGAAGGTGCGGCCGAGTTTGCCGTCGGGGCCTCCGCAAGCACAGCCCACGGGGGGATTTCCTGCTGAATGGACGCAATTTTTAGTGGATGTGGGAGCGGGATCGGAAGGATTTGATGTGTCGCCGGATGGAAAAGAACTTTGGGCGGCGAATGCGCGCGCAGGAACGATTGCTGTGGTGAACATTGCGGACAAGAGCGTGTCGCGGACGATTAACGCGAATGTGCGCGGGGCGAATCGCTTGAAATTCACCCCGGATGGGAAGCTGGTGCTCGTTTCGAGTCTTGGCGGGGCCGATGTAACGGTGCTCGACACGGATCTGAAGGAAGTGGTGAAGCGGATTCCGGTGGGACATGGCGCGGCAGGGATTCAGATGGAGCCGAACGGCGCGCGGGCGTTTGTGGCGTGCACGCCGGATAATTATGTAGCGGTGATTGATCTTAAGACGCTAGCTGCGACGGGGAAGATTGACGCGGGCGGGAATCCGGATGGGATGGCTTGGGCGGTGTTGCGATGACTTCTTCACTGCTTAATGCGACTGTGAACTGTTAGACTGAAGACGAGGCGTCAGATGGCAAGCGTCGTGGTGAAAGACCCGAACATAATGAGTGGCGAGCCATGTTTTCGCGGCACTCGTGTGCCGTTCAAGATTCTGACGGACTACCTTGAGGGCGGGGATACGCTGGACCAGTTTCTGGACCAGTATCCAAGTGTCAGCCGGGAACTTGCTATCGCGGCGATTGAGGAAGCTAGGGTGGGCTGATTCATGAGTCCGACACCCGAAGCAAGCGAGAGGCAGCGCAAAGCCGCCCTTAAGGCATGGGAAACGATCCGTCGGAAGAAGGCGGAGGGGGCAAAGCCTGAAACAGAAGTTAACTCCAAAGCAACTATAGGGAGTAAGGCTCGGGGAGCAGTTACTAAGAAGAGCAATAAAGTTGAGCACCCGGCGGATTGGAAAGACATCGGAATCGAAATTCGATGCAGATCAAGAAACAGCTCTGGCGAGCAACAGTGTGAATGCGGCGGAGAGTGCCTGAAGCATTATGGCCGCTGTGAGGAAATTAACGGTACATGGGCAAGACATAGAAGGCGGGTGGGCAAAGTTAAAATTCGCTTTACCATTGCTCATTTATGCCACACTCCTAAGTGCGACAACCGATCCCACTTAAAGGCGATGTGCGAACCTTGTCATCTAATTTACGATTTACGCTGCCGGCAGCGTCGCCTGTCAGGGGATGATGCGGTAAAGTGGGCCGATCAATGCGGAAACAAACTCCCGCGTTGACTTCTCGCGGTTCAACCCCTAAAATTAACGTTTGTCTCTACAGGGAAAGGTGTGACTGATTGCGATGAGGACGTACGTAGCCAAGGGAGCGGAAGCTGAAGCGCTCAAAGTGGGCGCGAATTGGTTTGTTGTGGATGCCACGAATCAGGTGCTGGGACGCCTGGCGACGAAAGTGGCGCGAGCTTTGATCGGCAAGGATAAGGCGTCATTTACGCCGTACCTGGATTCGGGCGACCACGTTGTGGTCATTAACGCGGACAAGATTCGCCTGACCGGCAACAAAATCGAACAAAAGGTTTATTATTCGCACAGCGGATACCCCGGCGGGCTAAAAGAAGTTCCAGCGAAGCGCGTTCGCGGGACCAAGCCGGAATGGATGGTTCGCGAAGCGATCGAAGGCATGCTCCCGAAGAACAAGCTGCGTGCGCGCCGTATGAAGAAGTTGCGCGTGTATCGCGATGCGGCAGGTTTGGCGCGGCACAAGGGACAGAATCCGCAGCCGCTGGCGATATAAGTTTTTTCGGCTCAGGGAGCACAGACTAAAGTCTATGCCACCCGAGGCGAGCGAAGTTTCGCAGTCGGGGTCCTGAAGTTTCCGCACGTTGGTTGTCCTTAAACGCAGGTCAGCTGCAGGCCTTCGCAGGGAATCAGCCGGGTGGGAAGTTCAAAAGTTTTTTGGCCGAGGATGGCCATGCTGTCTGCAAGCACGTTTGCTGCGAGTTTAATTTTATGGACGTAATTGGGAGGAAGTTTTGAGCGCTGAAGCGACGAGCAAGACCTGGTTTCACGGCACGGGCCGCCGCAAAGAGTCCATCGCGCGCGTGTTTGTGCGCCCCGGTTCGGGCAAATTCACGGTGAATGGCCGGCCGGTGGAGCAATATTTTCCGAATTTCGCGTGGAAGCATGACGCGACGGAGCCGGTGAAGTTCACGAACCTGGCGGACCAGATTGATGTTGTGGTGACAGCGCATGGCGGCGGCGTTGGCGGCCAGGCTGGAGCGGTTCGCATGGGGCTCTCCCGCGCAATTTCCCGGTTCAATCCGGAGCTGCGGCCGGCGCTGCGCAAGAACGGTTTTCTGACGCGCGATTCCCGTATGAAGGAGCGCAAGAAGTACGGACAGAAGGGCGCGCGCAAGAGATTCCAGTTCACCAAGCGTTAATCACTTGGGGGGCTGTAACGAGCTCCAGCGGGGATTCGCAAGGGTCTCCGCTGAGATCATGGCCGGCAGGAACGCCGGCAAAAACGCTGCTGCGAGGGAAACGGAAGAGGCAGATCACAGGCTAAAGCCTGTGCCACCAAAACCGGAAAACTCGACAAGCAGATGTCCAACAAGGAGGGCATGTGGCAGTAGAAATTACAATGAAGGAACTTCTGGAGGCCGGTGTTCATTTCGGTCATCAGACGCGTCGTTGGAATCCGAAGATGAAGGAATACATTTTCGGCGAGCGCAACGGCATTCACATTATTGATTTGCAGAAGACCCTGAAGATGTTCCGCGAGGCGAGCCGCTTTGTGAGCGACATGTCCGCGCAGGGCAAGGCAGTTTTGTTTGTCGGCACGAAGCGCCAGGCACAGGAAGCGGTCGCCGAAGAGGCGAAGCGCTGCGGTGCGTTTTTCGTGAATCACCGCTGGCTGGGCGGCACGCTGACGAACTGGGCGACATTGCAGAAGTCGATCAAGCGCCTGAAGCTGCTGAAGGCGATGACGGAAGACGGCCGCATGCTCGAACTCTCGAAGAAAGAGCGCGCGCGGCTCGACCGTGAAATGAAGCATTTGAACCAGAACCTCGAAGGCATCGAGAACATGACGCAGTTGCCGGATGCAATGTTCGTCATCGACTCGAACGCGGAAGAGATCGCCGTCAAGGAAGCGCGCCGCATGGGCGTGCCGGTGGTTTCGGTGGTGGATACGAATTGCGATCCGGATGTGGTGGACTGGATTATTCCGGGCAATGACGATGCGCTGCGCGCGATTCGCCTGTTCACTTCGAAGATTTCAGAATCGGTGATTGAAGGCCGCAATGCTTATGCGCAGTCGCAGGTTGGCGAAGCGAAGGCTGCTGCGGACCAGGCCGCCGCGGACGGCGTCGAATACGTGGACACCAGCGCCTACGAACAGTACGAAAAGCAGGAAGGCGACTTCGTCGAGGGCGCGGAAGCGGTGGAAGCCTTCAAGGCGGAAGCCGAAGCGACCGTTCCTCCGGACGAGGAGTCTCGCTAAGCAAGCGCGGGTAAGAGCATTTTCCGGCCCGCCACGATGCATTCGCGGCGGGCCATTTTTATAAGACTTCGGGAAAATTTCGAAAATTTGGAAAGAAAGTTTAGAGAAAAAGGATGAGTACACCGAATACAGCCATGGACATTCCAGCCAAGCTCGTAAAAGAATTGCGGGACCGGACGAACGCAGGATTCAACGATTGCCGCGCGGCGCTGATCGAAGCGCAGGGCGATCTGGAAAAAGCGATTGCCGTTTTGCGCAAGAAGGGCCAGGCGGCCGCGGCGAAGAAGGCCACACGCGAAGCCTCCGAAGGGCTGATTGATTGCTACATCCACGCCGGTGGAAAGATCGGCGTGCTCGTGGAGATCAATTGCGAGTCAGACTTTGTGGCACGCACGGAAGCGTTTCAACAGTTGACGCACGACATTGCGATGCACATTGCTGCGCTCGATCCGCGCTATGTTCGCCGCGAGGACGTGACTCCCGAAATGCTGGAGAAAGAGCGCGAGATTTACAAAGCGCAGGCTCTTGCCACCGGCAAGCCGGAAAACGTTGTGGAGCGCATCGTGAACGGAAAGATGGAGAAGTTTTACGAGGAAAATTGCCTCTACGAACAGCACTTCATCAAGGACGAGAGCGTGACCATCGGCGAGATGGTGAACAACGCCATTGCGAAGCTCGGCGAAAACATCACGATCCGGCGCTTTTCGCGCTTCAAGGTCGGAGAAGTTGCCGCCAGCGCTCCGGGCGCAGCGGAAGCTGCCGCACCGGCAGCTTGAATTTCCAATTGAGCCTTTCAATGCAAGCCAGAGCGTCACGGCGTAGCCGGGGCGCTCTTTTTCTTTGCGCGCAGGCGTGTACGGATGCGCTGAGTTTGCTACAATTTTGCGGGATTTGACCGGCGGTTGTGGAGAGCCATGCCAGCGAAAAAGTCGTCCTCGAAGAAAAGCGCGAAGAAGAAACCCATCTACAAGAGGATTTTGCTGAAGATTTCCGGCGAGTCGCTGCACGGGCCGCAGGGTTACGGCATTCATGGCGAAACGATTCAGGCGATTGCGAAGGAATTGAAAGAAGTGCACGATCTCGGCGTGGAGATCGCGCTGGTCGTCGGCGGCGGAAATATTTTTCGCGGCGCGCGGCAAAAGGGATTTGAAATAGACCGCACCACCGGCGATTACATGGGCATGATGGCTACGGTCATCAATGCGCTGGCTTTGCAGGACGCGCTGGAAAAAGAGGGTGTGTACACGCGAGTGCAAAGCGCGATTGCGATGCAGCAGGTGGCGGAGCCGTTCATCCGGCGGCGCGCAATGCGGCATCTGGAGAAAGGGCGCGTCGTGATTTTCGGCGCGGGAACCGGGAATCCGTATTTTTCGACGGACACGGCGGCGGCGCTGCGTGCCATGGAAATCAAGGCGGACGTGATTTTGAAGGCGACGCGCGTCGAGGGGATTTACGACGCGGACCCGGAAAAAGTAGCGACGGCGATTCTGTTCGAGCAGATCACGTATCGCGACGTACTGCAGCGCAACCTAAAGGTGATGGACTCGACGGCGATTTCGCTCTGCATGGACAACGGGATGCCGATCGTTGTTTTTAACATGGGCGATTATGGAAATATCAAGCGCGTGGTTTTGGGCGAGCGAGTGGGTTCTGTCGTTACGATGGCCTGAGAGAGTTGTAAGTGATCAGTTTTAAGTTGTAAGTAACTGCAAAATTCACTTGGGGAGTACCCCGCGGAAGAGCGGCGCGGGAAGAATCTGTTGAAACTGCAAATTCGATTGAGGAAACAGGAATATGTCAACATTTGGAACAAGTAAGGAAGCTATTGCCGCCGCAAAGACGCGCATGGAAAAAGCCATTGAGGATTTTCGCAAGGAATTGGCGACGGTGCGCACGGGCCGCGCAAACGCCTCCATTTTGGACAATGTGCGCGTGGACTATCACGGAACGCCTATGCCGGTGAACCAGCTGGGTTCGGTGACCGTGCCGGACCCGACGATGATCGTGATCGCTCCGTGGGATACGAGCGCGGTGGCGATGATCGACAAGGCAATTCGCACTTCGGATTTGGGATTGAATCCGACAAACGACGGCAAAGTGGTGCGCGTGCCAGTGCCGTCTCCTACGGAAGAGCGCCGCAAGGAACTTGTGAAACACATGCATAAGGTGCGCGAGAATCACCTGACCGCGGTGCGAAACATCCGGCGGGACAGCAAGGAAGCGATTGACAAGCTGGAGAAGGACAAAAAGATCAGCCAGGACGAACAGAAACGTTCGCTCGATGAGCTCGAAAAGCTGACGCACTCCGAGACGAAAAAGATTGAGGATATGGCCGTGGCGAAGGAAAAAGAAGTGATGGATATTAAGTAGCGAAAGTCTCAGCAGTCAGTCATCAGTTTTCAGTCAAAAAAAGAAAATCAGAGAAAGGCTCGCGAAATCGCGGGCCTTTCTTATTTTGGCTTGGCTGGCGGGACTGATTCGGGCTTGTCGAGGACGAAGAGCTGGGATTGGTCGCTTTGCACCGCGTGGATGAAAGCGGTTAGGTCGAGGGACCGGTCACTTGGAATTTCGGGTAGAAGGAAATTCAAGTGACGCGAAAAATTGACGACGTTCGCCTTTGAGGAATAAGTTGAGGTAAATGTTGCATAGTCGCGCTTCACAGAAGTTCCCGCCGGAGCTGTTGCGAGAGTTCCGGGAGGAAGACGCAGCGTTCCGGTGAGCGTGATCTCGAGCGGAGTGCCAAGTTCGATTTTGGAATTGGCCGCCGGTTTCTTGGTGAGGTCAGGCAGGCCGGGCAAGGGTAGCAGCGCGGGGATACGCACTGGCTTCTTCGCCCAATCCACAAATTTTTCCTGCGTCAATTCGTATTCGACTTCAAAAGGTTCTTCAGTGTCGTACGGGTCTGACGTTTTGACTCTGGTGACTTTTCCCCGAAATCCGTCGGATAACGAAAGATATTGCGCAATTTCTCTTTGCTTGTCGGTCGGTGCCTTGTGAAACGTCACACGCAATAAGAGTTCGTTGTCACCACGAAGGGCGTACTTCACTTTCGTTTTGAGAGTGCCATCCGTTGCCAAGCTGGCGGCTATTCCCACGTTTTGCGTCGAGGGAAATGGTAAGTCATTCGGCACTCGCGTGATAGAGGGGCCGCCCCTGCCCCCTCCCGAAATGTCTGATAGAGCTTCTCTACCGCGAAGGCTTGCGGGAATTGCGCGAAATGGCGCCACTTCAACAGCCGGATCTAGCCAGACAAAAGTTAGGCAATCTCCGCACCCCACACCTGGCGAGGGTTTGGGCGGGATCCCGGCGATGACCAGAAGCTCCGAAAGCACAGCAGGCGTGGGAAGAGAAGTTGAAAACTCTTTGGCCTGGCCTGTAAACGCAGGGAATGCGTCCGCCTCAAAACCGTTAATCATCCCCAGAAAGAGAGCGAACTTGTCTTCGGCATTTGCGTAACCGGAAGTTAGAATTTCACCGAGGGCACGAATGCGAAACCCAGTCGCCCCAAGCGGGAGATCCACCGTCGGAATCTTCTGGGACACGAAATTGTAGATAGCGCGAACTTGCTTTTCCGGAGTTGGTTGATTGCCGGCCAGCTCGGATGCTTTTTCCGAGACCGCAGACCACGTGGACTTGCTTGGTACCAGCATTTTGCGGAGCGCAACGGCGAGAGCATCCCATGAAACAAAAGTAGTCATCACTATGTCGGATTCCGACGCTTCCGCAGGGGTATCGAATTTCTGACTGATGTTCCAGGTATAAACTCGCCTTGTATCCTTTTCGGTCTCGGAGTCTGTAGTGGCCGCCGAGGGAATCATGGCATTCACGTGAAGTTGAATCTTGCGGGACTTTGGCACATCCAATTCAAGCAGTTGTTTAGACGCGACGCCGCTGCGGTCGAAGGAATGATCGAGCCAGAAGTCTGGAGCGAGCGGAGGCTTTATGGTTGTGGTGATCACGCGATATTCGAGCGAGTCGCCCGGCTGTAGTCCGAGGATGCGCACGGATTTGACGCGGACGTCATGGTAGGCAGGGTATTTTTCGACCGCGGGGTTTGGTGCATCAGTGATGGCGCTGGGAAGAATGTCAGAAGTGCCGCCGTTGGCGTGAGTAATTCGTGCCAGAGGAATTTCTACGGATTGGAAGCCGCGGTTGTAGTCAAAATTGAGCCGCGCAAATTGACGGACGCCGAGTTCGCTGTTGATTTTGACGACTGCGTGAACTTCTTTGCGCGAATCGCCGTTAGTTTCGAAGCGGTATTTCGTTTCTAGCAGCTCGATCTGCGCGGCGTTGGGCGGCTCTTCAGTTTTCTCCAGGGCCTTCGCTGGAGGAGTCTCCGCCGGCTTTTCCTGTGGTGTTTCTTTTGGTTTTTCCTGGGGTGTCCGGGCAAACGCAGCCCAAGAGGAAAACAGGATCATCACGCAGAAAAGTATCGCGCATTTAGAAAACCGTTTGAAAAGTTGATTCATGGCAATCACGTTCGAGTGTAGGGTTCGCGATTCGCCCCGTAAAGCGGCCCTTGCGCGGCTGTTTCTGCCCTCGCAAGTCCTGCCAGTTGTTAAGACGCACGCGAAACCCTTTTCGGCCGGTTGCGTCTGAGGGTAGTGTAGGCTTTGTGTGCGCAAACGCGCCAAGAGAGGAAACGAATGAGGAGATCGCTGGTTTTCCCAGGTGCAGCGGTAGCGGCAGTGATGCTTGTTGCGGCAGGGTTGGCTGCGGCGGACAACAAGCCCAAGGGCCCGAAAGAGGACGGCACGTTGCCGGCGCTGACGAAGATTGCCGGCGAAGGAATGATGAATTCGCGAGCGTACCAATATTTGACTGAGCTTAGCGACGACATTGGCTCGCGTGTGACGGGTTCCCCGGCCGAGCGCAAATCGGAAGAATGGGCCGTCGCGAAAATGAAGGAAATGGGGCTCGAAAACGTCCACACGGAGAAGTACACGATCTGGCGCGGCTGGACGCGCGGCACGGCGGATGCGCAACTTCTCTCGCCCGTGAATCGCAAGCTGCACGTGGACGCGATGGGCTGGGTCGGCTCGACGGCGCCCGGCGGCACGGACGCGGATGTGGTGACGATCAATCTTTTCGATCTGGACGAGGAAGCGAAAAATGTCGGCCGGCTCAAGGGAAAGATCGCCCTGGTGCAGGCAAAGGGCAAACCGAAAAAAGATTTCATGATGATTTTCGCCGACTTCGGCAATTATCTGAAGTCGCTTTCGAATGCCGGCGTGGTTGCGGTGATCGGTGGTCAGGGCGGTTCTCGTTCCAAGGGCATGAATCTGACCCATACGGGTATCCTCGGCTTTGACGCGGATTTTGCAGTGCCCGTCGTTTCGATGACGAATGAAGATCAAGGCCAGCTCGAACGGCTCATTGCGCGCGGCATCACTCCGCGCATGCACATCAACGTCCAGAACACGTTTACTAACGGCCCGGTGGAGACGGCGAACGTCGTCGGCGAAATTCGCGGGTCGGAACATCCCGAGCAGATTTTTGTCGTTGGTGGACACCTTGATTCGTGGGACCTCTCGCAGGGCACAACCGACAATGGCTCGGGAACTGCGGCAACGCTCGGTGCAGCGGACACCATCAAGCGCGCCGGTCTGCGCCCGAAGCGCACGCTGCGCTTTGTGCTCTTCACCGGAGAAGAGCAGGGGCTCGACGGTTCCTACGCTTATTACAAACAGCACAAAGCGGAATGGGGAAATCATCTCGGCGACCTGATCCTCGATGAGGGCCAGGGCATCGTGAAGAATTTTCAAATGGGTGGCCGCGATGACCTGGTGCCCGTAATGGAGGCGTTTGCGGATTCGATTTCGAATCTCCGCAAGGTAAAAGTGGACGACAAAATCGAATCCGGCACGGACACACTCCCGTTTTCCGTCTATGGTTTGCCGGGAATCAACATGGAACAAGAAACAGCCGAGTATGGCTATACGCATCACTCGGCAGCCGATGCGCTGGAAGCGCAGAAGCCGGACATCATGGCGCAGAACTCAACCATCATGGCCATGACCGCCTATTGGATTGCCGACCGCCCGGAACGCCTGGCCGAACCATGGTCCGATGCCAAGACAGCCAAGATGCTGCGCGACCAGCATGAATACGAAGAGTTGAAGGCGTTCAATCTGTGGCCCTACGGCGACCTGGGGCAGGAAAAGACCGACGACAAGACACAATAGGCAAATTATTGTAAATAATAGGCTTATTTAAAAAAGGGCGAACCCGAAGCGGCTCGCCCTTTTTTCTTGCCTAGTTGAATCCTTCGCCTGGGCTTCGCCTTCAAAGAGGCCCTCCGGCGTCTACGATGACTCCTGAGCAGGCTTCTTGCCAACAAGGGTTTTCCTGCAAAAGTTTTCCTCAGGTTGTTGCGAAACAGGTTTGACACAGCAGAGTTTCTCCCCTATACTCTGTTGTTTGTTAGGGGTAGTTTTGCCCAAGCAGTAGCGCGTCGGGGGTATTGACGCGTGTAGTTGGAAGGATCTTTACTCCCGGAACATTGCAAGACGGATTGGGAGCAAAGAGCGGCCGGAATGGGACGCCAGTCCCGCAAAGCCGAGTAAGCCTCTCCGAATCGAAGCCAAGAGAGTCGTTCTCCCTCTTGGGGTGCGTGCGGAGTTTCTTGCTGGTCTCCGGAATCGCAGTACGCCTTTCAGCGTAGTGTGCTCTCGCGCTGTTTTTGTGCGCGCAATGCGAGAGCTGTCAATTCGCGCGTGCAATCGCGGGCTAAAGTTGTGTCCGCAAACAAAGAGGGAAGACTGTGCCGACATTTTCGCAACTTGTACGAATGGGCCGCGAGGGCGTAATTACCAAGACGAAGTCGCCTGCGTTGATGGGCTGCCCGGAAAAGCGCGGAGTCTGCATCCGTGTCTACACGCAAACGCCGAAGAAACCGAACTCCGCTCTCCGCAAAGTCGCCCGCGTCCGCCTCACGAATTCTGTCGAAGTCACCACGTATATCCCCGGCATCGGCCACAACCTGCAGGAGCACTCGATCGTGCTCGTGCGCGGCGGCCGTGTGAAAGACCTGCCGGGAGTGCGCTACCACATCGTTCGCGGAACGCTCGATGCCTCGGGCGTGGAAAACCGCAAGCAGGGCCGCTCGAAATACGGAGCGAAGCGTCCGAAGGCCGGACAAGCAGCGAAGTAAAAGGTCGGGGTCATGTAGTGGCCGGTCTTTAGACCGGCGGTTTGCGAAAGTTGCGAAGGAGCAATAAAACGAAATGCCGCGTAAAGGACTAGTCAGCCGCCGCAAGCAGGAAGTCGATCCGGTTTATGCCGACAGCCTCGTTGAGAAGTTCATCTGCTCGATGATGTGGGACGGCAAGAAGAGCACTGCGCAGCGCGTGTTCTACTCCGCCATGGATCAAGTCGCTAAGAAGACGAACGACGAAGCGATCAAGATTTTCAAGAAGGCGCTGGAGAACGCGAAGCCGGTACTCGAAGTAAAGACGCGGCGCGTCGGCGGCGCGAACTATCAGGTTCCCGTTGAAGTGAACAATTTCCGCCGGCAATCGCTGGCCATTCGCTGGATTTTGCAGTACTCGCGCGAGCGTTCGGGAAAGACCATGACGGACAAACTCTGCGACGAGTTGATTGACGCAGCCAATCTTCGCGGCGGCGCAATCAAGAAGAAGGAAGACGTGCATCGCATGGCGGAAGCGAACAAGGCGTTCGCGCACTACCGCTGGTAGTTGGGGTTGAAGCAAAAGGACTTCAAGAAGAGAAGTCTCAAAGAAAAGGGATTCTTTAGAAAAGAACATGGCCAGGGCATTCAAACTCGAAGACACGCGCAACATCGGGATCATGGCGCACATCGACGCCGGAAAGACGACGTCGACCGAGCGCATCCTGTTCTACACGGGTGTCACCTACAAGATCGGTTCCGTGGACGAAGGCACCGCCACGATGGACTGGATGGAGCAGGAGCGCGAACGCGGCATCACGATTACCTCCGCGGCGACAACCGCTTCCTGGACGCGTTACGACAAGAAATACCGCGTCAACATCATCGATACGCCCGGCCACGTGGACTTTACCGTGGAAGTCGAACGCTCCCTGCGCGTTTTGGACGGAGCAGTTTGCGTATTTGACTCCGTCGCCGGCGTGCAGCCGCAATCGGAAACCGTTTGGCGCCAGGCCGACAAGTATCGCGTTCCGCGCATCTGTTTCGTCAACAAGATGGACCGCATGGGCGCGGATTTTGACCACGTCGTCCGCACCATTCGCCAGCGCCTCGGTGCCCACCCCGTTCCCCTCCAGTTTCCCCTCGGTCGCGAAGATAATTTCATCGGCGTAATCAATTTCCTGGAACAGAACGTAGTCGTATGGCTCGAAGAAACCCTCGGCGCCAAATACGAAATTTTTGAAGTCGCCAAGCTCTGGGACAAGGCGTTTGTGGATTCGCGCCCCGACGTCGCTGCCGCCTTGAAGGGCTCTGCAATCGACAAGAAGTTTTACGACGAGCATCGTGCCAAGGTTGTCGAATACATTGCCGAGCACGACGACGAAGTCCTCGACAAGTATCTGACCGAAGGCACGCTGTCCCTCGAAGAGATGCGCAAGTCGATCCGTAAATCGACCCTCGCGCTCAAGATTGTTCCGGTTCTAGCCGGTTCCGCGTTCAAGAACAAAGGCATTCAGCCGCTGCTCGACGCCGTGATCGATTATCTTCCTTCGCCGATTGATGTTCCTCCGGTGGAAGGCCTGAATCCCGACAACGAACAGACCGAATTGCGCCGCGCTTCCGACGATCAGCCCTTTTCCGCGCTCGCGTTCAAAATCATGTCCGATCCGTTCGTCGGACACGTTACCTACATTCGCATCTATTCCGGCGTTCTGAAGTCCGGCAGCTATGTTTACAACCCGACCAAGCGCAGCCGCGAACGCATCAGCCGCTTGCTGCAGATGCACGCCAACAAGCGCGAAGAAATCGACGAAGTGTGCGCGGGCGATATTTGCGCCGTCGTCGGCCTGAAGAATGTCAACACCGGCGACACCCTTTGCGACGAACAGAAACAAATCATTCTCGAATCCATTGAATTCCCAGCGCCGGTTATTTCCGTTGCCATCGAGCCCAAGACGAAAGCCGACCAGGACAAACTGGGCGTCGCGCTGCAGCGCCTTGCGCAGGAAGATCCGACGTTCCGCGTCTCCACCGAACCCGACACGGGACAAACCCTCATCTCCGGCATGGGCGAACTGCACCTCGAAATCATTGTGGACCGCATGCTCCGCGAATACAGCGTGCAAGCCAATGTCGGCCGCCCGCAAGTCGCCTATCGCGAAACGATTCGCCGCAAAGCGGAAGCCGAAGGCAAATACATCAAGCAGACCGGCGGTAAGGGTCAATACGGCCACGCGGTGATTGAACTTCACCCCATGCCCAGCGCCGACCACGAAAACATGCACGAGATGTCCACGGACGACATCGACGAAATCTCCAAGAAAATCACCGCCAGCAGCAATCCCGGCAAATGGAAATTCGATAAGGAACACCGCTTCCTCTTCATTGACAAGATCGTTGGCGGCTCGATTCCCCGCGAATTTATCGCTCCGATTGAAGCGGGCATTCGCGAAGCGCTCGACACCGGAATTCTTGCCGGCTTTCCCACCGTTGACGTTGCCGTTGTTTTGACCGACGGCAGCTATCACGACGTGGACTCGAACGAAATGGCGTTCAAAATCGCCGGTTCGATGGCCTACAAGGAAGCCTGCTCCAAAGCAAAGCCCGTTCTTCTCGAGCCGATCATGAAGGTCGAAGTTGTCGTTCCGGAAGAATACATGGCCGCGGTATTCGGCGACCTGAACTCGCGGCGTTCCGCCATACAAGGCACGGAAAACCGGGCAGGCAGCAACGTGATTCGCGTCGAAGTTCCGCTCGCGCAGATGTTCGGATATGCCACCGACCTTCGCAGCCGTACACAGGGCCGCGCGACGTTCACCATGCACTTTTCGCATTACGCGGAAGCGCCTTCTTCAGTTTCCGAAGAAGTGATCGCAAAAGTGAAGGGCAAAGCGGTTACGAAGTAACGATTTTTTAGCAGCAACGAATTCAGCAAGACTTTGCACTGAGGAGCAGAGGGAATGGCCAAGGAGAAATTCGAGCGCAGTAAGCCGCACGTGAACATTGGGACGATC
>JAFDVY010000033.1 GCA_018268785.1 Acidobacteriota bacterium | reverse complement strand
AAAATCTGGTCCCGGAGGAGGGGGTCGAACCCACACGGTACCAAGTACCACTGGATTTTGAGTCCAGCGCGTCTGCCAGTTCCGCCACTCCGGGCTTCTTCCAACATAACACGCGTTTCTCTCGCGCTCAACCGTCCCGGTAGCGTAGCCACTCTCGTTAACCCTGTAAGGGGCTGCGCCCCGGTAGTGGAGTACTCATTTCAAATTGAGCGGCTGAGAAAAGTTTCCATGGGAGGGAATAAAAAAAAGAGGCGCTCGGCAACTCACAAGCGCCTCTTCCACTACTTCAACGTAAACCGTACCTCACTGGATCACCTCCTTCTCGGCGTGGACGCCGATCTCAACAAATGTGTTGAGTGATTCTGACTGTAACGCCGAGTGATGGTTCAATGCGAAGTTTTTCAAATCATCGCGCAGGCAGTTTTTCAAACGCCCGCACAACCGCCTCAACTCGTCTCTCCTCCAGCGGATTCGCCCAATTCCCATCCCGCTTCACGGACGACCCAACGATAAACGCATCTGCCGCCGCATATTTCCCAATGTTCTCCGGCGTAATCCCCGATCCAATCAGCGCCGGAATAGACACGCCGCCGCTCACTGCCGCCACTTCTCCTGCGTCCGCAGGCTGGCCTGTAGATACGCCTGTGACAATAACGCCGTCTGCCTGAAAAAATTCCGCAGCCTTCGCCGTCTCCACAATGTCCACATCCGCCGTGATTGCATGAGCCGAGTGCTTCTTCTTGATATCGGCGAACACACGAACGTTCTCGGCGCCAATCATGCGCCGGTACCGCAAGAGCGTTCCCGCACTGGCCTCGATCAGCCCTTCATCCGCCACATGCGCGAAAACAAATCCTTCCACGCGAACAAAGCACGCGCCGCACGCATGGGCAATCGCCACTGCCCATGGATTCGCCCCCGCCAGAACCTGGACTCCCAAAGGCAGCGGAACTTCCATTCGCAAATCGTTGCCGACCACCGCCATCGTGGCGCCAATCTCCGGCCCAACCGAACTCTTCAGATACGGCCTGTCGTGCGTGTTTTCAATCGCCAGGCCGTGAAAGCCTGCCGCTTTGTAGACCCGCGCTTCACGAACCGCGTCGTCGGAAATCTCCCCCACGCTCTTCCTGCTACCGGGAGTTCCAGGCAGTGCGCCAAGGTGAATCACGCCAATCAACGCGCGTGGCACTCCAAACAACGATTTCACTATCCCATTCGTATCCACGTTGTTTCCATCCGCCCCGCAAAATTTATTTGCGTGCGATTGTACCTGAGATTCCTGAACGTGCACTTCTCTGGACCACGTTTCGAACCGAAGGCATTTCGGACAGCTGCACCAAATCCGTTCCTTCGCTCAATTGTCTTGGATCGAAATTCGTTTTACCGTTTCCCATGAAGTTTCTTCAAACAGCGCCACCTGCTACTTCTTCCGTCTTGCACTCTCCCCTACGCCCGTCTGTTCCCATTGCCGATGCTCGAAACCCCAATTCCCCAGTTTCTGTAACTCATTTCTTTTCACAATCATCCGAATTGCAATGCTCGCAACTCCTTTCTTTTGATAACCATCTGGATTGCCCCCGGGGTGGGGTACACACTTCCAATGAGGAGCTTCCGTCTCTCTTTTGCAACACTTCCGGCTCTTGCTGTACCTTGTATGCGACACTTTTCCCAATGACCGCGCATCCGCACATTCTTGTCGTTGACGATGAAGCTGGGATCCGCGAATCGCTTAGCTCCATCCTCAGCGAAGAAGGTTATCTCGTCGAATCCGCCGAGTCCGCGGAAAAAGCGCTGGAGCGCGCCGCGCGCGGCGATCTCGAAGTCATTCTCCTCGACGTCTGGCTTCCAGGAATGGACGGCCTTGAGGCACTGAGCCGCCTTCAATCGATCCCGCATCCGCCTTCAGTCATCATGATTTCCGGTCACGGCAGCATCGAGACTGCCGTGCGCGCCACAAAACTCGGTGCATTCGATTTCGTCGAAAAGCCGCTCTCGCTCGAACGCATCATTGTCCTAGTTCGCAACGCTGTGCAGCAGCGGCGCCTCGAAGAAGAAAATCAGTCGCTCCGCAGCGAACTCGGCCATCGCTATCAGGTCATCGGCGAAAGTGTTCCGATGAAGGCGCTGCGCCAGCAAATCGCCGTCACCGGCCCGACCAACGGCCGCGTTTTGATTTACGGCGAAAGCGGAACAGGAAAAGAACTCGTTGCACGCGCCCTGCACGCCGCAAGCTTGCGCAGCAAAGGGCCGTTTGTCGAAGTGAACTGCGCGGCAATTCCCGAAGAGCTTATCGAATCCGAGCTTTTCGGCCATATCAAAGGGAGTTTCACTGGAGCCAGCGAAGACAAGACTGGAAAATTTCAAGCCGCTGATGGTGGCACGCTTTTTCTCGATGAAGTTGGCGACATGAGTCTGCGCACGCAGGCAAAAGTACTGCGCGTCCTCGAAGAGCAGCGCTTTGAACCGGTCGGCTCCAATCAAACCGTGCGGGTGGACGTTCGCGTCATAGCCGCCACAAACAAGGAATTGGACAAGGAAATCGTTCGCGGAACGTTTCGCCAGGACCTCTTCTACCGCTTGAACGTGATTCCCTTCTTCGTTCCGCCGCTTCGCGATCGCATTGCGGACATCCCGATTCTCGTACGCCACTTCCTGAACGAATTCAGCTCGGAATACGGAAAGAAAACACGCGAGCTCAGCGAAACCGCGTTGGAAATTCTGATGCGCTATCCCTGGCCGGGAAATGTACGCGAGCTGCGCAATCTGGTTGAGCGCCTTGTTATCGTCTGCCCGCAATCGCGTATCGAGCCTCATCACTTGCCGCCCGAACTCTTCCGCGGAGTTTCCGAAAGTCTGCACCAGCCGTATGGCACGCTTCACGAAGCGCGCAGCGCCTACGAACGCGAATTTATTCTGCGTAAACTTCAGGAAAATCGCTGGAATATGACGCAGACTGCCGGTGCCCTCGGTCTCGAGCGTTCGCATCTCTATCGCAAAATGAAATCACTCGGCATCGCCGCGCCGGAATAAAGTTCATGTCGGAATCCGCCACAAAACAGCAGCCAAACCACCGCGCCGGATTTGTCGCCATTGTCGGCCGTCCCAACGCCGGAAAATCCACGCTGCTCAACAAACTTGTCGGACAGAAAATCGCGATTGTCACGTCCAAGCCGCAGACAACGCGAAATCGTATTCAGGGAATCGTCACGCGTCCCGAAGGCCAAATCGTTTTCATCGATACACCTGGAATCCACGAAGCAAAATCGTTCCTCAACAAGCAGATGAACCGGGAGATTAACGCGGCCGTAGAAGGAATTGACGTGCTGCTTCTGATGGCCGACGCGATTGCCATGCAGCCGCACGCGGACAATCTGCTGATTGATCGCGCAAAACGCTTTCACGGAAAAGTCATCCTCGCCCTGAACAAAGTGGACAAGCTTCCGAAATCGAAACTTCTGCCTATTCTCGATGCCTTCCAGAAACAATTTCCATTCGCGGCGATGGTTCCAATTTCCGCGCTTAAGGGCGACGGGGTCGAAGGTCTCGTCGAGGAAATTCTAAAATTACTGCCTGAAGCCGATCCGTATTTTCCCGAAGACCAGGTGACCGACCAGCCGGAACGTTTTCTTGCCAGCGAAATCATTCGCGAAAAAGCCATTGCGCTTACCTATCACGAAGTCCCGCATGCCCTGGCTGTCTTCGTTGAGAAATGGGAAGAGAAACCAAAACTGCTGCGCATTGAAGCAACGATGCACGTCGAGCGCCCTTCGCAGAAGAAAATCCTGATCGGCCACAAAGGCGAGATGCTGAAAAAGATCGGCACGCAAGCCCGGAAGGAACTCGAAACACTGCTCGACACAAGAATTTATTTGGGACTTTTTGTAAAGGTCGTTCCCGACTGGCGCGAAAATCCCCAACATGTCCGCGAACTCGATTGGCATGCGCAGATCGAAGCACTCGGCGAAGAACAGGCATTGCGTGAACGCGCAAGACACGAACACGAAGATTTTGAGGAAGGCGGCTCTGCCGGAGCGGACAACGAGGAAGCGGACACGGAGGCGGATGAAAGCGAAGAAAAAGAAGATTAGGTTTTGATTCTTGTTTTTGAGGCCTTTGCGGGAACGGGAGCCGGTTGTTTCCGGATTCGCACACGAAGCACTTTTGTCTGATTCGCGTCGAGCACTTCAAAACGATAGCCTTCGAGATCGATCTTATCGCCCGGAGCAGGAACTTTTCCGCTGGCATGGCTGACCAGTCCCGCGAGCGTGGTAACGGTCTCCGCGGACTTTCCTCCGAACTGAACGCCCAACAGTTCTTCCACTTCCTCGATGGACAGTCCGCCGGGAAGAATCATCGCTCCATCCGGCTCTTTCACAATTTCCGCGGCAGCGCTGGCCGTTTCTTCGCCCGTTTCGCCGACGATTTCTTCGACAAGGTCTTCCATCGTCGCAATTCCGGCGACGCTTCCGTGTTCATCGATCACAATCGCAAGCGTCTGGCCTTTTTGCCGCATCTCTTTCAGAAGTTCCGAACCGACTTTTGTTTCGGGAATGAATAAAGCAGATTTCATCAACTCACGAACTTTTCTGCGCGGCAAATCCGCGTCGGCAACGGTGAGCAAATCCTGCGAATGAACGACGCCGACAATGTCGTCGATGGACTTTTCATAGACGGGAAGACGCGTGTGCCCCGTCTCGACAAGCTTTGCATGCAAATCCTCGAGTGTGGCGTCAACAGAAATCGCCTGAACGTCGGGACGAGGGGTCATGACTTCGCGCACGCGCTTGTCGCTGAATTCGACAACTTGCTCGATCAAATCCGCCTGCTCCGGCTCGATGATGCCTTCTTCCTCGGCGGCTTCCACGAGCGCTTCGATTCCCTCTTCGGTGCGCTGCTCTTCCGTCTTTGCAGACTCCATTTCCGAAATGCGAGCGAGCGATTCCGCGGCTTCCACGAAAATTCGGAAGGGCCAGACGAGCCAAAGACTTGCGCGGATCGCGGGAAGGAGCGGCAGCAGCCAGCGGCCAGTGGTGCGATACAGAAGAAGATCGGGAACGAAATGCATCGCGACGACAACTTCGAGCGCGATGAAAACGCTGAGTTCGATGAGCGATTCGAGTTTTCCGGGAACGAAATAAAAAACGCCGCGCGTCGTTTCGAGAACAAGAAACGCAAGCCAGAAGTGGCCGAGAATCCGGAATGCGCGGCCCGCGCTGCGACGATTGATTTTCAGCTTCGGTTCAATTTCGGCTTCGAAGATGTCGAGGTGTTCGTGAACGGGACCAGTCGTCATGCGGCCGAGCTCGCGGTAGATCAAGGTGAGGTAGGAATAGACGGGCAGAAAAAGAGCGAGCAGGACGACAGCGAATCCGTAGATCCACGTGTAGAGGGCGGAGCTCATCGCTGAAGCCCCAGCTTGCGGCGCAATTTGCGTTCGACCCGGTCCATCTGGCCTTGATCCGTCTCGTGATCATATCCCAAGAGGTGCAAAATTCCGTGAAGGATAAGCACGCAAATTTCGTTTTCAAGGGTGCGGCCATTTTTCCTGGCGTAACGACGCGCGACGGCGGGAGCGATGGCGATGTCGCCGAGGAATTTTTTTTTGTTGGGGTGTTTTGCGGATTGCGCGGGAAAGGATAAAACGTCGGTCGGCTTGTTTTTCTTGCGATAGATTTTGTTGAGGCGTGCGATTTCAGAGTCGGTGACGAAGGCAATTGCGACGGAATCCGATTTCAACTTCATTTGACGAAGCGCTTTTAGCGCGAATTTTTCGAGCGGTGAAAGAGTGAGCCGAATGCGGTTTTGATTGTTGAGTATTTTCACTTAAGTTGCGGAAGAAAGCCTCACCTTAAAGGGTGAACGGCAGTTCCTCCCTCGCTGGAACTATGCCGACCCCTTGCCGTTGGTGCGTTGCGGGTGCTGGACTTCGTAATCTTCGTAAGCACGGATGATGCGCTGGACGAGGTTGTGGCGGACGACGTCTTTTTCGCTGAATTGAGTGACGCCGATGCCTTCGATTTTGCCGCAGATTTCGAGGGCTTCGATGAGGCCGCTCTTTTTGCCGGAAGGCAGGTCGATTTGCGTGGCATCGCCGGTGATGACGGCCTTGGAGTTAAAGCCGAGGCGTGTGAGAAACATTTTCATCTGTTCGCTGGTGGTGTTTTGGGCTTCATCGAGAATGACGAAGGAATCGTTGAGCGTGCGGCCACGCATGAAGGCGAGCGGCGCGATTTCGATGATTCCCTTTTCGACGAAAGATTCGAGCTTGTCGGCGTCGATCATTTCGTAGAGCGCGTCGTAGAGCGGGCGCATATACGGATCTACTTTTTCCTGGAGCGTGCCGGGGAGAAAACCGAGTTTTTCGCCGGCCTCAACGGCGGGGCGAGCGAGGATAATGCGGTTGACTTGTTTCGTGAGAAGCGCGCTGACGGCCATGGCAACGGCGAGATAGGTTTTTCCTGTGCCGCCGGGGCCAATGCCGAAGACCATGTCATGGGATTCGATCTGCTCCATGTAGTGCTTCTGCGTGGCGTTTTTGGGCGTGACCTGCTTCTTGCCGAAGGAGCGGTGCTTTCCATGTTCAAAAACTTCGCTGGCGGTGGAGTGCGGCTCGTCGAGCGAGATGCGCATGAGACTCTTAACTTCTTCGCCGGAGAGATGGCGGCCGTTGCGCGTGGCGTGGTTGTACTCTTCGACGATTTTGACGGCGCGGTCGACGGAGTCGTGCGTGCCTTCGATGGTGAGTTTTGAATCGTGGAGATGGGTGCGGACGTGGAGCGAGTCTTCGAGCAGGCGAACGTTTTCGTCGAGCGTGCCGAAGAAGGGTTCAATTTTTCCGGAGATGGCGATGCTGCGTTTCATCAGGCTGGCGTGAGGTGTCGGTGCGGCGTGTGCTCCAAAGTGCTGGTGATGCTGGTGAATCCTGACCGTCTCGTAAAAGCTTTCGGGACGCAAATTCCGCGTTTCGCGGTCACCCATAGGGTAGAGATTCCTCCTGAACAGCAACTGCGTCGAAGATGCCCGCCTCGGAAGGCCGGCGCTACAACAGCTACTTCTTGGAGAAACTAGATTTACCGTAGCGCAGGAGAGGTGCGGGGTCAAGGGGAGCCAAAAGCCCATTGCGCATCAAGAGGGTGACAAGGGGCCCGGGGGATCGGGCTACCTCATGCGTCGCGTTTGGGATTAGCCTGTGGATGTCGGGAATTCATGAGAAGGGAAAACAATGAAAAAGCGGAAATGGGGAAAGAGCGGACTGGAAGTTTCGGAGCTTGGTTTGGGCTGTATGGGGATGAGCTTTGGGTTTGGCCCGGCCATGGATAAGAAGGATGGGATTGCGTTGATACGCGCCGCGGTGGAACGCGGCGTTACGTTTTTTGACACGGCGGAAATTTATGGGGCTTACACGAATGAAGAACTTGTGGGGGAAGCGCTCGCTCCCGTTCGAGAGCAGGTGAAGATTGCGACAAAGTTCGGCTTCAAGATTGACGCGGCGGGAAAGCAGGCGGGCTTGGACAGCCGTCCCGCGCATATCAAGGAGGTTGCGGAAGCTTCGCTGAAGCGGTTGAGGACGGATGTGATTGATCTGTTTTATCAGCATCGCGTGGATCCGAATGTGCCGATTGAAGATGTCGCTGGCGCAGTGAAGGATTTGATTGCGGAAGGCAAAGTGAAGCACTTCGGACTTTCTGAAGCGGGAGTGCAGACGATTCGACGAGCGCATGCGGTGCAACCGGTGACGGCGCTGCAGAGCGAATATTCCTTATGGTGGAGAGAGCCGGAAGCGGACATTTTACCGGTGCTGGAAGAACTGGGAATCGGTTTTGTGCCGTTCAGTCCGCTTGGAAAAGGATTTTTGACTGGAGCGGTCAGTCAGGATACAAAATTTGCCGAAGGCGATTTTCGAAAAGTAGTGCCACGTTTCACCGAAGAAAACAGGAAAGCAAATCAGGCGATGGTGGATCTTGTTGGCGAATTTGCGAAGGAAAAGAAGGCGACACCGGCGCAGGTTGCGCTTGCGTGGGTGCTTGCGCAGAAGCCGTGGATAGTGCCGATTCCCGGGACGACAAAGCTGCACCGGCTGGAGGAGAATCTTGGCGGAGCGGCTTTGCAATTAACCGCGAGCGAAGTGCGGGATCTGACGCAAGCCGCGGAGAAAATCGCCGTGCAGGGTGAACGGTATCCGGAAGCGGCGCAGCGGATGATCAATCGCTAGAATTTTCAGACTGGGATAACAAATGGAAATCAAGAGGCTGGATTACGGAACAGTGCGAATTGATCCTCTATTTCAAGCACCAGAGCCGTTGCTTGTATAAGGGGCGCCGAAGACGCGGTTGCCGTGGACGGCGTTTTTTATTTCGTGGATTATCGCCGCAGCGGCGTGGGTCGTGGCGCAGAATGTGCCTGAGAAATCGCCAAATACTTAGAAGGCGCGAAGGATTTCGGCGCCGGCGAAATGAGTGCCGGAGACGAAGTTGAGCAACGGGCCAAAACTCCATGCCGCGGGCTTGCCAACGAAGTGCAGGCCAGGGACGGAAGATTCCAGTCCCCGGGCGAGAACCGGATTGCCAGCAACGGTCTTTAGAGAGCTTCGAATGGCCGGGCTGAAAAAAGCATAGCGCGCGATATCCACTTTGTAGCCCGTACCAATGATTACGTGGTCCACGACGCGCTCCACGCCATTGCTGAGTTTCAGGCGAATTTTGTCGCCGAGGATTTCCGTGGAAGCGACCTCGGCGTTGAGCGTCATCGGTACGTTTGCCAGATAGGGCCGCTGCCAACCGGTGCCAGCCGGACGAATCGCGCGATAGCTGATAGGGTCCTGCAAGCTGCGCGGCAACAGCTTAAAAATATTTGGAAAACCGACAAGGCGGCTGATACCGGCCGGGCCGACATCGAACTGCGAATAGAGACACCAGGACAGGAAGCCGAGACGGTGCAGCCATTGGTGTTGGCCGACCCAGCGGATTTGATTTTGCCGGGCGATGACCTCTGGTCTTGCTTCGAGGGCGTACAAAAGCCGTGCGGCATCGAGTGAACTTTGTCCGCTGCCTACAACAACTACCTGCTGGCCACGGAATCGGCTTAGATCGCAGTGGTCTGAAGTGTGTGTGACGTGAGATTTCGGAAGACCTTCAAAAGCCTTTGGCATCCACGGAAATGGCGCGATCCCCGTGGCGATGATGACGCGCTTGGATTTGACGAAGGAGCCATTGGCCAGAGTGACGTGAAAGCCGTTTTGGGCCTGTTCAACTCCGGTCACCTCGCACTTGCTAAGCTCCGGAAGGGCTTTCTGCTGATACCACTGTCCATACTCGACGAAATTCTGGAGCGGAACCGGCTGCGTGAATTCGACACCGGCGTCGGCTTTGTAATGGTCTAGCGTAAGTTTGTGGTGCGGGTCGGAGATGTGCGAAGCGGGCCAGTTGGAGCGGAGATACATGCCGGCGGGCATGTGATCGCGCCAAAAGCTCATGGGATCGCCAAAGATTGCTACCTTGGCGCCTTTGTCCTTCAAATAGGTTGCGGTGGAGAGTCCGAAAGGGCCAGCCCCGACAATCGCGACGTCCACATCCGTGGGCGAGGGATTTCTCATATGCATCTAGATTAGCAAATTTGCCGTACGCGCCGTGTTACGAGACTCAGACGGGCGTAGTCATTCAGTTAGTTCAAGTTTGAAAACAGCAGCTATTTCTTTAAGGCGGATTGGATTGCAGATTCGGCCAGCGGGGCCATAACGGCATAGCCTGCCTTGTTGGGGTGGAGGCCGTCTTCGCTTAAGTCTTTTTTCAGGAAGCCTTTTTCATTGACCATGGCGGAAAAATAGTCGAGGTAAGTGAGCTTGCTTTCGGCGGCGTATTTTTTGATCCAGGCATTGAGTGCAAGGATTTTTTCGGGAGGACGGCGATCGGTCATTACAATTTCCTTCCCTTCCCGGTTGTGGCCCCCATCGTAGACGGGCAGGACGGAAGAGAGGACGACTTTGATTTTGTGAGAGCGGGCGAGTTCGGCCATGGAAGCGAGGTTTGACTCGATTTCTTCGAGAGACATGGGGCCGGTGTTGCCGGCGATGTCGTTGGTGCCAGCAAGAATTACAACCACTTTGGGCCGCAGCGCGATCACGTCCGGGCGAAATCGAATGAGCATCTGGGGGGTGGTTTGGCCGCTGATGCCGCGATCGATGTAAGGCTTATCGGGGAAAAAACCGCCGAACTGGGGGCGAACCCAAGCGTCTGTGATGGAATCGCCAAGGAAAACAACGCGCGTTTCGTTCTTGGCCGGAGCGGCGATTTTGGTGTTGGCATCGCGGTAGCGGGCGAGGTCTGGCCAATCTTTCAGTGTGGAATCCATTCGGGCGATGCGAGCTTGAGTGGCTTCGAGGTCGTGGCAGTCGCAGGCGGACTGGGCGTGCGGGATTTCGACTTCAGGTTTTTGAGGAAGCGGATTTTGTCCGGGCGGGTTTTGGGCGACGAGTTGGATTGAAGACAGTAGAAAACCAGCGGGGAGCAGCAGGAATCGATTGAGGTTCATTGGATTCTCCAGTGGGAGATTTTACGCAGATGTCGCAGGAAGCACTGCAAATTTCTCTTTGTATGATCTTGAAGATTGCCAAGTGGACCGGATGTAGCACTCTTTCTTGGACACCTAGCGAAGAGGGCACGATATATCGTGCCCCTACATGTGTGGCGCAGAATTATTGCTAGTCGGCGGGGACCGCGCGCGTTCGAGCCCACTCCCGGATGGCGGCCACGTCTTCCGCGCGCGTGACGCTAAGAGGCTGCGTGGCAAGAAGTTCAGCGAGAAGAATCTCCGTCGAGAGAGGCTTTTTTAGCGCAAACGCCGAGTAGAGACCGGAAATGATGGATTGTTCTATTTCCGCGCCGGAAAAGCCCTCGCTGGAAGCGGCGAGTTTTACGAGATCGAATTCCACGGAATCGCGGCCGCGCTTTTTCAGATGAAGTGCAAAAAGAGCTTCGCGGACTTTTGCTTTCGGGAGATCGACGAAGAAAATTTCGTCGAAGCGGCCTTTGCGAAGCATTTCCGGAGGAAGCGCGGAGATATTGTTCGATGTGGCGGTAAGGAAAACACCGGATTCGCGGTCTTGCATCCAGGTGAGAAGCGTGGCGAGAAGCCGCTGAGAGAGTCCGGCATCGGCATCGCCGCCCGAACTTGCCGAAGCAAATGCCTTTTCGATTTCGTCAATCCAGAGAACGACCGGCGCCATCTTTTGCGCGAGTTCCAGCCCTTTGCGGAGCTTCTTTTCGCTTTCCCCGACGTATTTGTCGTAAAGCGCGCCGGCATCCAGCCGCGCAAGTTCGAAGCCCCATTCTCCGGCGACAGCTTTTGCGGCAAGGCTTTTGCCGCAGCCTTGCACGCCAGTGATAAGAATTCCCTTTGGCGGAACAAGGCCGAATTTTATGCCTTCGGCGGTCAGGGCAGATTTGCGTTTGCCAAGCCAGTCCTTCAAGCGGGCAAGACCGGCGACATCCGAAAACGAAGAATCACGGCGGACGGTTTCCAGCAGACCCTCGCCGCGAAGAATGTTGCGCTTGGCTTCGAGCAAATCCTCAATCACAGCGGGATCTGCTTTTCCGCGAGATAGAACGCAAAGCCGCAACGTGCGCAGAGCTTCTTCTTTTGTAAGTCCGGCCAGGGCTTGTGCGGCTTGCTGCATGCTCATGGGGTCGAGCGATATTGGGACATGATTGTCGCGGTTAAGATCGGCAAGCGTCTGGCGGACGCCTGAGAAAAGCTCTTCCAGTTCGGGAAGACCAAGGACGAAAGGGACTGCGTCGCCCTCAAGATCTGGCGGCAGAACCATGTTCGCACCGGTGATGACAATGGAACGGCGTGCAGTGCGGAAATTTTCGCCGAGCTCCCGGAGGCGGCGGCAGATTTTGTCGTTTTCGCAATAGCGAGCGAAGTCTTTGAGGAGGAAGATTGCGTCGCCATTGATGATGGAAATGTTGGCAAGGGCCTGGCTGGGATCGTCCGTGTGGTAGAGAGGTTCGCCGTGGAAACGAGCGAGGCCTTTGGTGACGCTCCAGGTGTAGACCGGAACATCGAGCTCGGTTCCGATTTGGAATAGGAGTTGTTCGACGCGCTCTTCTTCCGTCGTTTCGATCGTGATGACGGGATGACGAGAATTGACAAGAAGGCGGAGTTCGTCGCGTTTGTTGAGTTTGCCCTGGACTGGACTCAAGAGGCAGCTCCGAAAAGGCAGAGAAAGAGTACCCGAATCGGGCCGTTGGCGCTTTGGGCGAATGGAGCAAGTCGTTTGGCGGAAAATCCCGTGTTTGACTTCACTGGGAGCGTCCCCTAAAATTGATAGTTTGAGCGATGCACAAAAGGAGCGTTAGTTAGATGGCCCAAGGACAGGCTACCAAAGTTAAGAAGAAGAAAAAGTCGGTTTTAAAGCGGGCGGCGCAAGCTCGTCAACGCGCGGAAGTGAACCGGGCGAACCGTACGGCGGTTCGGAGCTTGATCAAGAAATTGCGCGGTGCGATAACCGCGGGCGACAAGACGGCGGCGGGCAACTTGCTGCAGCCGACGCTGAGCGCCATCGATCAAGCGATCACGAAGGGCGTGTTGCACGAGAATACGGCGAACCGGTACAAGTCGCGGTTGAATGTGGCTTATAACGGGTTGGCGGCGAAGAAGGCGTAAGAGCAGTTTTCAGTTTTCAGTTTTCAGTTTTCAGGCAACGACATTGGAATTGAGAGCGGCGGACCACGGTCCGCCGTTTTGTTTTTGCGCCACAGAAAACGCGTGAATCAGCGGGAAGCGGCGCGGGTGTCAGCGGCGGTTAGTTCGGCGAGGAGGAATTCGAGGACCGTGCGGCCTTGCGAGCTGCCACCGCCTTTGAGGAGGTCGTCAGCGCGTTGCAGAGACTTTAGTCCTGCAAGTAGGCGCGGCTTGGAGATTTTGCGCGCGCTTTGGATGGCGGCCATAGCCTTATCCGGCGCCATGGCCAGCGCCTTGGAAGCCTGCCACGGTTGCGAAACGCCATGGACTTCGCTCGCTTCCATCAGCTTGCGGTACATCCAGGTGAGCGCGCCGAGGATTTGAATCGGCTGTTCGCCTTCGCGCAGAATGCGGTCGAGAAATTCGATCGCTTGCTTTTGCTGGCGCGAGGCCAGCATTTCGGCGAGCTCCCAGACAGTTGCGGTTTTTTCGGAGATAACTAGCGCTGCGACGTCGTGGCACGTGATGAGTTTCCTTGCGCCGACGTACGTGGATAGCTTTGTGATTTCCGTTTTTAGGCGCTGCAGATCGGCGGAAACCGCTTCGGCTAAATCTTCCGCTGCGCCCTTCTCGAATTCGACGCCCTCTTCCTTGGCCATGACTCTTGCCAATGCCACCGCGGAGCTCAGGCGATCGCCCTGCCTCTCGCCGAGCCCCACCTGAACGACAAGCGCTTTTTCCACGAGCAACTTGGCAAGGCGCATACGCTGATCGAGATTTGCCGCCTCGATGATCAGCATCGTGAAGGACGCGGGATTTTCCAGGTAATCTTCGAGAGCATCCACGGCTGCTTCGCGTTTCTTGTCCCCCAGGGATTCGATGGCTTCCGCTTCTTCCAGGAAAACAAGTTGTTGTGGCGAAAGCATGGGCAGCGTTTGCGCCTGACTTACGGCTGCGTCAACTTCGCCGCGGTCCGCGGAAAAGCGGGAGACGGCCCAGGCGCGGGCAGCTTCGGGCACGAAGCGGTCGATAAGTTGCGCACGGCAAGTGTCGCGAAGATACGTTTCTTCGCCAAGCAGGAGAATCGCGGGAACAGGCTTTCCCTTTTCAAGACGCGCAAGGAGTTCGCCTGCGGAAATTTGCGCCATCAGTAGTTCTCCAGGACTGCGGCGACAAGTTTTTGCGCAAAGTCCCTGGCGAGGCGATCGAGGGCGGGGTCCTGTTCTTCGAAGAAACTTTTTACGTCGGTGGAAAGTTCGTATTCGTTGCGGAAGAGGAAGTTGTCGTTGTGATAGAGAACTTTTTGGGTATCGGATTCGGTGAGGGTGACTTCGCACTTTACCGTGACAAGCATGGTAGTGGCTTGGGTGATCGTCGAGGTGGTTGAGCCCGGAGTCTGGGATTGAAACGTGAGGGGGACGGCCTCGACGGAGACGACTTTGCCGGTGAGGACAGCGTCGCCACTGGCTGGATTGGAAACGATTTTGTAATTGGTCTTGGCAAGAAATTCGTGAATGGTGGCAGCGGTGAGTTTTTGCTCGATGCGATAGCTGGAAGTTTTGCTTTCGATGGCCGGAACCGCGATCACATGAATGGCTTTGGGGATTGCCGTATCGCGGCCGGCAACGTGATAACCGCAGGCAGAAGCAAGAAGGCTGAATGAGATGGCAGACGAGAAGAGCACGCGTTTCATGGGAGAAGCTTCTCCGCGAGTTTTACCGCGTTGAAGGCCGGCAGGCGAATGTTATCTGCGGCGCCCCAGAACCACCAAACATTTTGCGCGGAAGAATCTTTTTGTGGTGCGGCGAGTTGGATTAAGGATTCTCCCGCGGCGCTCAGATTGCTGGGTGCAACATCCGGCGCGAGATGCAAACCGGCGGATTTAAGCGCGGCGACAAGTTGGGCAAAGTCGGCTTCACTTCTCAATTGTGCGGAGAGAGAAAAAGCGTGGCCATAGAAGACTGGCGCGTGAATCAGTTGCGTGGCGGGGCCCTTTGCGGCGCTTCCAAGAATGGCGGAAACCTCGCTGCGGAGACGTTCTCGCGCGGCAGAAAGGCTCTCTTTGCTTTGCGGCCCGAAGCGATCAAGAAGATTAAATCCGACTTGCGTATCAAATATCGGAGATCCGACGGATTGGAAAGAGAGAAGCTGTCCGGTTTGCTGCTCGAGTTCTTCAATTCCCTTTTTGCCAGATTCAGAAACGGGCTGGAGTGCCAGGAAACTGAGATGTTCGGGGGCAAATTTTACCAGGGCGAGAAACAGGGTGGCGGCGGCCGTTGCCGCAGCGCTTGGGATTGCCAGGAGTTTCTTTGCAGACAGCGAAGCATTGGGCTTGAGGAGGTCGAGATTCGTGGAGAAGAATGTGGCGTCGGAGTCGGCGGCAAGAGCGCCGCTGAGATCGACGATGGCCGCACCGCTGCGTTGAGCCAGAGCCAAATTTGTTTTCGTGAAGTTGCCTGAGCCGGTGAAAAAAATGATATCCGCGCGATCGAAACTGTCTTCTTCGACCGGCTGGATAACGGCTGCTTCGCCTGCGGCTTCTGTGAGCGTGCCAGCGGCAAGTTCTTCGTCAACAAGACGAAAATCGGCTGCGGCAAAACGTGATTCTTCGAGCAAGGATTTGAGTTCGGCGCCAAGAAGAGAGGATGCGCCGGCGATGACGATGCGAGTGGAGGCCATGGGAAGTCAGGGGAAGATTATACGGGAAGCAGGTAAATCGAGCGAAGGCCCACTATTGATGCCGCACGTTGGCCGGGCGCGGCGCGAAGCGATGACGGAAGAAGCGCACAAAATGGAGCGCGACACCGGTGGCCGCATAAGTGCACGCGAACAGGACGAGAGCAACTTCCGAGTAGACCCAGGTAACGGCGATAAGCATGAGAAGAACGATAACCGCAAGAGACGGTTGTTTTCGCGTGAGCGGAAGATCTTTGAAACTGTAATAGCGGATGGTGCTGGTCATGAGTGCGCCAAGAGCCGCCAGGAGAACAAACCAGACGATGGACCAGCGGTAATCGTGAAGAGGGACTTTGAAACCGTGGATGATGGCTGCGACTACGCCGGCGGCAGCCGGGGTCGGCATTCCCACGAAAAACTTCGAGCCACCTGGAGCCATGCCCTGCACGTTGAACCGTGCCAGACGCCACGCGCAGCAGATCAAGAAGACCAGGCAAAGAATCCAGCCAAGCTGGCCAAGTTGCTCGACGTTGATGGGCGAGCTCACGGGGATACTTCGGAAGCCCCAGGCGTATGCAAGAACGGCAGGAGCAATGCCAAAGCTGACGACATCGGCGAGCGAATCGAACTGCACGCCAAATTCTGTGTTAGTCCCGGTGAGGCGGGCGATGCGGCCATCTAAAGAATCGAAAAGGATGGCGAGGCCGATGGCGCGCGCGGCGTGATCAAAATCGGAAATGTCACCATGGAGGGTGGCGACGACCGCGTAATAGCCGCAGAGAAGATTCGCCGAAGTGAACAGCGCAGGCAAAAGGAAAATCCCGCGACGAAATTTGGCATTGCGGAATCGGCGCTCGGCGAAGGGGATTTCGCGCTGGTCCATGACTCTATCATCAGGCCGATTGGCCTGCTTCAGCAAGGGCAACATCCGAGGAGGCGTTCGAAGATTGCACGGACCAGCGAGCCAGAATGCTCGATCCGCCGTGGACGGTATCACCGACCTTAACCGAAATTTGTGCTTCCCGGGGTAGCCAGACGTCCACGCGGGAGCCAAATCGAACCAGGCCGATTCTCTCTCCCCGCTCGACACGATCTCCCTCCCGTTTCCAGGAGACGCAACGCCGCGCTACGAGCCCGGCGATCTGTTTGAACTCAATATCACCGCCGGCAGTGGCGAGCGTGAAGACGTTTTGTTCGTTTTGGGTAGAGGCTTTAGGATCCCAAGCAGCAAGGAATTTGCCTGGAAGATATTTCACTTGGGTGATGGCGCCCGAAAGCGGTGTGCGGTTTACGTGCACGTTCCAGATGGCCAGAAACACGCTGATTCTCGTGCCCGCGCGGCCGGCATTTTCTTCCTCAGTGATGACCACGACGCGGCCGTCAGCGGGGGAAACTACCGCGTCGGGATCGGTGGGAATGACGCGATCGGGGTCGCGGAAAAAGGAAAAACAGAACAGTGCAAGCGCGATGAGAATTCCCGCCGTGATCCACCAGTGGAGAGCAAGAGCGATGCCGCCGAAAAAGAGAGGCGGCAGACCGAAGTAGTAGCCTTCCTTGACCATGAATTATTGACGATAACACAGAGGGCAAGGAACCAGGCACACTCGCAGGCCAAACCATTACAAAACGCAGATATTGGAGGGGCTGCGCGCTAGCCGCAGGCTGCGCGCGCGCGTTGGATACGTAACGCAATCCGCTCCATCTCATCCTTGCAGTGGAGCTTCATTTTCTTGAGTTTTACTTCTTCCAGGAGGTCTTCCGAATTGAGGTAGGGAGATTTGAGGATGGACTGGAGCTGCTCTTCGTATTTCTCGTGCTCTTCGAACAGACGCCGATAGTCAGCGTCTGTATCGAGGAGTATGTCCCGAGGGCTGCGCTGCAATGATGCCATGCGTTCCTCCTCTTCGACGTTCGCTTGCAGGCGAACGCGATTTCGAATTGTCTACGGCAGAGGCTGTGACGCGGGTAGGGCCTCTGTCACCGGACGTTAACACAGGGAGTACAAAGGTCAAGAGGGTATCTGTGGGAAATTGGTCCTAGCCCGGCCGGCCCGGCGAACGGAACCTATTTTGTAAGGCGTAGAGACATGGTGAGCGCGGACTCATCAGGATTGCGATAGTAGTTGGGTCGCCGGCCAGAAATCGAAAAGCCGTGTCTCTTATAGAAAGCGATGGCCCGCTCATTGGACTCGCGCACTTCGAGAAAAACCGTTTCGTAAGTGTTGGCGCGGCAATCGGCCAGGGCCGTATTAAGGAGAACAGAACCGAAACCCTTGCGGCGCCAGTTGGGCCCAACAGCGAGATTGAGGAGTTCCATTTCGCCGGCTGGTGCAATTACGCGGACAGCGATAAAGCCGAACAGGATTTGAGTGTCTCCGATGACCCAACCCCGAACATCGCCGATGCTGAGTTCAAATTCGCTGGGCGTCCATTGCGCAGCTTCAGGACAAGATTTCGCAAGAAGCTGAACTTTGGAGAGGTCTACCGTTGCCAAGGTTCGAACATTCGCGGCTAGTGTCTGACCGCTCATGGGTGGGCGGCTTTCTTGCCGAAGATTTCGGCGTCTGAGCGGCGAACGTAATTGGCGTCAAGAGAGAGTGCGTCCACTTGGTTTTGCTTCCGAAAAGCAAGCTTGCCAAGGGCTGCGGCAAATGGAGGATGTACCCTCACGATCGGAGCAGATCCCCGTTGCGATTCCCAAAACGGCGTAGTGGATAGGATGTCTGGATCAAGGGAAACCCAAGCGAGACTCGAATCTCGAGCAGCTTTGGCGCAAGAATCAAAAAAGTCGAGAGGGCTGATCACACTTTCTTCGATGATCGTTTGCCAGCCCTGGGCACTTCGGCGATAGAGCGCGGCGAAGATTTGCTGTCGCTGGGCGTCAATAAAAGTTCCCGCGTACTCGGCCGAAGACGGCGCAGACTCTGCAAGCAAAGCAAGGCGGGAAACCGGATAGATGGGTTTGCCGAAAATCTCGTACCAAGCTTTGGCCGTGGTCAAACCAACGCGGACTCCTGTGAAAGAACCGGGACCTGATGCAGCAGCGTATCCCGCTAAATCAGAATGACTTACGCGATGTTCGCCGAGAAGTTTATCCACGGCGGGAAGGAGCCAGGAGGAATACTCTTCACCGTCGGGATGCGAGGTTTCGCCAAGCGTCCGGTCACCGTTGACGAGCGCGATGCTGCCACGCGAATCACACGTGTCAATGGAGAGGAGAAGCACGCGAACAGTTTACCGCAACGCGGACGTAAACGCTGAGCAATTTGACTGCCAAAACAAAAACGAAGTGTTCGTAACCCTTTCATTCCAAACGATATATCTTGACTCTTTGCTCACAACTGTGAATACTGGAATTGTTCCACAAGGGGGCACCGGAAGCCATGGACTATAAGATCGGCGACAAGGTTGTGTATCCGAATCACGGCGTTGGGATGATCGAGCAAGTCAGCTACGGGGTTTTGAATGGAAGGACCGAGCGGTACTACATGATTCGCGTGGTATCGAGCGGGTTGCGAGTGATGGTGCCTCAATCGAACGCAGACGTGGTTGGCCTGCGACCGGTCATTCGAACGAATGACACGACAAAGGTGTTGGGCTTCCTCGAAAAGGGCAAACTGAATTGCCATCATGACTGGAAGCATCGATTCAAAGAGAATTCGGAGCGCATGCGCACGGGTTCGCTGCTTGAAGTTGCCGTAGTTCTGAAGAGTTTGGTTTCACTGAGCCGGAGCAAGCCGCTTTCGTTCCGCGAAAAGAAGATGCTCGAACGCGCAAAGTATTTGCTGGTGAGCGAGATGGCGACGGCGCGGAACTTGACGTCGGAAACAGCGGAGACACTGGTTGTGAAGTCGCTGGCGAAGGCGAAATTGCAGTTTCCGGTGATGCAGGAGTCTTTGGAACAATAAGAATCTTTTGAAAAAAGACGGATTTTCAGGGGACAGGCGAAGAGCTTGTCCCCTTTTTCTTTCTGGGAACGGGAAATTGCCTAAGCGAGCGGGAGAGAAGCAGTAGCGTTGAGCGAAGTGTCGGCGAGTATTCCGGCACGGAAGCGAGGGTAGGCCGCAGCGGCAATCATCGCGGCATTATCGGTGGAAAGAGCCCGGCTGGGAAAGAAGGTTTGAATACCGGAGGATTGACCGCGCTCTTCGAAGGCGCTGCGGAGCTGGGCATTTGCGGCGACTCCGCCAGAGACGAGAATCGTGGAAGCGCCGGATTGTTCGGCGGCAGCAAAGGTGCGGTCGCGCAGATCGCGAACCACCGTATTTTGGAATTCCCGGACCAATGCCAAAGTTTGCGGAGAACAGAGCGGTAGAAGTTGGTCGAATTTGCGTTCGCCGCGTTCGAGTGCCGCTTCCCGGGCCGCGATTTCCGGCGCGTATTCCTGGTGTTCACGGATGTAATAAAGAACGGCGGTCTTCAAACCGCTGAAGCTGAAATCGAGTGGATTCCCTTTCATTTTAATCGGGCCGAATTTGACCGGGGCGGCCGCTGTGCCTGCTACGGCCGCAAGACGATCGAGAATCGGGCCACCTGGATACCCGAGGCCCAGGAGCTTGGAAACTTTATCGTAGGCCTCGCCGGCTGCATCGTCGCGGGTCTGGCCGATTTTACGGTAACGGAGTTGCGCCGCCGCTTCCGCGCGAGTTCCCTGCTCCGCACGGACTTCGTAAAGAACCGTATGGCCACCAGAAACAATCAGGCAGACAGCCGGAAGTTCGGGCACGAGGCCGGATTTGTGCGCTTCCAGAAAAACGGCGTGGACGTGACCTTCGAGGTGATTCACGGGAACCAGCGGCTTGTTCAGGGCATGAGCAAGCGTTTTGCCGTACGTGATTCCGACCAAGAGCGATCCGACTAATCCGGGGCCTTGTGTGACGCCAACGGCAGCGAGATCGGAGAAGTTCAGATTGGCTTGAGCGAGAGCTTCACGAACGACGGGAACGATTTGGCGAAGATGTTCGCGGGAGGCGAGTTCGGGAACAACGCCTCCGTATTTGCGGTGAATGTCAATTTGGGAGGCAACCACGCTCGAAAGGATTTCGCGTCCGTCGGCAACGATTGCTGCGGCGGTTTCGTCGCAGGAAGATTCGATGCCGAGGATGCGGACGCTCATCTATTCATGCTAGCACGGCCGGCCAAGAGAGTTGGAACCTTGCAAGGGGCGAACTCCACGGCGAGAAAGCGATTGAAAAACGTGGCAAGGTCTTGGAACCTGAAGGCATGAGCCAATCAGACAAGGTGGGAACGCCAAGCGGCGTGAAGCGAGTGCGAAAAGCCGTGTTGCCAGCGGCGGGTTTGGGAACGCGATTCCTTCCCGCGACGAAGGCGCAGCCGAAAGAGATGCTTTCGGTGGTGGATAAGCCGCAGATCCAGTATGTGGTCGAAGAGTGCGTGGCGAGCGGGATCGAGCACGTCATTATTGTGACGGGCAAGGGCAAGAACTCGATCGAGGATCATTTCGATTACAACCCGACGCTGGAACGGTTTCTTGAAGAAAAGGGCAAGAAAGACCTGGCGGGGATGGTGCGGAAGATCAGCGATATGGTGCAAGTGAGCTATACGCGGCAAAAGGAACCGCTGGGATTGGGCCACGCAGTGCTGGTGGCGAAGGATTTGGTGGGCGATGAACCCTTCGCTGTGCTACTCGGAGACGTGCTGATTCCGGGAGAGAATCCGGCCACGAAGCAATTGATTCAGGTTTACCAACAGACCGGGCTTGGCGCGATTGCCGTTGAGGAAGTGCCAAAAGAAAAAACGCATCTATACGGGATTGTGGATGGGCATGCGGCTCCGCAGGCGCCGTTTGGAGAGAGATTGCTGCGCATTCGCGAACTTGTCGAAAAACCCAAGCCGGAGAACGCGCCTTCTAATCTCGCGATTACCGGGCGTTACGTGCTGCCTCCGGAAATCTTTGATTGCTTGGAGCGGACAAAGCCCGGTGCTGGAAACGAAATCCAGTTGACGGATGCCATGAAAATTCTCGCCAAAGAACATGGGCTTTGGGCGCTGATTTACGAGGGGATTTCGTATGACGCCGGAGAAAAGCTGGGATTCCTGAAAGCGACGGTCGAGTTGGCGTTACAGAATCCGGAGTTTGGCGGCGCCTTCCGGAACTATCTGAAGACCCTGAAGCTGTAACTTGCCCATAAATGGCGGAAGCCAGACTTTGTGCAATCTAGCGATGGGTGTCCTGGTTGCGGCGATGCTCTTCGGGAGCCGCAGCAATACCGTTGCGGCGAAGTTCTTCGGTATAAAATTTGCGGTAAAGAACGCTCCACTCTTCGCTGTCTTCCAGAATTTCTTTTTTCATCGAAGAGATTTTCTTGCGGGCCTCGACATCCCACTTCTCTTCTTCGCGAAGCTGATTGGTAAGAAGGGTGACGATGTTCTGGCGGATAGTGTCGCGATCCTCTATGAATTCGACTTCGTTGCTGGCGACAAGAACGTCCATCATTTTGTGGGACAGCCGGACAATTTTTTCTCGCGTAAGTCGCATCGCTTCCTTTTTGAAGCTGGATCTGCTTTGCTTCGTGGTTACCGCAGTACCAATTTTTTGTCGCGCGCCAACTGGGCTTTGACTTTCTTGAACATTTCCTGGTAGGAAATGCCGGAGTTCCGCATCTGGTCCTGATGTTGGATCAGAATCTGGCGCGCTTCGTCGTTAATACGATCCTCGACGGTGATCTCTTCGAGCATCGCCTGACGCAGACGGGGCACAACAGCTTCCGGCGTTTTCACTTCCACCATTTCCGCTTCGACAAGTTTTTTCAGTGTTTCTGCGGCCATATGGCCGACCAAATCCCGGTTCAGCAACATTCCTGGCGGTTCCTTTGCACGGTAGAGAAACACTGAGTTTACTGGGTGAAATGCAAAACTGCAACCGAGGGCCCCAATTTGACGGAAATTATTTGCAAAGCCGGGCGGCGCGTTATAATGCGCGCGGCCTGATTGCTAAAGGAGCAGGGAATGGTGAACGTGACCGGATTTCGAGTCGTGAGTGCGGTTTTGCTGGGGTTCAGTGCGTTTCTGGGATTGGGGTTGGTTCGAGCGCAACAGATGCCTGTTGAGCCTGCAAAGGAAGACTACGTCAAAGCTCACTACACGAAATATGAATACCGAATTCCAATGCGCGACGGAAAAAAGCTGTTCACATCGGTTTATGTGCCGAAAGACGATTCGCAAACGTATCCGATCTTGATGGACCGCACGCCGTACAGCGTTGGGCCATACGGCGAGGATGCCTACAAGAAGTCGCTCGGACCCTCCGAAGAGTTTCAGAAAGCCGGATACATTTTCGTCTACCAGGATGTCCGCGGACGCTACATGTCGGAAGGCGAATTTGTGGAGATGCATCCGCACATTGACGACAAGAAATCGGCAGCGGATGTCGACGACAGCTCGGACATGTACGACACCATTGAATTTTTGCTGAAGCATGTGGCCAACAACAACGGAAAAGTCGGAATTTGGGGAATTTCGTATCCTGGATTCTACACGTCGGCGAGCATCATCGATTCGCATCCAGCGTTGAAAGCCGCTTCTCCCCAAGCTCCAATGACGGATTTATTTTTCACCGACGATGCGTATCACGGCGGAGCCTTCATGCTGGCGGCGAATTTCGGGTTTTATTCCGCGTTCAAACCAATGGTGGAACCCTCGCTGCCGCCGAAACACACTGTGCCATTCGATTTTGGCACTCCCGATGGATACGAATTTTATTTGAAAGTGGGGAACACCCGGAATCTCGACAAGATGTATTTGAAGGGGACAAATTTTCTTTTCAACGACCAGCTATCGCATACGACGTACGACGACTACTGGAAGGCCCGCGATTTGTCGCGACACATGAAGAATATCAAATGCGCGGTGATGACCGTGGGCGGTTGGTTCGACGGCGAGGATCTATCCGGGCCGTTCAAGACGTTCCACGCAATCGATCAATTCAATCCGGGGCTGCCAAATTCACTCGTAGTTGGCCCGTGGGTGCATGGCGGCTGGGTGACTACAGACGGCGATCATTTGGGCGACGTGAAGTTTGATGCGAAGACGAGCGAGTATTTTCGTGCGAACATCCAGTTCCCTTTCTTTGAATACTATTTGAAGGGCAAAGGGACTGGATTGCCGAAAGCTTACGTCTTCGAGACGGGGACGAATGTTTGGCGGAAATACGATTCGTGGCCGCCGGCGAAAGCTCAGGGGAAAACACTTTATTTACATGCAGGAGGCAAACTTTCCTTTGAGCCGCCCAGCGAAAAAGAAAGCGCGGACGAATATGTGAGCGATCCGGCGCATCCGGTACCGTTCATCGATTACATGGCAACCGCGGTGCCGCAGCGCTATATGGTAGACGACCAGCGGTTTGCATCGCGGCGAACGGACGTGCTGGCGTACGCGAGCGATCCTTTGACCGAGGATGTAACGATTGCAGGTCCTGTGTACCCGAAATTGCGCGTATCTTCGACAGGAACGGATTCGGACTTTGTGGTGAAGCTGATTGACGTCTACCCGAACGATTTCCCGGAAGACGAAGCTGCGAATACGAGCAAACGGGTGATCGGAGCTCCTGCGATTCGCATGGGCGGCTACCAACAATTGCTCCGCGGCGAACCGATGCGGGCGAAATTCCGCAACAGTTGGGAAAAACCCGAGGCACTGACGCCTGGAAAACTGGTGGAGCTGAATTTTTCCATGCCGGATGTGAATCACACGTTCCGGCGCGGGCACAGGATCATGGTGCAGATTCAGAGCTCGTGGTTTCCCCTCGCGGACCGCAATCCGCAGAGCTTTGTGGAGATTCCAGATGCCAAGCCGGAAGACTTCAAGAAAGCGACGGAGAAAGTATTTCACCAGAAGGACGCGGCTTCGGGAGTCGAAGTTCTCGTTCTAGCGCAGTAAAAGCAATTTGTGCTTTGATTGGGTGCGTTGACGAGTTGCGGCGCTTCCTGTAAAGTTGTTAAGGTAGGGGCGCTTAGCTCAGCGGTTAGAGCGTTCGGTTTACACCCGAAAGGTCGAAGGTTCAAATCCTTCAGTGCCCACCAAGTGACGATTCACCATCAGTGGGGACGTAGTTCAGTTGGTTAGAACGCTGCCCTGTCACGGCAGAGGTCGCGAGTTCGAGTCTCGTCGTCCCCGCCATTCTTTTCAAAAACATTGGCTGACGAACCACCAGTTCCGATTCCCAGAACTGCCGTTGGGCCCTGTCCACGTTGACCATACCTAGCGCTCCCACCTTAGCCTACTTGGTGATCGAGGTTTCTTGGACAATCAAGGGCTGAGACTTCACTGTTCGAATAGCACAAGGAATCGCATAACCATATTCGCGCGTCGCGCGCCCTCTTCTTCTTGATGTTCTGCCGCTCGCTGTTGCAGTGCGGTTTGCTCTTTAGAGAGTGCAGTAAGCCCCATTCGCCGATAAACGCGTGCGAGCCGGTAATGACTTTCGGGAGATCCGGGATCGAGCTTTACGCATCTTTCAAGTTCAACACGCGCATTTTGCCATTGCTCGGCCCATTCAAATGCCTTCCCCAACTGGCACCGTGCCAGCGGCTCCTGTGGAGCGACTCGGGCTGCTTGTTCGAGTCTGCGGAACACTTCGGGCCGGCGCGAGACGTCGTTCCCGTCTTGAGCCACCCGCAACAGGATTGCGCCGCAAAGGGCGCCCACATTCTTCCCTGAGGCATGGGCATCCGCAAAGCCGCAAACTCTATCGACCACGGCAGGGTCCGGAGCAATTGAGTCCTCAAGAGTGATTTCACCGAGATAGCGCACGGGCAGTTCTTCATTCGGATCGATACTTGCGGCGGCAAGCAATGCGTGAATAGAGTCGGCCGAGCGGTCTACCAAATAGTAAGTGAGTCCGAGCAGAGTCTTTACGCGAACAGAATGAGGAAAGAGTTCTCCAGCTTGTTCTAAAACGACAATCGCTGCATCAAAAGTGTGATGCTTCAGCAACTCCCGGGCAAGAACCAGTCTGTGTTCTTCCACAGTTGGTTCAAGCGTAACCGCAGCCTGATAACTGTGTACAGCTGCGAGCGCGTCACCCCGTTTTTCCTGGATATCGCCAAGCAAACTCTCTAGCGATGCGCTGTCTTGAAGCGTCTTCGCGCGTTCCGCGCTGGTCAAAGCCGCGTCCCAATCACTATTTCGGTAATGGGCAAGGGCGAGGTCGTACAGAATGTCAGCGCTCCCGGGCACCAGCCGGCTTGCTTCCTCAAATTCCTTGGCGGCCTCACCATAAAGGCCTGCGGCACTCAGCATTTCCGCCATGCGCATATGAAGCCCGGTGCTATCGGATGATGTAACGGCAAGTTTACGCAGCGCCGTCAACGTGAGCGTAGGGGCAGCGTGCGACTTCAATTCAACTTGTAACCGCGCTAGCTTTGCAGCCACTTGCAAATCAATGTCCTGAGGTGCGAGCTGGGCTGCATGCTCCATGTCCGTTGCAGCGGCTGCGGAATGGCCGAGGCCAGATTCAATCGAGGCCCTAAGGCGAAAAAAGGCGATGCGCTGTTGGAGATTTTGCGGTATTGGCAGATTTCGTATCGCGGCCTCTGCCTCCTCGTACCGATGAGCCTTCGCGAGCTGTAAGGATTGTTCCAACCGGCTAGTCGAGGCACGGTCGGGTAGTGGGCTCTGTCCGTGGCAGGTCGCCGATAAGAAGACTGCCGCAACCAAGAATCCGACCTGGAGCCTGAGCGGTATCATCAAACTCATATTACGGCATGTCGGGGACGGGCGTCTGCAGCTTGGAATCTGAGAGGCCATCCATTTTTCGTCACGCATTGCCTGTTTATGCAAACGTGTGAGAAAATCCCTCGGTGTCCGGCACACCCACTCCTCACCTGCGTCGCGAACTTGGCCTATTCCAAGCAATTTCCGCCAACATGCTGGAGATGATCGGCGTCGGTCCCTTCCTCACTATCCCCTTAATTTTGAGTACCATGGACGGTCCCCAAGCACTGTTGGGCTGGGTTTTAGGCGCTGTGGTGGCGATCTGCGACGGTCTGGTTTGGGCCGAACTCGGGGCCGCTATGCCAGGCTCAGGGGGACCCTATCAGTACCTTTCCGAGGCTTACGGCCCAAAGAAGCTTGGGAGGCTGATGAGTTTCCTGTTTATCTGGGAGACGATCTTCTTAGCTCCTCTTTCGATCGGAGCCGGAGCCGTCGGCTTTTCTCAATATACAAAGTTCCTCTGGCCGGGGATGGGATACTGGCCCGGAAAAGCTGTAGCAGCGACGGTCTGTCTCGCGATCACAGCTCTGTTGTACCGCGATATTCGCTCCGTTGGTCGCTTGTCTATCGCGCTTTGGATTGTCGTGATTTTTACGGCGCTGGCCGTCACCGTAGCGGGTTTGCTGAATTTTCGAGCTGACCGCATTTTCGATTTTCCGCCGCACGCGTTCACCCTCTCCAAGCAGTTTTTCGTAGGGCTCGGAGGCGCCACTCTATTGGCAATGTACGACTACGGCGGCTACAACAACGTGTGCTTTTTCGCTGGAGAAGTTCGTCATCCCGAACGCGTTATTCCCCGGAGTATATTGATTTCGATTGGGTTGGTCGCGGCTCTATATCTAACGATGAATCTGACGACCATTGGCGTGGTTCCCTGGCAGGAGGCGAAACATTCCACATTCATTGTTTCTGACCTCATGCTGCGATTGTACGGATCAAAAGTCGCGCAGGTAATGACGGGGCTCATTCTCTTTACTACGTTTGCTTCGCTTTTTGCAGTCTTGCTTGGTTATTCCAGAGTTCCCTATGCGGCGGCAGCGGACGGCAGATTCTTCGCAGTTTTTGGGAAACTTCATCGCACTAAGAATTTCCCTTACGTCTCTGTTCTTTTCATCGGAATTGCTTCAGCGTTTGCGAGCCTCTTGGATCTTTCCGATTTGATTACGGCCCTCATCGTCATTCAGGTCCTCATACAATTCATGGCCCAGGTGGTCGCGGTCACGCTGATCCGCAAGTACCGCCCCGATATCCACCGGCCTTTCAAGATGTGGTTCTATCCGGTCACCAGCATAATTGCGTTTGCAGGCTGGGCTTACATCCTGGCTGCGAGCGGGGTGAGATTCATCTTGTGGGGGCTAGCGCTGGCCGCGGTTGGTGTATGCGCATATATGTGGCGTGCACGCGTGCACCGGGAATGGCCGTTCAGAGAGCAAGAAATAGAGGTCACTGTGTGACGAATCGACCTTCGTTTGACGTTTTAGCTGTAGGTGACCTCTTCCAGGACCTCGTTATGAGCGGGTTCCGCACCTGGCCGCGCGCAGGGGAAGAGTCGTTTGCGCACGAATTTCATAAAGAGATCGGCGGCGGCGCCGCGATCACGGCGTGCGGCCTGGCCAAACTCGGCCTTCGTGCAGGCATTATTGGCGTCGTTGGAGAGTCTGACGGGCAGTGGATGCTGGATCGTCTGCGCGTCCACGGCGTTAGCATTGACGGAATTAAAACCACTGCGGCGGAGCCTACTGCGATCGCAGTGAGCATTTCTACTACAACCGACCGTACTTTTCTCACCTACAACGGAGCGAATCGAGAGTTGCCGGCCCTGATTGAGCGGCTGGCGTTCGCAGCTCAGCCCTTTCGTGCCCGACACGTGCATTTTGCGCATGCTTTGGATCTTTCATTTGCTCCAAGACTGTTTGAAGAGCTCGCGAATAGTGGACTCACCGTGTCGGTGGACGTTGGCTGGCACCCAGAATGGTATGGCGATACCCGCGCAGTATCTGCGCTTCAACTAGCTGATGTCTTTTTTCCCAATGAGCGCGAGGCCGAGGTAATGACCCATGAAACAGAGCCCCGGCGGATGTTAGACGCTTTTCGGCGAATGGGGCTTAAGCGCGTGGCCATGAAGCGCGGCCAGTCTGGCGCCGCCCTATTGTGGGACGGCGAGATCCTATTCCAAGAGCCAGGCAACATCGAGCCTGTGGATACGACTGGCGCTGGCGATTGCTTTGACGCAGGATTTCTCTATGCGCGGTTGACTGGGATGGATCCGAAGGCATGCCTTAAAGTTGGAGCGGTGTGCGGAGAAATGTCGGCGCGCGCCTTGGGTGGTATCGCTGGATTTCCCTCAAAGAACGAATTGGATGGAGCGCTATGCAGCGTACGGTGAGCATCATTGGTGGCGGCGGCGTCCGAACTCCGCTGCTGATTCACGGATTGTTGAGGGCCCAGGCGCTCCTCAATATCAAAGGGTTGCGACTTTTCGACGTTGACTCGGGGCGTGCCGAGCTCATGGCTTCTCTCGGGCGTGAGATCGCCAGCAGTCAGAGAGTCGCTGTCCGAATTGGTTCGTTCGATTCCGTGGAAAGGGCCGTCGAGGGCTGCGACTTTGTGCTCAGTAGTCTCCGCATCGGCGGCATGGCAGCTCGCGCTCGAGACGAACGAATTGCCATCGACGAAGGCCTTGCTGGCCAGGAAACAACAGGGCCAGGCGGCGTAGCGATGGCCCTTCGCACGGTACCAGTCGCGCTGGAACACGGACGGATCGTCGAACGCTTAGCACCAGACGCCTGGTTCATCAATTTTACGAATCCTGCCGGCTTAATTACGCAGGCTTTGCTGCAACACACCGAACTGAAGGTAATTGGAATTTGCGATACGCCTGCTGAACTGTTTCATCGAATAGCGCATGTGCTAGATGAACCGCCTTCCGAGGTCCATTGCGACTATGCAGGCTTAAATCATCTTGGCTGGGTGCGCCGGGTAACCGTGCGCGGGCAAGACGTAACCGGGAACTTGCTCGAGAATGAAAACGCTCTGCGCGAGCTTTATCATACAGATCTCTTCGACCCCAAGCTGATTAGCACCCTGCAACTTATTCCTTCCGAATATCTTTTTTTTTACTATAGCCAGCGCAAGGCCTATCGTAATCAATTGAAGGCAGGCGCGACCCGTGGCGAGGAGCTTATGCGTCTGAATACGGAACTTTTTTCGCAGCTCCGATCGGAAGCGCCGCGAGAAGCCCTTGCCACTTATCGCAGATACCTCGAACAGCGCAATGCTTCCTATTTGAAACTCGAAGCCAATGCAGGCACGGCTTTTCAAAAGATTGAGAAAGAGCCGGATCCCTTCGATAGCCCAACTGGATATCACAAAATCGCGGTGGAGGTAATGAGCGGTCTCGTGTCTGACGAACCGCGGACCGTGGTGGTGAACGTGCGAAACAAGAAGTCTATCGAAGACCTACAGACCGAAGATGTCGTCGAAGTTCCGTGCGAGATCAGCAGCCAAGGTGTGACACCCTCGAACGCGGGAAAACTGCCAGAAAGCGTGAAAGGACTCGTTCTAGCGGTCAAGGCTTACGAACGTACAGCGATTCGTGCGGTAACCGAAAAATCCTGGGACCTCGCGCAATTGGCAATGCTGGAATATCCGCTCATCGGACAGTGGGAGATCGCCAAAAGCCTCCGAGAAGCTTGGGTGCGCTGCGACCAGCCAAACCTCGGATATATGGGGAAATAGGGCTGGCCACGAGAGTTGTGCTTTCGGCCACGCAGTCAGGAACGACAAATTCGCGCAATTTTAACAGAATCAATAACTTATCGGAATAGCGGGCGGATCAGTAGCGGGATTGTAGCGGATTGACACGAAAGAAGGAGCGGATTACAGTATGGAGGCGCATCTTCGCAAACGTGTGCAAAGACAGTGAACTCGCCCGTGCATAAACCTACCTCAATCAAGGACATCGCGCGCATCGCCAATGTTTCCTCGTCCACTGTTTCGCGCGCCTTGCACAACAGTCACTTGATCAGCCGCAGAACCGCAGAACGCATTCAAAGCATCGCCAAGGAATCCGGGTACAGCGCCAGCGCAATCGCTCGTGGTTTGGTCACGCAAAGGACCAAGACCATCGGCGTCGTGGTAACGTCCATTTCGGATCCTTTCGTGAGTGATGTTGTTAACGGTATCGAAGAATACGCCAACGACCACGGCTATTCCGTGTTTCTCGCCAATTCAAATGCCGAGCCCGAACGCGAAACCAAAGTCGTCCAGTCCTTTTCCGAAAGGCGCGTAGAAGGAATCGTTGTGACCTCATCGAGGGTCGGCGCATTGTACCGGCCTCTGTTGTCCGAAATGAGAATTCCGATTGTGCTGGTCAACAACCAACACCCCGGTGAATTTGTCAATTCCGTGCTCATTGACAACGTGAAAGGCAGCGCAGACGTCACCAATCACCTGATCCAATTGGGCCATCGGCGAATCGCGTACATCGGTGATCGTTTCGGCTACCAGTCCGATATGGAACGTCTGACGGGTTATCGGGAAGCATTGGAACGCGCGGACCTCCCCTTCACTCCAGAACTCGTAGTGCACGGAGACGGCAAATGCGAGGGGGGAATGATTGGGGTGGAGATGCTTTTGAGTTTGCCGAAATCGCCAACGGCAATTTTCTGCTACAACGACATGACCGCGCTTGGCGCACTCCGGCAGCTCAATCTCAAAAAGATCAGTGTACCGGGAGACATTTCGGTAATCGGCTTTGATGACCTTTTCATCGCATCATTTACGCAGCCTCCGCTCACTACGGTTCGCCAACCACGGCGCTTGATGGGCCGTTTGGCAATGGAAAGCCTGCTCAAACTTATCTCAGGAGAAGATTCGGCGACCACAATCAAAGTGCCAGCGGAATTGATCGTTCGGGAATCGACCGCACCGCCCAGGGAGGATTTGCAATGACGACCAGCGGCAATTTACTGATTCGGGGCGCGCAGACGACAAACGGACACGGAATCAAGATGGATGTCGAGCCGAAGAGCATTGGCTTCGATTACTTGTCCCTCCGGGTCAAGAGCTTCGAGGCCGGTGAAGAATACAAGGGATATACCGGCGAAAGCGAGCTGGGTATTGTAATTCTTGGCGGTTGCATCGACGTAAGTTCCACCAACGGTGCGTGGACGCATATTGGTGGCCGTGTGAACGTCTTCGGCGGAATGCCTTGGGCTGTGTACCTACCTATCGGTACCAGCTACACCGTCACTGCGCGCTCAGAATGCGACCTGGCTTTCTGTTCTAGCCGGGCCGAAATTCCGTATCCCGCAGCCTTGATTGAGCCAAGCGACGTGCGCGTCGAGGTCCGCGGCGGCGCCAATGCGACCCGCCAAATCAATCACATTATTGCTCCAGAGTTCCCTGCTCAGCGTCTACTGATCGTCGAAGTTTACACGCCCGGCGGAAACTGGTCGAGCTACCCGCCTCACAAACACGATGTGCACAACCCACCGGGCGAAGTGGACCTTGAGGAGCTTTATTACTATCGAATTGACAAGCCCGAAGGTTATGCAATTCAGCGAGTGTACACACGCGATCGTCGCCTGGACTCGACTATGACCGTGCGCGACGGAGACTTAGTGCTTATCCCGGAAGGCTACCACCCGGTCGTGGCAGCTCACGGTTACAACATTTACTACCTGAACGTTTTGGCGGGATCAGCCCATTCCATGGCGGCTTCGGATGACCCCGACCATAGCTGGGTTCGACATACTTGGAACGTAACAGATCCACGCGTTCCCATAGTGAAGTAAACGTCGGTACAGAATAGCCGACATGGTGCTTCTTGCCGTCTCTGATGCCCTTGTATCTGTCGAGCCGGCTCGATGCCAGGCCGGCCGAAAGGAGAACCAACATGGTAACGACCCTTCTCAGCCCCCTTCAGCAGACGGCGGCAATTGGTCCCACCGACTTCTGGAATGATTCGTGCTCCATTCGGGAACTCACATACGCCATCGCAAACGGCGCCGTCGGGGCAACATCAAATCCAACTATCGTACTGGCCGTCTTGAAGAAAGAGTTGCCAGCCTGGCGCGATCGAATCGCGCAATTGATTTCAGAAAATCCAGATTCAGGTGAAATCGAAATCACATGGAAGCTCGTTGAAGAAATGGCTTTCAAGGCGTCCGAACTCCTTATGCCAGTTTTCTTCAGAGACCACGGCCGAAGGGGTCGCATCTCCCTGCAGACCAACCCAACGTACTACCGGAATTCGCAGGCAATCGTCGATCAGGGGGTACGATTTGACTCATTGGCACCGAATATCCAGGTTAAGGTGCCCGCCACGCGCGCCGGAGTTTTGGCTGCTGAAGAATTGACCTTCCGTGGCGTGAACATAAATGCGACTGTGTGCTTCACAATCCCCCAGGCGATTGCCATCGCGGAAGCCGTAGAGCGCGGGCTGGCACGGCGGATCGCTGAGGGAAAAGACACCTCCAACCTGACACCCGTGTGCACGATGATGGTAGGCAGGCTCGACGACTGGATCAAGGTAGTCGCTAAAAGGGAGCGCATAACGATTATTCCAGGCCACTTGGATTGGGCCGGTATCGCCGCCATAAAGAAGGCTTACGGCATTTTTCAGCATCGGGGATACAAGACGCGCCTCCTGGCCGCTGCGTACCGGCACCATCTCCATTGGTCGGAATTGGTTGGCGGCGACGTGATCATGACCATTCCTTACGACTGGCAGTTGCAGTTCAACGAGTCGAGAGTCGAAGTGAAGGAACGCATGCAAGTTCCGGTCGATCGCGTCATTGTCGCGGAGCTTTACGAGAAGTTTCCCGATTTCCGAAAAGCGTACGACGAAGATGGAATGACCGTTGACGAGTTTGATGGCTACGGCGCGACGGTCCGCACTCTGCGTACGTTCATCGGCTCCTACTACGAACTGTTGAGCTTCGTGCGCGATTTCATGTTGCCGGATCCAGACAAGATCTAGATTGCAGCGTGAAATCTCGGCTTGTGCCTTGAACT